>DASPUU010000001.1:0-5554 GCA_035622755.1 Myxococcaceae bacterium
GCAAGCGCTTCGGGGTGGTGCCGGGCATCGACACCGAGAAGTACGGGGTGGTGCTGCTCGACGTCGGGCCGTCCTACTTCATCGACCCGCTGATCACCTTCGCCGCCGGCGACGAGATCGAGGCCCGCGGCTCGCGGGTGACGTTCACCAACGGGCTGATGGGCATGCTCGTCTCCACGCTGAAGCGGGGGGATCTGATGATCAACGTCCGCACCAACGACGGGAAGAAGCTCTGGTAGTCACCGTCCGGGCGGCGGGGCGGCGCTGGGGGTGAGGCTCCGGGCCACGCCCAGGCAGGCCTCCCGGTCCGCGGCGGCCGTGGACGGCGCGGCTTCCCGCGTGCAGACGACGAAGAAGAACCAGCCCGTGGTCGCGAAGTCGGGCGGGAACCAGACGTAGGCCACGCTCTCCAGGGTGGGGCCGCCCGGCGGACCGGGAAGCACCGCGTACGCCGCCCAGAGGAGCCGCCGGCCCCCGGTGAGCTCGAGGCCGCGCTCGCCCGAGGCGACCGCCCGGAGCCCGGTGGGCAGCGTGAGAATCACGTCCCGCTCCGCCCGCCCGACGAAGTAGGCGCCGGCCAGCTCGTCCTCGTCGTCCATCCCCTCGGGGCCCAGGGCCGGGCTCACGCCGACCAGGATGGCGGCCAGCGGCTGGCGCCGGCCGAAGAGGATGTTGCGCTCGCGCCAGTCGCCCTTCAGCGCCCAGCCGGGTCCGGGTGGAGCGGTGACCCGGTAGCCGCCGGCATCGTAGACGCCCCAGGCGACCGGGGTCGGCGGCTCGGGCTCGAGGACGGCGTGCACGTCGGCCGGGTCGAGCGAGTTCCAGGCGCCCGTCGCCGCGTCCACGGAGATGGGGATGAAGGCGGTGAAGAGGGACGCCACCGAATCGAGGACCACCCATCCCGCTCCCAGGGAGGGCCGGAAGGCCAGCGTCTGGGACTGGTAGCCGTCCAGGTGAAGCTGCACGTGATGCTGCCGGTCCGACTGGAGGCTGACCACCATCGGCGTCCGCCCCACCCGGTGGGCGTTGACGTAGATGTCCGCCCCCGGCGGCGTCGAGTCGACGGTCACGTCGGAGGAGGTGCCCTTGAGGATGCTCGCGCACCCGCCGAGCAGCGCGGCGGCGGCGGACAGGGCGAGGCCGGCGCGCGTCACGGAGCTCCACCGGCCGGGGGCGGGAGCGGCGGAGGTGAGACCGGGGGCGGCGGGGGCGGAGGCGCGTAGGGCGGAGGCGGCGGAGCCGAGGGCATCGGCTCGCGGGGCACCACCGGTGCGGGCAGGGGAGGCACCCAGCCCGGCACCAGCTGCTGGCAGGCGGTCAGCTCGCCGCCGCGGCACCAGAGGCTGAGGGTCTTCAGCTTCTCGCAGCGGGTGGCCTGCTTGTATCCGTGGGCGGCGGCGAAGGTGCAGGCCACGGTCATGGCCGCGGCGCCCACCGCCACTCCCACCACCTCGCCAGCGGTGAGGCATCCTCCCGGCTGGCTGGTGTTGCAGTCCGCGGGCTCGGCCAGCGCCGCGCTGAAGATGGCCAGGCCCAGGCTGGCGCAGGTCGTGTCCATGACCGGTGCCACGCTCGACGAGGTGCACTCGACGGGGGCCTCGGGCGATGGGATGGCGTCCGGCGGGCTGCGCATGAAGAGGAAGGAGCAGCCCCCGGTGGCCATCCCGAGGAGCACCAGCGCGGGCATCACGACGGCGAAACGCCCGCGGCCGCCCCGGTGAGTGTGGCGGCCGCGGGCGCACCGCCCCCGGCACCTCGGCAGCTGGCAATCCTGCTCGTCGATCACCTGCTCCCCCCTCGCCGACGTGCCCGGGACCATTCCGTCCGGGAACGTCGAGCCGTCCAGCAGCCCTGCCATCTCGGCCGCGAGCACGGGCGGCCTCCGGGCGCTCCTGCCCGGCGCGCCGTCACGCGACGGCGCGTTCGCCCCTTCCGGAGACCGTGCGGGTCTCCATGTTCGGGCGCAATCGACGCACAGCCGAGTGGACTATTCAACAGCGCGCGCCCGGTGTCGCGACGTTCCAGTGCGCTCAGAAAGAGACGCGCGGTCCCACCAGACTGCGCATCGAGAGACCGGGAAACTCTTCGGGGCTCCGGCGGGGTCGACCCCGGGCTCCTGAGCGAGACGCGGCGTCCCCCTTTCGCGCTCGAAGAAGACGGAGCGTCTCGCCTGGGCGGGGCGTCCTTCCCGGGCGCCGGAGGTCGAGAAAGAGAGTGGCGGTCCTCGGACGTTCCCAGACGAGGACCGAGCGTCCGTTTCTCGGTCACTCCGGCCCGGGAGGGCCATCCCGCCCCGTCGAGACGGCCGGGCCCCTCCGACGCTGAGAAGGGGACCGGCAGACTCGCTCGGCGACCTCGGCCAGTCCGCGGCACGGGATGCGAAAGCCGAGCAGTCCCCTCCAGGGGAGAGAAGGGGACCACGCGTCTCTTTCTCGCCCCGGCGGACGTTCAGGGCACCGTGTACACGACGATCGTGTTGGTCGCGCCGTCGACGGTGGCGAAGGTGTTTCCGTACATCCAGACCCCGTTGGAGGGCGGCCCGTTCTGGAGACCGAGCTTCGCACCGTCGATGACGTGGATCAGCTTCCCGGAGCCGTCGTAGATCTCCGCGCCGGTGAAGATCCGCTGCCCGGTGCCGGAATTGAAGACCTGCGCCTCGATGCCCTGGGTGGGCACGGAGAGCACGAGGTCGGGGTACCGCGTCGGGATGACCCCGTCCGGGTAGATGCTCGTGTCCGGTGTCCCCGTGCGCGACACGACCTTGAGCGCGCTCGTGTCGCCCTTCACGTTGACCAGGAACATGTCCGGCCCATAAGCGCCGACCCCGAATGGATTGAAACCCTGCCACCCGGGTGGGAAATCAGCTCCCTGGAAGATCAGGCGAGAGAGGCTGTAGCCGGTGGTGATGTCGGCGACGTCGATCCCCCGGACGGCCCGGTCGGTGACGGCCAGCGTTCCCTGGCCGAGGTAGGCCAGCCCGAAGGGAGCGCCCAGCTCGTGGTTGACGTCCACGTCGAAGAGCCGGCGCGCAGACCTGAGATCCGGCGAGATGGCGAAGACCTCGTCGAGGGGGGCGGTGAGGGCGACGAGCTCCGCCGTGTCCGCGTTCCAGGCCAGCCGGCGAGCGCCCACGCCGAGGCCCACCACGAACAGGTGGTCGTCGCCCGGGGTGCGCCGGAAGCTCGAGTCGTAGGCGTAGAGGCGCCCCGTCTGGTAGCCGGTCTGGAGGATCTCCCCGTTGTTGCGGACGATGATGCCCTCCACGTCGACCGCCTCCGGAGGCGGCGCGAGCGGCTTGCTCGGGTCTCCGACCAGGGCCCCGCTCCGCATGTCCATGGCGTAGGTGCCGGTGAGGCCGCAGTCGGAGAGCAGCACCGTCCCCGGGTGCTGCGGCCAGTACTGGATGCCGCAGAAGTAGCTCTCCAGCGGGGTGCCAGCTTCCGGCAGCACGTCCGCCTCGACGGTCCCGTCCAGCCGGATGAAGTAGACGTGCGCGATGCCGTCCTGCGTCGGGTGGCCGATGCCGGCGATGGTCCCCCCGTGGATCGGAGCTCCGGGAGGAATCCAGGCCAGGCCCTCCCACTGCAGCCAGCTGGAGACGTCCCCCAGCCCCTTGAGGTTGAGCGTCGGCAGCGGATGCCCGTTCTCGTCCGAGCTGAAGAGGAGCGTCGCGGTCGAGGTGGGAAACCCGGTGTAGTAGTACCGGTGCTGCGCCGGGACGTAGACGATGCCGCGCGGAGTCCGTGACAGCGGATCGAGAGCCGTCACGTCGAACAGCTTCCGGAAGCCGATGCCGGAGATCCCGCCGTCGTTGACGTGCATCGTGGCGAGGACCGCCGCGTCGAGCGGGTTGAGGGCGATGGCGATGACGTCGTTCCCGTCCATCGCCAGCGCCCGGTCGTTCACCGGGTCGTAGGTCGCCGCCTCGACGTTGTTCCCCATCCTCCGCCGCGCGACGACCGTCTCGGCGTGGACCAGCTCCGGCACCAGCATCGCCATGGCGAGCAGCGCCGGCACGACACGCATCCTGTTCATGATTCCCCCCCAGATGGGTTCGAGCTGCGGGCCGCAGTGTGATGTCGCCCGCGCGCCGGACACAACGCACGAGCGGAGCGGAGGCTGCACACGTGCAGTGCGGAAATCCGGCGCGCGTCGTCAGGTGCCGTCGCTCACCGGCGGAGCTCGTCGCGCGTCGTGATGCACCGGCGACGCTCGACGACTGCGCGCCCGCTCAGAGGACGATCTTCACCAGCCGCTCCAGGAGCTCCTCGGCCGGGATCATCGTCAGCAGCAGCGGCAGGATGGGAAGGAAGATGATCACGTTCAGCCGGATGACCGCCTCCTTGCCGAACGGCATCATCCGCATGCCCTGCACCACCTGGAAGCTGTTCGCCAGGTCGGCCAGGGACTGGATGTCCCCCGAGCCGAGGAGCCCGTCGGCCTCGGGCTCCGGTCCGGTGATCCATTTCTTCTCGAAGGCCTGGACGTAGTCGTTGGCCAGCCGCCCGTAGAGGCGCAGGCCGCCCATCCTGGCCCGGTTCAACCGCGGGCCGAACAGGAACAGCGGGCCGAGCGTGATCAGATTGAGCCAGAGGGCCATGCCGGCGAGCTCGAGCTTGAACTCGGGGAGCTTGGCGCCCTGGTAGAGGATCCGGTTGGCGATGTAGCCGGCCACCAGGCCGCTGTGGGCGACCAGGAACGGCGCCAGGGCGAAGACCACCGCGGCCAGGAACTCCAGGCCACCGGCTCGGTCCGGATGCGTCGGCACCAGGTGGAGGTCGAGCCGGGAGACCCGCCACAGGTACTGCCACCAGATGAAGAGCCGGAAGTACCAGCGCAGGAGGATGAACTGGACGATGGGGACGCTGACGTAGGCGTACCAGGTCCCGGCCGGCGTGTAGCTGGTGCCGGCCGGCGAGACGGTGGCGTACCAGGTGCTGGCATCGAGCGAGAAGCTCTTCTGCCAGATGAGGTGACCGACTCCGAACACGAGCACCGCCAGGATGACCTCGGCGGGAATGGAGTTCCGCAGACGGACGGCGGAGCCCAGGATGTCGCGGTACCTTCCGAGCTGGCCCGAGGTCACGATCCGCCGATCGACGAACTCCTCGACGATGGTCGAGACGCGCGCGTTGATCACCAGCTCGGCGAGGATGAGGAGCGGCAGCATCCCCAGCAGCCGGACGTGGACCTCGAAGTCGCGGATGAAGGGAATGCCCACCCCGCCGGCAAATCTCCCGCCGACGAGGGTGAGGATGGCCACCGGCACCCAGGCGACGGCCGAGATGATGGCCATCCGCCGGCCGACGCGGTTCAGCGGCGGCTTGATCAGCTTGGCGCGGACCAGCAGCTGGTAGAGCGGCCCCCCGAGGACGAGCGAGAAGTCCCCTCCCTCGGGGGTCGAAGGCTTGGCGTCCATGGCGCGCACTCCCGCGGAGACCGAGGCGCCGGACCCTAGCCTAGGCGCTCCCGACGAACATCAGCTTTCCCCAGGCCACGCGCTGGAGCTCGGGCCGGAAGGCACGCCCGAGCAGCTCGAGGATGGGCCCCGGCG
>DASPUU010000002.1:0-13257 GCA_035622755.1 Myxococcaceae bacterium
CTGGAGGTCATCGCCGAGGGCTACCTCGACGTCTACGCGCGCGCCGGGCGCTACAGCCTCATCGTCCAGCGCATCGAGCCGGCCGGCGCGGGGGCGATGGCCCTGGCCTTCGCCCAGCTCAAGGAACGCCTCACCGCCGAGGGGCTGATGGGCGAGGGGCGCCGGCGGCCTCCGCGCTCGCTGCCCGCGCTGCCGCGGCGCATCGGCATCGTCACCAGCCGCACCGGCGCCGTGCTCCAGGACTTCCTCCGCATCGTCCTGCGCCGGCATCCCCGGGCGTCCGTGCTCCTCGCCCACGCTCGGGTGCAGGGGCCGGGCGCCGCCGAGGACGTGGTGCGGGCGCTCCAGCGTCTGGGACGCACCGACGTCGACGTGGTGGTGGTGGCGCGGGGGGGTGGGTCGGCCGAGGACCTGTGGACCTTCAACGAGGAGGTGGTGGCCCGCGCCATCGCCGCCTGTCCGGTGCCGGTGGTCTCCGCGGTGGGCCACGAGACGGACGTGACCATCGCCGACTTCGTCGCCGACCTCCGGGCGCCGACCCCGAGCGCGGCGGCGGAGCTGGTCGTCCCGGTGCTCGCCGAGCTCGAGGAGGGGCTCGGGCAGCGCCGGGTGCGCCTGCGCCGCGCCATGCACGGCGCCGTGGCCGAGCGACGCCACGCGCTGGCCGAGCTGCGCCGCCGGCTGGAGACCCCGCGCCACGCCGTGGCCGACCTGCGGCAGGGGCTGGTGGCCCTCGAGGACCGCCTGGAGAGCGCCACCCGGCGCGGCGTCCGGGTCCACGGCGAGCAGATGCGCCGGCTCCGGGAGCGGCTGGACCGCTTCCGGCCGGAATCGGTGCTGGCGCGGAGGCGCGAGGCGGTCCAGGCGCTCCGCCTGCGGCTCCTCCAGGCGATGCAGCGGCGGCTGGTCCACGAGCGTCGGGCCCTGGTCGCCCGGCGCCGGGGCCTCGAGCGGCGCGCCCCGCTCGGGACCCTGGCCGAGGGGCGGCAGCGGCTGGCCGTCCTCGGGGCACGCCTCGGCGCCGGGGCCGAGCGGGCCCTCGGCTCCCAGCGGCTCCGCCTGGTCGCCGCGGCCGAGAAGCTGGATGCGCTCAGCCCGCTCAAGGTCATGGGCCGGGGCTATGCCGTCGCCTACCGCTCGGACACCTCGGCGCTGGTCACGCGCGCCGAGGAGCTGTCGGTGGGCGCGGGGATCGTCCTGCGCTGGGCGCCTCCCGGAAGCCGCTCGCTCTTCGCCGGAGGAGAGGTGGAGGCGACGGTGACCGCCGTCCGGCCCGGGGAGCCGGAGGAGCCCTGAGGCGCCAGCCGGGCAGCCAGCGGCGGCAGCGGCGCCGCGGGGGGCGTTGCACGGGGCGTGCACCGTCCGGTAGACACCCCGGGGAGCTCCCGGAGCGCGACCCCAGGCGGTGACCCGTGGCAACCAGCGGCGAGAAGGCGCAGCCCTACAGCGAGGTGGTGGAGCGGCTCGAGGACGTGGTGAAGAAGCTGGAGACCGGCCAGCTCAGCCTCGAGGACACGCTGGCCGAGTTCGAGAAGGGCATCAAGCTCGTCCAGCGCGGCGAGGAGCTGCTCGCCCAGGCGGACCGCCGCGTCCAGGAGCTCCTCGAGCACCAGGGGGAGGATCGCGCCGCCCCGCTCGAGAAGCGCGGCGGCGACGAAGAGGACATCCCCTTCTAGCGGCCGTCTGCCGATGAGCGGTCCCTTCTCGCTCGAGGCCTACCTCGCCCAACGGAGCCCGCGCGTCGAGGCCCTCCTCCGGGCGAGCCTGGAGCGGCTGGCCCCGGCGCCGCCGCGGCTCACCGAGGCGATGGCCTACTCGCTCCTGGCCGGGGGCAAGAGGCTCCGCCCGCTGCTCTGCCTGGCCTTCGCCGAGGCGGTGGCTCGCGGAGGCGCGCCGCGGATGGCCGAGGACGCGGCCTGCGCACTGGAGTACGTGCACACCTACTCGCTCGTGCACGACGACCTCCCGGCCATGGACGACGACGACCTCCGCCGGGGGAGGCCGACCAACCACGTCGTCTACGGCGAGGCCATGGCCATCCTGGCCGGGGACGCGCTGCTCACCGAGGCCTTCGCCTTGCTCGCCTCCGGGCCGGAGCCCGAGCGGCGGGTCCTCGTCCAGCGGCTGGCCGCCGCCGCCGGGGCGGCGGGGATGGTCGGCGGTCAGGTCCTGGACATCGCCGAGGATCGCCCGGCGGAGGAGAGCTACCTCACCAGGCTCCATGGCCTGAAGACCGGCGCCCTGCTCCGCGCGGCCTGCGAGCTGGGGGTGGTCGGGGCCCGGGGCTCGGAGGCCCAGCTCCACTCGGCAGCGACGTACGGCGATGCGGTGGGCCTGGCCTTCCAGATCGCCGACGACATCCTCGACGTCACCGCCTCCCCGGAGCGGCTCGGCAAGCCGGCCGGCGCCGATGCCCAGGCCGGGCGGCCCACCTACCCGGCCGTCCTCGGGCTGGAGGCGTCGCGCAGAAGGGCCAGCGAGCTGGTGGAACGGGCGGTGGCCGCGGTGCGCTCCGAGCTCGAGCCGGCCGGCGGTCCGCTCGCCGCGCTGGCGCGCTACAGCGTGGAGCGCCAGGCTTGACCCTGCTCGACCGGGTGGGCTCGCCCGAGGCCGTGCGCGCGCTGCCCGCCTCGGAGCTCCCGGCCCTGGCCCACGCCCTGCGGGAGGAGATCATCGCCGTGTGCGGGCGCGTCGGGGGCCACCTCGGCGCCTCGCTCGGCGCGGTGGAGCTGGTGGTCGCGCTCCACCGGGTCTTTCACTCCCCCCACGACCGCCTGGTCTTCGACGTCGGCCACCAGGCCTACGCGCACAAGCTGCTCACCGGGCGCCGCGAGCGCTTCGCCACCCTGCGCCAGGAGGGAGGGCTGGCTCCGTTCCTCGACCCGGCCGAGAGCCCGCATGACGCCTTCGGCGCCGGGCACGCCTGCACCGCGGTGTCGGTGGCGCTCGGCCTGGCCGAGGGTCTGGCCCGGAGCGGCGGCCTGCACCGGGCGGTGGCCGTGGTCGGCGACGGGGGCCTCACCGGCGGGCTCACCTTCGAGGGCCTGAACAACGCCGGCGCCTCCCGACTTCCGCTGGTGGTCGTCCTCAACGACAACGGGATGTCCATCTCCAGCAACGTCGGCGCGGTGGAGCGCCTCCTCCGGTCGGCCGATGCCCGCGCCTTCTTCGAGTCCCTGGGCTTCACTTACCTCGGGCCCCTGGACGGACATTCCTTCGCCGAGCTGCTCCCGGCGCTGGCCGAGGCTCGGCGGAGCCGCCGGCCGGTGGTGGTCCATGCCCGGACCGAGAAAGGGCGAGGGTTTCTCCCCGCCGAGTCGGACGCGCGCACCCGCGGCCACGCCATGGGCCCCTACGAGTGGCGCGATGGCAAGCTCGTCCGCAGCCGCGGCGGGCAGCGGACGTTCAGCGAGGCCTTCGCCGAGGCGCTCGAGCGCGCGCTCGAGGCCGACGGGCGGGTGGTGGTGGTGACGCCGGCCATGCTCGAGGGCTCGGCCCTCACCGGGCTGCAGGCCCGCTTCCCGGGCCGGGTCCACGACGTGGGCATCGCCGAGCAGCACGCCCTGGCCTTCGCCGCCGGCCTGGCCAGGGGCGGGCTGCGTCCGGTGTGCGCCATCTACAGCACCTTCCTCCAGCGGGCGCTCGACCAGCTGGTGCACGACGTGGTCCTTCCCGGCCTCCCGGTGACGCTGGGCATCGACCGGGCCGGGCTGGTGGGCGCGGACGGGGCCACCCACCAGGGGGCCTACGACCTGGCCTTCCTCCGCCCCCTCCCCGGGCTCCGCCTCTACGCGCCGGTGGTGGGCGCCGACGTCGAGCCGATGCTGGCCACCGCGCTCACCGGAGCGGGGCCGGCGGCGCTTCGCTTCCCGAGGGGGACGCTGCCCGACCCGGGCCCGCCGCTCCCCCCCTCGCGCGTCCCGGTGGACGGCGCCCGGTGGCTCCTCGAGCCCGCCGCGCCGCGGGCCTGCATCGTCGCCCTTGGTCCACTGGCCCTGGCCGCCCTGGAGGCGGCGCACGGCCGCGAGGACGTGGCCGTGCTCGACGCCCGCGTCCTCTCCCCGCTGGACGACGCCGCCGTCGACCGGGCGTGCGACACCGGCGCCGTCCTGACCGTGGAGGAGGGGACGACGCACGGAGGCCTGGGGAGCGCGGTGCTGGAGCGGGCCGCCCGGACCGGCCGGAAGCTCCGGGCGCGGCTCCTCGGCCTCCCCGACGCCTTCGTCCGCCATGGCGACGCCCGGGCCCAGCGCGCTGCCCTCGGGCTCGCCCCCCCGGGCATCGCCCGGGCGCTGGACGAGCTCCTCGGCCGATGAGCGGCGCACGCAAGGAGCGCCTCGACGTCCTCCTCGTCGCCGCCGGCCTCGCCCCCACCCGCGCCCGCGCTCAGGCGCTGGTCCTCGCCGGCCAGGTGGTGGTCGCCGACCAGCGGGTGGACAAGCCGGGGACCCGCGTGCCGGTCGACGCGCCGCTCCGGCTCAAGGGCGAGACGCTCCCTTACGTGTCCCGGGGCGGCCTCAAGCTGCGCCACGCGCTCGACCACTTCGGGCTCGACGTGCGCGGCGCGGTGTGCGCCGACATCGGGGCCAGCACCGGAGGCTTCACCGACTGCCTGCTCCAGGCCGGCGCGGCCCGGGTCCACGCCCTGGACGTCGGCTACGGGCAGCTCCACGCCCGGCTCCGCGCCGACCGGCGGGTGGTGGTGCACGAGCGGGTGAACGCCCGGGCGCTGCGGCCGGAGGCGCTCGGCGAGCCCGTGGACGTGGTGGTGGTGGACGTGAGCTTCATCTCGCTACGGCTGGTCCTCCCGGCCGCGCTCTCCCTCCTGCGCCCGGGCGGGCTCCTGGTGGCGCTGGTCAAGCCGCAGTTCGAGGTGGGGCGCGGCCGGGTGGGGAAGGGCGGAGTGGTGCGCGACGAGGCAGCGCGGGCGGCGGCCGTCGCCCGGGTGAGGGCCGAGGTCGAGGCCTCCGGCCTGGACGTCCTCGGGGTCACCGATTCCCCTGTCCTCGGCCCGGCCGGAAATCGCGAGGCCCTCCTCGCCGCCCGGAAGGGCGCCCCGCCGGTCACTTCTCGAGGACGACGATCTCCACGCGACGGTTGAGCTCGCGGCCCCGGGCGGTGAGGTTGGGGGCGATGGGGCGGGCGTCCCCGTAGCCCACCGCCTCGAGGCGGTTCTTGGCCACGCCCTTGCTGGACAGGTAGTCGGCCACTGCCTCGGCGCGCGACTGCGAGAGGCGGAGGTTGGCCGCCTTTCCGCCCGTCGAGTCGGTGTAGCCCTCGATGCGGACGCGCTTCACCCCGAAGCGGACGATGACGTCCACCACCTCGTCCAGCAGCGAGTAGCTGTCGGCGAGGATGGCCGCCTTCCCCGGCGCGAAGTGCACCTGGACGAGCAGCTCCAGGCGATCGTCGCGGAAGATGACCCGCTTCTTCTTGGGCTCCGGCTGGAGATCGAAGTTGACCTGCAGCTCGGCCCCGGCGCTGACCTCCAGCTCGCGCAGCTGGGCCAGGTACCCCGGCGCGGTCACCTCGGCCACGTAGGCGCCGGGGACCACCCCCACCGTGGTCGGGCCGGTGGCGTCGGCCTTGGTCTCCACCACCTTGGTCTCCGGACCGGTGAACTTGACCGTCGCCGCCACCGGCTTGCGGCGGGCGGTGGTGCTGACCACCATCCGCGAGCTCTTGGCCACCGGGGTCAGGGCGGCCTGGACCTGCGCCGGCTTGGCCGGGTCGACCACCGCGTCGACGAGGATCTCCTGGTAGCCGTCTCGCTGCAGGCGGAGCTTGACCGGCCCGGGCTTGAGCGGCCGGGTGACGAACTGGCCGGTGGTGGCGTCGGTGGCCACCGGCCCCAGCTCCACGCCCTCGGCGGTGACCACCACGCCCCCGAGCGGCTTCTGGTTCGAGGCGTCGGTGACCAGGCCGTTCACCGTGCCGGTGCTCGGCGGCGGCGGCGGCCCGGCCACGGCCACCCCCTCGATCACCTCGCGCACCGGCGGCTTGGGGAAGAGATCCACCGCATAGGTGGCGGCGAAGACGAAGTTCCACGGGGGGATGGCCGGGACGCCGAGCGCCGGCGTTCCCTGGAGCCCGAACTGCCCGGCGGCGACCAGGGTCAGGTTCTCGATGAGGGTGAACTTCACCCCGACGTTGATCTGATGCGGGAGCGCGGAGTGGATGGGCACGGACTGTCCGCCCGCCCCGGTCAGCACGTCGTTGGGCACGCCCAGGGGGAGGGCGGTGGTGTACTCGAAGAACGGGGTGAGGATGGGGATGGGAAACTCCAGCCCCACGCCGGCGATGAGCTGGTTGTACTTGGTCTGGCCGAGGGAGATCTCCTGCTCCTGGTTGGGCGGCTGGGCGATGACCACGCTGTTCCACTGGAACTGGGCGCCGAACTCGAAGCTGAAGCGGAGCGGAAAGCGCGGGCTCCAGGTGAGCAGCAGGAACTGGGCGAAGGTGTAGCCGGCCTGGGCGATGTCCTGGGTGCCCACCCCGGGGAAGCGCGTTGCCCGGAGGTCGAGGGCCAGCGCGAAGCTCGGAGAGACCGGCCAGGACAGCTTCGCCCCGAGCCCCACGTCCCCCACCGCGGAGATGAAATGCGGGTCGGAGTTGGTGTTGCTCGTGGTCGTGGCCGCGTAGGAGACGTAGATCTCGAGCCAGCGCAGGACCACGTAGTCCACGGCGAAGAGCCCGCCGCTGCGGGTGACGCTGTCGCCCGCCCGCGGCCAACCCGTGTTCTCGTAGTAGGAGCCGTACCCGGCGAAACGGAGCACGCCCGGGGGGCCGATGGCCGCGCTGGAGATGGCCATCGCCGACGCCAGCCCGCCGAAGCTTCCCTGCGAGAGGCGGTAGTTGCGCGGGTCGACGAACGGGTCGCCGATGGTGGACGGCCCGGGCGGCGGGCTCCCGGGAAGGATGCGCTCCACCTTCTGGCCGGGCTGGAGCTGTTCGGCCGGAACTGCGGGAGCAGCGGCGGCGGCCGCGGCGGGGGCCGGCACGGAGGGCGGGCGCACGGGCTGGACCCCCGCCGGCGGGACGGTGGCCGGGGCCGTCGCCGGCGGGCCTCCGGAGGGCGGGATGATCGGCTGGGGCGCGGGCGGCTTCGGCGCGGGCGGCGGGGGCGTGGTGCGCGCAGGTGGGACGGCCGCGGGCTGTGGGGGTGCTGCGGTCCCCGGGGGCGGGAAGGTGTTGAAGTCGTCGTCCGGTGTCTGGGCGGCCACCGGCGCGCCAAGCAGCAGGCCCACGCTGAGGAGGACGAGTCGGCGGTGCATGGGGGGGACTGACGGGCCCGGCGCGAGTATATGCGTGGCCGTTCGGGTCACAATGAACCCGCCCGGCCTGCATCCGGGCAGGGGCCTGGCTGGTACCGCGAGGGGAATTGCGGAAAGATGAAACGAAGATGAAAGGGGAGACCTCGACGACCGGCCCTGCGCTGGAGGGGTCGGTGCGTGGCCGGAAGGGCGAGCGGGATCGCCTTGCCGAGCGCATGGCCATGCTGCTCGAGATCACCCAGGCGGCGACCAGCTCGCTCGAGCTGGAGCAGATCCTGAAGATCGCCGTGGAGAAGGTGGGCCGCGTCCTCCCCATGGACCGCTGCTCGGTGGTCCTGGTGGACGCCGGCTCGGAGAGCAAGGCCACGGTGATGGCCACCTGGGAGCGTCCGGACCTCGGCCCCCTGGTCATCGACCTGGCGCGCTACCCGGAGCTGCGCCAGTCCCTCCACACCCGCGAGGCGACCTACATCGAGGACGCCCTCGAGGACCCGCGCATGGCCGAGGTTCGGCCGCTCATCGCCCCGCTCGGGGTGAAGAGCATCCTCGTCCAGCCGCTCATCAGCCAGGACGACCTGGTGGGGGCGCTCTTCCTCAGGCTCTCGCGGCGGAGCCGCGCCTTCGGGCGGGAGGAGCAGGAGTTCGCCCGGGCGGTGGCCGCGGCGCTGGCCAACTCGGTCCGCAACGCCCGCCTGCACTCCGCCCTCCAGAAGAAGCGCGAGGATCTGGAGCTGAAGTACGTCGACCGCTACCGCGAGCTGACCGAGGCCAACCGCCGCCTGCGCGAGCTGGCCCGGTTCAAGGACGAGCTCATCGCCATCGCCAGCCACGACCTTCGCTCGCCGCTCCAGGTCGTCATCGGGCACGGGCGGATCCTCGAGGAGGCCGAGCTCTCCCCGGAGCTCAACCAGTCGGCCGGCGCGGTGGTGCGCCAGGCGCGGAAGATCCTCAAGCTGGTCGAGTCGCTGCTCGAGCAGGGCAAGGGGGAGCACTCGCGGGTGGCCCTCGACGTCCAGCTGGTCGACGTGCGCCAGGTGGCCCGCGACTGCGTGGCGGAGATGGACATCCTCGCCCGCGAGCGCTCGGTGGGGCTGGAGATCGCCGCCGAGGAGCGGCTTCCGGTGATGGGCGACGAGCTCAAGCTCCGCGAGGTTCTGCAGAACCTGGTCTCCAACGCCCTGGAGCACGCCCGGGGAGCGGTCAAGGTGGAGGCCCGGGTCCTCGCCCGTCCGGACGGTCCGGTGGCCAAGGTGGTGGTCCAGGACGACGGCAAGGGCCTGGCCGAGGACCAGCTGCACCTGGTCTTCGACCGCTACCGGCACGGCCCGGGGGGAACCGGGCTCGGGCTGGCCATCTGCAAGGACTTCGTCGAGCTGCACGGCGGGGAGATCTGGGCCGAGCGCCCGGCGGAGGGAGGCTGCGCCTTCGTCCTCACCCTGCCGCTGGCTTCCCAGGACGTGCCGCGGCCGCGCGCGGTGATGCCCACGCCCGGGGAGCAGCCCCGGGTCCTGGTGGTGGAGGACGAGGCGGAGATCGCCGCGGTTCTGGAGGGAATCCTGCGCAAGCGCTACCGGGTGGAGCTGGCCCGGGACGGGGCGGAGGGGGTGGCCAAGGCGCGGGCGCTTCACCCCGATCTGGTGGTGATGGACGTCTTCCTGCCGCACATCGACGGCCTGGACGCCGTCCTCTCGCTCAAGGCGTCGTCGGACACCGCCGACATCCCGGTGATCCTCGTCTCCGCCCAGGTGGGCGTCGCCGACCGGGTGCGCGCCCTGAACCTGGGCGCGGTGGACTACCTGGCCAAGCCGTTCCGATCCTCGGAGCTGCTCGAGCGCACCGAGCGCGCCCTGTCGCTCAAGTCCGCCGGCGCCTCGCTGCCCGTGCCCTCCGCGGCCGCCGGGCCGACCGACTCGGAGACCGGGCTGCTCGACCGTCGTGGCCTGGTCATCCGCCTCACCCAGGAGGCGGCGCGGGCGCGGCGCTACGGACGGCCGCTCGCCCTGGCGGTGGCGCGGACCGGGGCCAACACTGGCGAGGCGCTCCGCAGCTGCGCCTCGCGCATGCGGGAGCGGCTGCGCGCGCCGGACGTCCTCGCCCACCTCGGCGGGGGCACCTTCGCCGCCGTCCTCCCCGAGTGCAGTGCGGCGCAGGCGGAGAGCGTCTTCAGCCGGGTGGAGTCGGACCTCCGGCGCGAGGGTGCGGTGCGCTGCGACGTCAGCGTCGCCGAGGTGCCTCCGCGCGAGATGCCGGAGGCCATCCTCGAGCGCCTGCTCGCCCCGGGAGGCTAGGGGCGGCCCGCCCTGCTAGACTGAACGAGGGGAGCGCCCCGTCCCCGGGCATCGCTCCTCCTCGCCCCTCGACCGTGGTCTCGCCCGTCCTCCTCGCCCTCGCCGTCGCCGTCCCGGCGCCCCCCCGGATCGCCGAGGCCCGCCGGCCGGCGGTGGACGTGGCCGCCATGCACGAGGCCATGGAACCGGGGGCCGGCACCTTCGCCTCGGCGGCGGCCTACGCCCACTTCCTCCGGGCCCGCCTGGCCCACCTGGCCGGCGACGAGCGGAGGGCGGTGGACGAGCTCCGCCTGGCGCTGGCCACCGACGAGAAGGACCCCTACCTCGCCGTGGCCCTCGGCGAGGCCTACGCGCGCCTCGGAGACTGGGCCCATGCCGAGGCGCGGGCCCGCGGCGTGCTCGAGCGCAGTCCGGACGATTTCGGCGCACAGCTGCTCCTGGCCCGTGTCCTCTACGAGACGCACCAGTTTCCGCGTGCGCGGGCGGTGCTCCGGCGTGCGCTCGCCCTGCGCCCCCGCGAGCCGGACCCCTACCTGCTCCTCGCCGAGATGTCGCTCGAGGCGGGGCAGCTGGACGAGGCGATGCGCACGGTGGGCGAGCTGGCCGACGTGGCGTCGGAGCCGGTCGGGCTGAAGCGGCTCGGCCAGGCCCTGATGGAGAAGGGCGACGGCGCCCGGGCCGAGACCCTCCTCGCCCGCGCCGCCCGCATCGACCCCGGGGACGTGGAGACCTGGGTGTCGCTCGCCGGGGCCCAGGAGTCGCTCTCCCTGCCTGCCTCGGCGGAGGAGAGCCTGGCCCACGCGCTGGAGGTCGACCCCGACAACCGCGACGTCCTGCTCGATGCCGGGAAGCAGGCGCTGCACGCCGGCGCTCCGGGGCGAGCCCGGGCCTACCTGGATCGCGCCGTGGCGCTCTCCGACGATCCCGACCTCACCCTCCGGGTGGCCTTCACCTGGCTCGGAGGGCAGCGGCCCGCCGAGGCGAGCGGCGTGCTCGACGCCGCCCGGCGCTCGGGCCGGGCCGACGCCCGGGTGTCCTTCTATGCCGGCCTCCTCCACGAGCGCGCCGGACGCTGGAACGAGGCGGTGCGCGCCTACACCGAGGTCCCGCCCGGGGCGCAGGTCTACCCGGACGCCCGGCTCCGCCGCGCCTCGGCCCTGGCGCACGCCGGACGCGCCGCGGAGGCGGTCGCGCTCCTGCGCGCCGCGCTCATCGCCAGCCCGGACGACCTCGCCCTCTACCCGGCCTACGCCGAGGCGGTGGAGGCGAGCGGGCGCCCGGCGGAGGCGGAGCGCTTTCTCCGCGACGCCCTCGCTGCCCGGGGCTCCCCGGAGCTGACCGAGGCCCTGGCCGTGCTCCTCGAGCGACAGGGGCGCGCCCCGGAGGCCATCGCCCTCCTCACCCGCGCGGTGGACCAGACCCCGCGCCAGGAGTCGCTGCTCTTCGGGCTGGCGGCGGCCTACGAGCGCTCCGGGGACCACGCGCGGAGCATCGCCCGGATGCGCGAGGTGCTGGCCATCAACCCGGACAACGCCGCGGCGCTGAACTTCATCGGCTACACGCTGGCCGACCAGGGCCTGGACCTGGACGAGGCGGAGCGGATGCTGCGCCGCGCGCTCGAGCTCCGCCCCGACACCGGGGCCTTCCTCGACAGCCTGGGCTGGGTCTACTTCCGCCGGCATGACCTGGCCCGCGCCGTCCCCACCCTCGAGCGCGCCGCCGCGCTCGAGCCCGACGAGCCAGTCATCGCCGAGCACCTGGGCGATGCCTACCTCGGCCAGGACCGGAAGCGCGAGGCGGTGGGCGCCTACCGCCGGGCGCTCGAGGCGGCGCGCACCTCCACCGACCCGGAGTCCGTCGCGCTCCGCCCCCGGGTGGAGCACAAGCTGAAGGGACTGTCCTCCGACGTCGCGGACCGGTAAGTTCCCCCGAGCAGATCCGACCATGGTCCATCACGAGGAAGGCTTCCTCGACGTCGACGGTGCACGGCTCTGGACCGAGGACGACGTGCCCACCGGGGCGCGGGCTCACGTCCTCATCCTCCACGGCTACGCCGACCATCTGGGCCGCTACCGCGATTTCCGCGATGCGCTCATCGCCGAGGGGTTCGGGGTCCACGCCTACGACCAGCGCGGACACGGCCGGACCCCGGGGCCGCGC
Source organism: Myxococcaceae bacterium (assembly GCA_035622755.1). Lineage (GTDB taxonomy): Bacteria > Myxococcota > Myxococcia > Myxococcales > Myxococcaceae > JADGRA01. The sequence continues at coordinate 11,723 of DASPUU010000002.1, forward strand.
GGCCACGTGCGCCGCTTCACCGACTACCTCGACGACTTCGACCGCTGCCTGGCGCGGATGCGCAGCCAGGCGGGCAACGCGCGGGCCTTCGTCGTCGGTCACAGCCACGGCGGCCTCGAGGCGCTGGCCGCGCTCCAGCGCCGGGGGACCCCGCTCGTCGATGGGCTCGTGCTCTCCGCGCCCTACCTGGCCCTGGCCTTCGAGCCCCCCGCCTGGAAGGTGGCCCTGGCCCGGGTGCTCCAGGGCATCCTGCCTGCGCTCCGCCTCCCGCTCGACCTCGACCTCTCCCTGCTCAGCCGGGACGACGGCTGGGTTCGCTCCACCGCCGCCGACCCCCTCTACAACCGGGTGGGAACGCCGCGCTGGCTGGTGGAGTGCACCCGCATGCAGGCGGACGTTCTCCGCCGGGGGGCCGGCATCCAGTGCCCGGTCCTCCTCCTCCTGGGAGGCGACGACCGGATCGCCTCGGGGGCGACCTCACGGCGATTCTTCGACACCCTGGGGACGACCGACCGCACCCTCCGCGAATACCCGATGATGCGGCACGAGATTCTCAACGAGCTGGGTAAGGAAGAGGTGTACCGGGACATCTGTCGCTGGATCTCCGAGCATCTGTAGCGTACGTTTTCCAACGAGAGGGAACGGATGGCACAGGCCGACCAGGTCGGAATCATCGGCAAGGGCATCATCATCAAGGGAAGTCTCAGTGGGGGCGGCAACCTGGTCATCGAGGGCCGCGTCGAGGGGCAGATCGCCCTCAAGAACCACCTCACCATCGAGAGCACGGGCAAGGTCCAGGCGGATATCCGCGCCGAGGAGCTGACCATCAACGGGGAGGCGAGCGGGAACATCGACGCCTCCTCGCGGGTGGCCATCAACACGTCGGCCAAGGTGGCCGGAGACATCAAGGCGCCGCGGGTGGTGATCGAGGATGGAGCGGTCTTCAACGGCTCCATCGAGATGGACGTGAAGCTCCCGGACGACATCTAGCGCAGCAGAGCGGTTTCCAAAGACGGATTCCCTGTGGAGGGAACGCCCACGTGGCAAACACAGTCATCGGTTCGAGCCTGATCATCGACGGGGAGATTTCCGGCGACGAGGACCTGGTCATCCAGGGGACGGTGAAGGGGAAGATCTCCCTCAAGGAGAGCCTCTTCGTGGAGAGCTCCGGCGTGGTGGAGGCGGACATCGACACGCAGAACGTCGAGATCGCCGGACGGGTGACGGGGAACATCGCCGCCAGCGACAAGGTGGAGCTGAAGAGCGACTGCCGGGTGGTCGGCGACATCAAGGCGCCCCGCATCCTCATCGCCGACGGCGCCTCGTTCAAAGGCAACGTCGACATGGACGTGAAGGGCTGATCCCATGGCCAGCCCCAAGGAGCTGTCCGGCATCGCCGGGAACACGGTCATCGGTCCGTCCATCCTCATCAACGGCAAGCTGACCGGTGACGAGGACCTCACCGTCCGCGGGCGGGTGGAGGGGGAGCTGGCCCTCACCCGGACGCTCATCGTCGAGCCCTCCGGAGTGGTGAA
>DASPUU010000003.1:0-5094 GCA_035622755.1 Myxococcaceae bacterium
ATTCAAGCGAATTCGACATGGAATCGGTCGTCCTGCAGATGGCCGGCCATGAGACGCAGCCCCGGCCTTCGACGGTGACGAGGTCGTCGCTTCGTCGACGAGAGCGCCCCGGGCGGGCGCTCCAACACGTTGCTCTGGGCCAAGACACAAAAGGCCTCGCAGCCTGAGTCGCTGCAGGGCCTCGGTTTTCGGAGTGCGGGGGTAGGAACTGAACCTGCGACCTTCGGGCGATGAACCCGGGTCGCCGATCGGGCAGGCGGGCATAGGCCCCCTCTCGGGCGGGTTTGGCCCTGAGGCTTGGACACTCCGTGTCATCGCCACCGATCGACATGGCCAGGGCCGGTCTACCTCGCGAAGACTGGAGACGGGCAATGGCCGGGAACTGCCCGAAGCGGTAGCGGCGGGAGGCACTTCGGGAAGACCTCCGCACCCGCCGCGGCGACGGGCCCCTGGAAACGGAGCGGCCATCGTGACGGTGCACGAGCGCCGTGAGCTGCTCGAATTCGTGGCTGGCTTCCGTTCGCGCGTCGTGGTCTGAAACCGGGATCACTGCATGACCGCGGTCTCAGGGGCAGCGGTCCGTCGCCTAGAAGGGCCGCTGCGACCAGGACCGAGGAAACCGGAATGACCCAGCTGTTCAAGGACGAGCTTCACGACCAGTTCGGCACCTGGCCGCTCGGGTACATCCCCTACGGCGGTGCCGATTTCGGTGAGGTTCGCTCCGTCGGGCAGGCGGTCGGCGAGGGTGACGATGCTGCCTACCACGAGGCATGGGTGGCGGCGGCCGGTCGGGTGCAAGCCGAAGCAGATGCATCCCTGGCCAAGGGCCACGTGAAGAGCGCGCGGGAGCTGTATTTCCGAGCAAGCGTCTTTTACGACACGTCGTTGCACCCTCTCTACGGAAGTCCGGTCGACCCCCGTCTCCTCGCTGCATTCCGGAAGCAAAGCCAGGCCCTGGACCAAGCGCTCGCGCTCGGCCCTCATCCGATTCGACCGCTGCGAATCCCGTTCGAGAACACGCCGCTTCCCGCGTACTTCGTTCCGGCGCAGGGCTTCGAGCGCGAGGTGCGTCCGCTCATCCTCTTCACCAACGGCTACGACGGCACCATCACCGACATGTACTTCGCCTCGGCCGTGGCGGCTTCCCGGCGCGGATACCACTCCTTGCTCTTCGATGGTCCCGGCCAGGGCGCGATGCTCTACGAGCAGGGCGTTCCCCTGCGGCCGGACTGGGAGGTGGTCATCCAGAAGGTCGTCGATTTCGCCCTTACGTTTCCGCTCGTCGACGCCCGCCGCATCGCGCTCAGCGGATGGAGCCTGGGGGGGCATCTCGCCCCTCGGGGGGCATCCGGTGAACCCCGCATCGCTGCGCTCATCGCCGACCCGGCCACCTGGGGCATCGCCGACGGATTCCGTGACCTGTTGGTGCGGAACTTCAGAGTCAGCGCACAGGCTGCGCAGAACCTCGGAGCTCTCGACGAGGCGATCATCAGCCGCCTGGACGCGTTCATCAGAGGCAACCGACAGATGCGATGGAAGGTCATCCAGCGGGGCTTCTGGGTTCATGGCGTCGACAACCTGCGTGCCTATTTGGCTTCCGCCGAGCTGTTCACCATGAACGGCCGCGCAGAGCGCATCCGGTGCCCGACCCTGCTGACTCAGGCGGAGGGCGACGGCCTCGCTGCAGGTGCAGGCGCGTTCTTCGATGCGCTGCGCTGTCCGAAGACGCTTCTCCGATTCAGCACCGCCGAGGGCGCCGACGGCCATTGCGAGATGGAGAATCGCTCACTGCTCAATCGCCGCGTCCTGGACTGGCTCGACGAGCAGTTCGGTGTCTGAGGGGGCTCTCATCTCCGGCGTTCCGACCCGATTTGGACACACCCCGGTGTTTCGGCCCCCGGAAAGCACCGAAGCCCCACCGACATAAGCATCGGTAGGGCTTCAGCTTTTGGAAGTTGCGGGGGCAGGATTTGAACCTGCGACCTTCGGGTTATGAGCCCGACGAGCTACCAGGCTGCTCCACCCCGCGGCGAAGGCCGATGCTTGTAGCGGCCCGATCCGGATCCGTCAAGGCCTAGAGCTTCCGGCCCTTGAGGAGGTCTCCCAGCGTCCCGAAGCCCTTTCCGCCGCCTCCCGACGGCTGCTTCCGCTTCCAGGCCTCCATCTCCGCCCGCTCCTCCATCCGCTCGGCGGCCGGGATGGAGAGGCGGATCTTCCCCGAGCCGTCGACCTCGACGATGGCCGCCTTCAACTCCTGGCCGAGGGCGTAGTGGCGCCGGAGATCCGTCCCTCGGTCCGTCCCGGTCTCGCTCGCCGGGATGAGCCCCCGGCCGCCGGGGAAGACGAGGAAGACGCCGTACGGCTCGATGCGGTCCACCTGGCCGTTCACCACCTGCCCCACCCTCGGCCGGGTCGGCGCCGCCGCGCGAGCCGCCTCGGGCTTCTCGGTGGCGGCCGCCGCCTCGACAGGCGCTCCTCGCCCGCTCCCGACCACCTCGCCGTCCCGCACCAGCCGGAGACCGATCCGCTTCTCGGCCGGGTCCATCTTCTCCACCTGGACGCTCACCTCGTCGCCCACGCTGACCGCGTCGCGTGGATGGGCGATGCGCCGCTCGGAGAGGGCGGAGATGTGGATCAGCCCATCCACTCCCGGGCGCAGCTCGACGAAGGCGCCGAAGGGCTGCAGCCGCACCACCTTCCCGGTCAGGCGATCTCCCTCGTGGATGGTCGCCGCGGCCACCGTCCAGGGATCCTCCTGGCGCGCCCGCATGGAGAGGGTGATGCGCTCCTTGTGCTTGGCCTTGTCCGGGGAGTGGGGCTGCGGCGGCTCGATGCGCAGCACGGCCACCTCCACCTCGTCGCCCACCTTGCACACGTCGCTCGGCCGGCCGACCCGCAGGTGGCTCAGCTCCGCCAGCGGAACCAGCCCCTCGATGCCGCCCAGGTCGACGAAGACGCCGAACTCGCGGACACCGGTCACCCGGCCCCGGAGGGCCGTTCCCTCGGCGAGCGTGGCCCGAGTCTGCGCGGCGAGCGCCTTCTGCTCCTCCTCGAGGAGCGCCCGGCGGCTGAGCACCACCTTGCGCGAGCGCACCTCCGTCACCCGGAACTTCAGGCGCTCGCCGACGTACTGATCGGGCTTGTCCACGAAGCGGAGGTCCATCTGGCTCATGGGGACGAAGGCCCGCGCCTCGCCCACCGCCACCTCGAAGCCGCCCTTGTTCACCGCCAGGACGAGCCCCTCGACGGGCAGCCCACTGGCTCGGGCCTCGGCGAGCATGGCCAGCGAGGCCGACCCCTTGGAGAGCGTCCGGGTGAGGACGATGCCCCGCGCCCCGGCCTCGAGCACGTAGGCCTCGATGGCGTCGCCCACCCCGAAGCGGAGGATCCCCTCCTCGTCCTTGAGCTCGCGCAGGTCGATCATCGCCTCGGACCTGCCCCCGAGCGACACGAAGGCCGTGTCCGCGCCGAGCTGGAAGATGGTTCCCTGCACCTTCTCGCCGACACGCACGCGGCGGGTGGGTGTCTCGTGCTTCTCGCTCGCGGCGAGCATCTCGGCGAAGGAGGACTCCTCGGGGGGTGCCGGCTCGGCCGGCGCCGCCGCCAGGCGGGCCACCGGGGCCTCCTCGGCCACCGGTGCGGCCGGCGGCTCCGGCGGCGGCGCAGCCGGCTCGGAGTGGGCCGGACCTGCCGTCGGCTCCGCCAGCAGCTCGCGCGTCTCGACCACGCCGGTGGCCCTCCGCACGACCACCAGGGGCCCCTGCGGCCGGCGGCGCTCCGGGCGGCGCGTCTTGGCCGGCGGCGGCGGAGAGGCTGCCCCCGGGCCGGGCGGGGGCGATTCGCCGCCGGGGAGGGGCTTCGTCTCCGGGGAGCGAGCCGTGCGCTCTGACTTGCCGCGTCCCTTGCGCGGACGCTCCTCGCGTTCGCCGCCGCGGCCGGCAGGGATGCCCAGCATGACGTCGCCGAACGTAGGCCGGGGCTTGCGCGGGCCGGACCCGCCGGACTTCTGCTCGTCACTCACCTTGCCTGGAACCTCGATTGCCGCAGCCGGTGCGCACCCCTCCGCTCCCGGTGCCGAGGGGGCCGGCTATACACAACCACCCCCCGGGAGGCAAACCTCCCCGGGGTCCGGGCCGGTCCGGGCCCCGCCCCGGCGGCAAGAGCGGCCTCACGGGCGCCGGAGACGGGTCAGGACGCCCGAGAGCTCCGAGACGCCGAGCAGCGGGGTGAGCAAGAGATAGATCCCGCCGTAGAGCGGCACGAGCACCAGTGCCGTGAGCACCGGGTGCAGCGCCGGCGCCGGCAGCACCCAGCCTCCCCAGGTGGCGGCGCTGGACAGCTCGGGGCCGAAGCGCTCCACGAGGAGCATCTTCGAGCCCAGCGCGACCGCCCCGGCGAACGCCGCCGCCGCCCAGAGCCTGGCCAGCCGCCCGCCCCCGACACCGGTCCGGCCCAGGCGAGCCCCGAGCGCACGGCGGAGGAGCAGAAACTCGATCCACGCCGCCACGCCGCTGGCCGCGGTGATGCCTGCGCAGCCGAGCAGCGCCGGCCCACCGAGCCATCGGGCGAGGGAACGGACGGCGAGGTAGGCCAGGCCGGCGGCCAGCGCCACGCGCACCAGGGCGAAGCGGAGCGGAGTCCGGGTGTCGTGCAGCGCGTAGAACGCCGACGCGTAGAGGCGCGCCTGCGTTCCGGCCAGGAGACCCACCGCCGAGCCGACGAGCAGGTACCAGAGGAGCCGCGTCTCCGCCCCCCCGAAGCGCCCGGTCTGGACCAGGAGCCCACCGACCACGTCGCCCAGGGCGAGGAAGCCCACCGCCGATGGGACGACGAAGAAGGCGATGCGCCGCAGCCCGGCGTCGAGGCGCAGCCGCAGCCGCTCCTCGGCGCCGCTGGGCGCTCCGGAATCCCGGGACAGCTCGGGGAGCTCCGCCGCCGACACCGACATCCCGAAGAGGGACACCGGGAGCACGCCGATGAGCTGAGCGTAGTAGAGCGCGGAGACCGCCGGCGCGGAGATGAGGGAGGCGTAGAAGGTGTCGACCAGCGCGCTCACCTGCACCACGCCACGGCTGACCACCACCGGCAGAAAGT
>DASPUU010000004.1:0-19158 GCA_035622755.1 Myxococcaceae bacterium
CTGTGCCGCGCCCCGCGGCGGATAGGCCCGGCGGAAGCGCTGGGTGATGCCGTCCGCCTGGGTGAAGGTCCCCTCGTCCTCGACGTGGGCGGCGGCGGGCAGCAGGACCTGGGCCTGGGCGGTGAGCGCGGAGACGTTGGCCGCCTGGAGGACGGCGAACTCCACCTTGGACAGGGCGGCGGCGGCCTGCGCCGCCGGAACGGGGACCTCGGCCCCGAGCGCGTAGAGCGCCTTCACCTGGCCGACCTCGATGGCCAGCACCAGCTCGCCGAAGGGGCGGAGCCCCAGCCCGAGCGCGGCGGCGATCCAGGTCAGCCCCTTCCGGTTGGGATTCTTGTCGGCGCGCATGAGCAGGTTGTCGGCCGGCCCGTCCGGACGCCCGCCGACGTAGAGGGTCCGCACCCCGAGCGCGTCCTTGGCGAAGGTCAGCCCGGCCAGGAGGTCCTCGTTGGAGCAGCCCGGCGAGACGAGCACCGCCAGCTCGGCCGTGCCGGCCATCGCCTTGAGCTGGACGGTCGCCCGGGCCAGGGCCTCGGCGGTGGGGACCTCGCGCCGGTCCTCGCCGCGACCGACCGACGGGGTGGAGACCCGCTCCAGGTTCAGCGGCTGGTAGGAGAGGCGGCCCGGGTCGCACATCCAGCTCTGGTTGATGGCGTCGTTCTCGCGCGGGCGGTAGCGGTAGGTGTCCTGTCCGAGAAAGTCGACGTAGGTGCTGCAGCCGCGCGAGCAGCCGGTGCACACCGAGGCCACCGTGGAGAGGAACCAGGTCCGGGCGCGGAAGCGGAAGTCGCGGTTGAGCAGGGCGCCCACCGGGCAGAGGTCGACCACGTTGCCGGAGTAGTTGCTGCTCAGCTCGTGGCCGGGGAAGACGTCGATGTACTCGTCCGAGCCGCGGGCGAAGACGCCCAGCTGGGGCTCCTTGGCCACCTCCTCCATGAAGCGCACGCAGCGGGTGCAGAGCACGCAACGCTCCTGGTCGAGCACCACCAGTGGGCCGAGCACCCGGCGCTTGTCGCGGAGGACCTTGTCGCCCTCCAGCCGGGAGGGCCTGGCGTCCAGCCGCTGGTAGTAATCCTCGAGCTTGCACTCGCCGGCCTGGTCGCAGATGGCGCAGTCCACCGGGTGGTTGAGGAGGAGGAACTCCATGATCGCCCGGCGGCTCTCCGCCACCCGCGCGGTGTCGGTGCGGATGGCCATCCCTTCCTGGAGCGCGGTCTGGCAGGCGGGCACGAGCTTGGGGGAGGTGCTCGCCTCGACCAGGCACATCCGGCAGTTGGCGGCGATGGAGAGGCGGTGGTGCCAGCAGTAGTAGGGGATGTCGGCGCCCACCGTCTTGGCGGCGGTGATCATGTTCGTCCCGGGCGGAACGGCCACCTCCTGGCCGTCGACGGTGACGGTGACCAGGCCGGGATGCTTGGGAGCGGGGCGCCCCGGGGCCGGGGCGGGAGATGCCTTGGGCTTGTCCGCGGGTTCGCTCACTGTTCGACCTCGCCGCCGATCATGTTGATGGTGTCGAAGGTGGGGATGAGGTCGGCCAGCATCCTTCCCTCCACCATGCGGGGCAGCCCGGACATGATGGCGAAGCCCGGCGCCCGCACGTGGACCTTGTACGGCCGGCCGGAGCCATCGCTCACCAGGTACCAGCCGAGCTCGCCGTTGGCCGCCTCGGTCGAGTCGTAGACCTCGCCGGCCGGCACCGGGACGCCCTCCATCACCAGCTTGAAGTGGGCGATGACCCCCTCGATGGTCCCGTACACCTCCGGCTTGGGGGGCAGCGCGATGCGCCAGTCGTCGACGATGACCGGTCCGGGCGAGATCTGCCTCAGCGCCTGGCGGACGATGGCCTCCGACTGCCGGAGCTCCTCGAGCCGCATCAGGTAGCGATCGAAGTTGTCACCGTTGACGCCGATGGGGACATCGAACTCGATGCGGTCGTAGACCCAGTAGGGCTTCGCCTTGCGGACGTCGTAAGGGACGCCGCTCGCCCTGAGGCAGGGGCCGGTGAAGCCGAAGTCGAGCGCGTCGTCGGCGGTGATCACCCCCACGCCCTTCATCCGGTCCACGAAGATGCGGTTGGCGGTGAGGAGCGTCTCGATCTCGCCGATCAGCTCGTGACACTTGTCCAGCGACTTGAGGACCCGCTCCACCCATCCCTCGGGCAGATCGCGGTTCAGCCCGCCCACCCGTCCGAAGCTGGTGGTGAGCCGGGCGCCGGTCAGCTCGGTGACCCGGTCCATGATCAGCTCGCGCCCCTCGATGGCGTAGAGGAAGGGCGCGAAGCCCCCCAGTTCCAGGCCGATGGCGCCCACGCAGGTGAGGTGGTCGTGGATGCGGTGGAGCTCCGAGCCGATGAGCCGGATGTACTGGGCGCGCTCGGGGATGGTGATCCCGGCCAGCTTCTCCACCGCGTTGAGGAACCCGAAGTTGTTCATCAGCGGGCTGGCGTAGTTGAGCCGGTCGGTGTAGGGCAGGCACTGGTTCCAGGTGACGTTCTCGCAGCTCTTCTGGAAGCCACGGTGGAGGAAGCCGATCTCCGGGTCCATCCGGACGATGGTCTCCCCCTCCAGCTCGATGCGCGTGCGCACCGTGCCGTGCATGGCCGGATGCGACGGCCCCATGTTGATCAGCATCCGCTTGGTGTGAAGGTGCGCCTCGAGCTCGCCCTCGCCCTCCGGGGCGGCCGGGGGAATCTCGATCTCCGTGGGCTGGGCCATTGGGGGCTCGCGGGTCCGGGGTCAGTGGGTCAGGCGACGCCCGAGGTCCCGGGGCCGCGGAAGATGTCCTCGATGGGCTTCTCCGGGATGAGCGGCTGGCGCCCACGGAGCGGGTAGTCCTTGCGCAGCGGGTGACCCTTGAACTCCTCGTACATGAGGATGCGGCGCAGGTCGGGGTGGCCGAGGAAGCGGATGCCGTAGAAGTCCCAGACGAAGCGTTCCCACCAGTTGGCGCCCTGGTAGACGCCGACGATGCTCGGCACCTCGGGCCGCTCCTCTCCGACGCGGACCTTGAGCCGCAGGTGCTCGTTCCGGCTCACCGAGTAGGCAAAGTAGACGACCTCGAACCGCGGCGTGTTCTCTGGCAGGTGGAGGCGGTCCACGGCGTCGATGGAGACGAAGAGCTTGAAGGCGAGGTCCGGGTCGGACTTGACCAGCTGCATCACCGGGACCAGCGCGTCGGGGCGCACCACGCCCCACGGTGCACCGGTCCGATCCACGCTGCGATCCGTCAGGGCCTGGGGTAACCGTCCGGCGATCCGGTCCAGCGCGAAGGCACTCACGGGCATCGGGTTCTAGCGGTCCGTTCCACTGGGCGTCAACGTTCCGTACCGCCGGCGGCGAGGGCGCCGACAGGGCGGCGGGGGACCCCGGGGACTCGCTCCGAGCCGCGGGCGGCGCTAGATCGGGGTCTGCCGGGGGCCTCCCGGCGGAGGAGCGTGACGGCGGGATGAAGGAGCTGCGTGGCATCGCGGCCGCCTGGGCGGAGCTGAAGGCGCGCCAGGAGCCGGCGCTGCTGGCCACGGTGGTGGAGACCGCGGGGTCCACCTACCGCCGGCCGGGGGCGCGGCTGCTCATGTCGCGCGACCGCTGGCTGGCGGGCGGCATCAGCGGCGGCTGCCTGGAGGGCGAGGTCCTCAAGAAGGCCTGGTGGCGGACGGCCGACGGTCCGGTGGTGTTCACCTACGACTCCACCAACACCGACGACGACGTGGCCTGGAGCTTCGGCCTCGGTTGCAACGGGCGGGTGGAGGTCCTTCAAGAGCGGGTCGCCGCCGCCGGCTCGCCCACCCATCCGCTCGACTTCCTCGCCACCCGCATCGAGCGCCGCCTCCCCGGGGTGATGGCCACCGTGTTCCGCGTCGGCGGGCCCGGGCCCGGCCGCGTCGGCGAGCGGCTGCTCCTCGACGAGACCGGCGCTCGCTCCGACGTCAAGGACGACGCGCTCCGCGCCCGGCTCCAGGCCGACGCCGAGGCGGCGCTGGCCGGCGGCCGGACCGAGGTCCACCGCTACGCGCTGGCCGGTGGGACGGTGGACGCCCTGGTGGAGGTGGTCAGGCCGCCGCGACCCCTGTTCGTCTTCGGAAACGGGCAGGACGCGGTGCCGCTGGTCCGGCTCGCCGCGGAGCTGGGGTTCCACGTCACGCTGGTGGCCAACCGGCCGAGCGGCGTGCCAGCCGAGGCCTTCCGGGAGGCGGATGCCTACGTCGCCGCCACGCCCAAGGCGGTGGCCGGGCGGATCCAGCTCTCGCCGGAGGCGGCGGCGGTGGTGATGACCCACAACCTGGACCACGACCGCGGCTTCCTGCGGCTGGCCCTGGAGTCGGGCTGCGGCTACGTGGGGGCGCTCGGACCGCGTCTCCGGACCGAGCAGATGCTCGCCGAGCTGGCCTCCGAGGGGTTCCACCTCACCGAGGAGCACCGCCGCCACCTGCACAGCCCCACCGGGCTGGACCTGGGCTCCGAGCAGTCGGAGGAGATCGCCCTGGCCATCCTCGGCGAGGTCCTGGCCAGCTTCGCCGCCCGCGAGGGTGGAAAGCTCCGGCTCCGCGCCGGGCCGATTCACCCCCGGGCCAGCCAGAGCGCGGGCTGACCCGGGGGCAGACGCGTCACAGGGCGAGATGCCGGGCCAGGCGGCCGAGGCTGGCCAGGTCGTGCGCCGGGGCGAAGACGTCGACGTGGGGCAGGGCGGCCTGCATCCCGCGGGTCAGCGGCTCGTACCCCGGACTGCCGAGCAGCGGATTGAGCCACACCACCCGCGCCGCGCGGCCGTGGACGGCGCCCAGCGCATCGCCCAGCACCTCGGGGTCGCCCGTCTCCCAGCCGTCGCTGAGGACGATGACCACCGTCCGCCCGTCCAGGAGCCGCGGCCACTCCCGGACGAAGGTCTCCAGCGATGCCCCGATGCGCGTCCCGCCGTTCCAGTCCCGCACCTCGGCGGCCAGCTCGGCCAGCGCCTCCCCGTAGGCCCGGCTCCGGAGCTGCTCGGTGATTCGGCTCAACCGGGTGGCGAAGACGAAGGTCTCCACCCGGGCGAAGCTGTGCTGCAGGGCGAAGAGGAACTGGAGGAAGAGGCGGGCGTAGAGGTCCATCGACCCGGACACGTCGGCCAGGACCACCAGCTTCGTCTTGCGCACCTTGCGCTGGCGGAAGGCGAGCTCGGAGACCTCGCCTCCGGTCTTGACGCTCAGCCGCAGGGTGCGCCGCAGGTGAGGCCGCGCGCCGTCCCGCGCCGGCTTCCAGCGGCGGCTGGGACGGGTGGCCAGCCGCCGGGCGATGCGCCGCGCCACCCGCGTCACCTCACGGAGCGCCTCGTCTCCGAACGAGCCGAAGTCCTGACGGCCGAGGGATTCGAGCTCGCTCGGCCCGGGGACGAGCGCCTCCTCCCGCTCGGCGTCCCTCTCTCCGCCGCGCAGCCATTGCTCGAGCGAGAGGGGGAGGCGCTCCTTCTGGGAGCCGCTCGGAGGCCGGGTCCTCCGCAGCCGCCCGGCCGGCGCGGGATTCCCTCCCCAGAACTCGTCGAAGAGGCGGTCGAAGGCCGGGCCGTCCTCCGGGCGGTGGACGAGCACTCCCCGGAGCGCCAGCCGCAGGTCCTCCCGGTCGGCCAGGTCGACCAGCCCGAGCACGCGCGCGGCATCCAGGGTGTCGCCCGGGGTCACCAGGAGCCCCTCCTCGCGCAGGAGCCGGCAGAAGCGCGTGGCATGGACGACCAGGTCGGTGGAGGCCGGGGCGCTCATCCCGCCGGCGAGCACATCGCGGCCAGCTCGCCCGCCTCGATGCGCGCCGCGACTGCGCGGAGGTCGGACTCGTCCTTGAGGAAGCAGCCCATCGTCTCCTGCACCAGGGCGGGATCGAGCTCGGTGGCGTGCAGGGCCACCAGCGCCGCCGCCCAGTCCAGGGATTCGGCGACGCCGGGGGTCTTGACCAGCCGCTGCCGCCGCAGCGATTGCATGAAGGTGGTCAGCTCGGCGGCCAGCCGCTCGCCGATGCCGGGGACGCGGGTGCGCACGATGCGCAGCTCCTTGTCCAGCGAGGGGTAGTCGATCCACAGGTAGAGGCACCGGCGCCGGAGCGCGTCGGACAGATCCCGCGAGCGGTTGGAGGTGAGGACCACCGCCGGTCGGGACTCGGCCCGCAGCGTTCCCACCTCGGGGATGGTGACCTGGAAATCGGAGAGCACCTCGAGGAGGAAGGCCTCGAACTCCTCGTCGGCGCGGTCGACCTCGTCGATGAGGAGCACCGGAGGACGGCCGTGGTGGGTGATCGCCTGGAGCAGCGGGCGCTTGAGCAGGAAGGCCTCGGAGAAGATGTCCGCCTCGCGCTGACCCACCGGCCGGTCGCTGCGCTCCTCGAGCTTGATGTGCAGGAGCTGCTTCGGGTAGTTCCACTCGTAGAGCGCGGTGGTGGCGTCCAGCCCCTCGTAGCACTGCAGCCGGATGAGGTCGCCGTCCAGGACGCGCGCCAGCACCTTGGCGATGTCCGTCTTGCCCACCCCGGGATGGCCCTCGACGAGCAGCGGCTTGCCCAGGGCGGTGGAGAGGTAGACGGCGGTGGCCACCGACCGATCGGTGACGTAGCCCGCGCCCTCCATCAGCTGCTGGATGCGGCGGATCTCTTCGCGCACGGTTCCCCCGACTATCGACCGTGCGGCCGGGGCGGGACAAGGTCCCGGGGTCGTCTCAGCCGCCGGCGCGCTTGGCCGCCGCGGTCAGCGCCCGGCGGGTGAAGGTCACGGCCAGCGACCGCCGGTAGGGCTCGGGCAGCTGCGCATCGGAGCGGAGCTTGAGCCCGTCGTTGGCCCTCTCCGCCGCCGCCCCGAGGCTGGCCGCATCGGGCGCCTTGCCCACTGCCGCCGCCTCCACCGCCTTCGCCCGGCTGGCCTTCGTCCCCAGCCCGGTGATCGCCACCCGAGCCGCCGTCACCTTGCCGCCGGCGACGGTAAGCAGCGCCGCCACCCCGGCCAGCGCATAGCGCGAGGCGGGATGGGGGAACTTCTCGTAGGCAGCCCCGGATCCGGAGGGAGGGAAGGGGACCCTCACCTCGGTGATGACGTCGCTGGGCGCGAGCGCGGTGGTCATCATGTCGACGAAGAAGTCCTCCACCGCCACGGTGCGGGTCCCCTTCGGACCGAGCACCGACAGCTCCGCTCCGAGGGCGAGCATCACCGCCGGGAGGTCGGCCCCCGGGTCGGCATGGGCCAGGCTCCCGCCCACCGTCCCCATGTTCCGCACCTGGGCGTCGCCGATGAGCCCCGCCGCCTCCGAGACGATGGGCAGGCGCTGCCGGAGGAGGGCCGACGCCTCGAGCGCAGCGTGAGGCGTGGCCGCGCCGATGACGATCGCCCCCCGATCCTCGCGGATGCCGTTCAGCCCGGGGATGCGGCGGATGTCGACCAGGTGCTTGGGCTGCGCCAGGCGGAGCTTCATCAAGGGGAGCAGGGAATGGCCCCCGGCGATGACCTTGGCGTCCTCGCCGTACTTCCCGAGCAGCGCCACGGCATCCTGGACGCTGCCCGCGCGGTGGTACTCGAACGGGCTCGGATACATGTTCGCTCACCTCCCCTTGGTCTTCGCGTCCTGGATGGCCTGCCACACCTTGGCCGGGGTGAGGGGAATGTCGACGTGGACGATGCCGTAGGGCGCGAGCGCGTCGAGCACGGCATTGGCCACCGCCGCGGTGGAGGCGATGGTCCCCGCCTCACCCACGCCCTTCACCCCCAGCGGATTGACCGGGGAGGGCGTCACCGTGCGCTCGGTCTCGTACTTGGGCAGCTGGTCCGCGCGAGGAACCCCGTAGTCCATGAGCGACCCGGTGACCAGCTGGCCGCTCTCGTCGTAGCTCGCCCACTCCCAGAGGGCCTGTGCCGCTCCGTGGGCGATCCCGCCGTGGAGCTGGCCGTCGACGATCATCGGGTTGATGACGTTGCCCACGTCGTCCACGGCCACGTAGCGCAGGAGCGTCGTCTGACCGGTCTCGGGGTCGACCTCGACCATGGCGATGTGGGTGCCGAAGGGGAAGGTGAAGTTCGACGGGTCGAAGAAGCTGGTCGCCTCGAGCCCGGGCTCCATGTCCTTGGGCATGCTGTGCGCCAGGTAGGCGGCCAGGCTCACCTCGGCAAAGCTCTTGCCGCGATCCGGCGCCCCCTTGATGCTGAACCGCCCGTTCTTCATCTCCACGTCCTCGGGCGCGGCCTCGAGCAGGTGGGCGGCCAGCCGCCGGCCCTTGTCCTTGAGCTTCTCCAGGCTCATGTGGATGGCGGTGCCCCCCACCGCCCCGCTCCGGCTGCCATAGGTTCCCATGCCGAAGGGAATGCGCCCGGTATCGCCATGGACGATCTCCACGTCGTCGACGGGGATGCCCAGCTCGTCGGCGACGATCTGCGAGAAGGTCGTCTCGTGACCCTGGCCGTGGCTGTGCGAACCGGTGAGGACAGTCACCTTCCCGGTGGGATGGACCCGGACGGTGGCGCTCTCGTACAGCCCGGCCTGGGCGCCCAGCGAGCCGACCACCTGGGAAGGCGCGATGCCGCAGGCCTCGATGTAGCTGGAGATGCCCAGGCCGAGGCAACGGCCCTTCTTCCGCGCCTCCGCCTGCTGGGACCGGAAATGCTCGTAGCCGATCATCTTCAGCGCCCGTTCCAGCGTCGGGGCGTAGTTGCCGCTGTCGTAGACCAGCGCCACCTGGGTCTGGAACGGGAAGCGGTCCCGGCCGATGAGGTTCCGGCGCCTCAGCTCGGCCGGATCCAGCTTGAGCTCGTGGGCGGCGACGTCCATCGTGCGCTCGATGAGGTAGCAGGCCTCGGGGCGGCCGGCGCCCCGCAGGGCGTCCACCGGTGTGGTGTGGGTGAAGGCCGCGTCCACCTCGCAGAAGATGGCCGGGATGTCGTAGACCCCGTTGAGAAGTGTGCCGTAGAGGTAGGTGGGGATGGCCGGCGCGAAGAGCGAGAGGTAGGCGCCCAGGTTGGCCACCGTCTTCACCCGCAGCCCCCCCACCTTGCCGCCGGTGTCGAATCCCATCTCCACCTCGGAGACGTGGTCCCGCCCGTGGGTGTCGGTGAGGAAGCTCTCGCGGCGCTCGGCGGTCCACTTCACCGGTGTCCCGAGCTTCTTGGCCAGCCAGGCCACCGCCACCTCCTCCGGGTAGACGGGGATCTTCGACCCGAAGCCGCCGCCCACGTCCGGAGCGATGACCCGGAACTTCTGCTCCGGGAGCCCGAGCACGAAGGCCCCCATGATCAGCCGGTGGACGTGCGGATTCTGGGAGGTCAGCCACAGGGTGAGCTCGTCGGTGGCGGGCGAGTAGCTGGCCAGCGAGGCGCGGGGCTCGATGGCCGTGGGGATGAGGCGCTGGTTGACCAGCTTCACCTTCACCACCCGGGCCGCGCCCTTGAGCGCCGCCTCGGTCTTCGCCCGGTCGCCGATCTCCCAGTGGAAGCAGAGGTTGCCGGGCGCGTTGTCGTGGATCTGCGGCGCGCCCTTGCCCAGCGCCCGGGTCGCGTCCGCCACCACCGGGAGCTGCTCGTAGTCCACCTCGACCAGCTCGGCGGCGTCGCTGGCCGCGTAGGGGGTGTCGGCCACCACCACCGCCACCGCCTCGCCGACGTACCGGACCCGGTCGACGGCGATCGCCCGGCGGTCGGTGGTCTTGAGGTTGGGCAGGAGCCAGCCGGTGGGGATCCCGTTCACCCCGCCGTCGGCTAGGTCGCGTCCGGTGAACACCGCCCGGACGCCGGGGTGGGCCTTGGCCCGCGCCGTGGTGACACGGCGGATGCGGGCATGGGCCACCGGGCTGCGGACGAAGAAGGCGTAGGTCACGCCGGGAAGCTTGACGTCGTCGGTGTAGGTCCCCCGCCCGGTGATGAACCGCGGGTCCTCTCGCCGCTTGAGCGCCTTGCCGATCATCCGTTCCAGGGTCGCCGGTTGGGTGGCCATGGCTCCTCCCTCAGCGGCTGCCGGCGGCGCGCGCCGGGGCAGCGGTCTCCGACTTCGACTCGGCCAGCTTCTTCGCCGCGTGCTGCACCGCCTTGACGATGTTGTGGTAGCCGGTGCAGCGGCACAGGTTGCCCTCCAGCCCGAGCCGGATGGCGTGCTCGTCCGGATGGGGGTTGGACTGGAGCAGCCCCCAGGCGGAGAGGATCATCCCCGGGGTGCAGAAGCCGCACTGGAGCCCGTGCTCTTCCCAGAAGCCCTCCTGGAGCGGATGCAGCTTCCCATCGCGGGCCAGCCCCTCGATGGTCGTCACCTCACCCCCGTCCGCCTGGACGGCGAGCACGTTGCACGCCTTCACCGTCCGTCCGTCGAGCATCACCGTGCACGCTCCGCACTGGCTGGTGTCGCACCCGACGTGCGTACCGGTGAGGCCGAGGACGTCGCGCAGGTAGTGAACGAGGAGGACGCGCGGTTCGACCTCGGACTCGTGCTGGGTGCCGTTCACCTTCAAGGTGATCCGAGCCATCCGCCACCTCCGACCCGTCAGGATGCCGCCGATTGCGGGGATCGGAGGATGGGGACGGTGGACACCGAGGGTCAAGCACCTCGTCCGGCCCGGGCGCCAGTCGACGCAGCGCGGCGCTTCCTCGCCCCGGAGGCAGGGGTCCTCTAAGGTCGGAAGGGACACGGCCCCAGGACCGAGAACGGCGATGGCCCAGCCCGAGAAGTGCCTGCAGGAGACCTACGCTCCGGACAACGCCTGCTTCGGCTGTGGCCCGGCCAATCCCAAGGGTCTGCGCATCCGGAGCTTCGCCGACGGCGATGCGGTGGTCGCCACCTGGCGGCCGGAGAAGCACCACGAGGCGTTCCCGGGCATCCTCAACGGGGGCATCGTCGGTGCGCTGCTCGACTGTCACTCGAACTGGGCCGCCACCACCGCGCTGATGCGCGCCGGCGGGGCGCCCACCCCGCCCTGCACGGTGACCGCCGATTTCCACGTGGCGCTGCTCGCGCCCACCCCGAGCGACGGCGAGCTCCGGCTGTGGGCCAAGGCGGTGGAGGTCAAGGGGTCGCGGGCGGTGGTGGAGGCGACGCTCTCCGCCGGGGGGAAGACCTGCGCCACCTGCAGGGGGACCTTCGTCGCGGTGAAGCCCGGGCACCCCGCCTACCACCGCTGGTGAGGGTCAGGGGCCGGCTCGGTCATCGACCGGGCACCGCCCGGCCAGGTCAGCGCGCGCTGGTCAGGGGCGTGGCCAGGGAGTGGGCGCCGGGGCGGTCCTCCACCATCCGGCCCAGGCGGTGCACCTGCCGCTGGATCTTGTCCTGGAGGAGCATCAGCCCGTCGAGCACCTGCTCCGGCCGCGGCGGGCAGCCCGGAATGTAGACGTCCACCGGGAGGATGCGGTCGATGCCCTGGAGGACGGCGTAGTTGTCGTAGAAGCCGCCCGAGGAGGCGCACACCCCGAAGCTCACCACCCACTTCGGCTCGCACATCTGGTCGTAGACGCGGCGGAGGATGGGGGCCTGCTTCTGGTTGATGGTGCCCACCACCATGAGCAGATCCGCCTGGCGCGGCGAGAAACGCGGGTACTCGGCGCCGAAGCGCGCGATGTCGTGGCGGCTCGAGGCCACCGACATGTATTCCATGGCGCAGCAGGCGGTGGCGTAAGGGTACATGAAGAGCGAGTACTTCCGTGCCCAGCCCAGACCCTGGCTGACCAGCCGCTGCAGGAAGCCGATGCTCTCGTCGCGTCGCGTGGTGATGACCGGTGCCAGCTCGTGCTCAGCCATGAGGTCTCAGGTCTCCCAGGTGAGGGCGCCCTTCCTCCAGACATAGGCCAGGCCGGCGACCAGGGTGGCGGCGAAGACGATGACCTCCACGTAGCCGAACCAGCCCAGCGCCTTGAAGTTCACCGCCCAGGGGTAGAGAAAGACCGTCTCCACGTCGAAGACGATGAAGAGCAGGGCGGCCACGTAGAACTTGACCGCGAAGCGCTGCCGCGCCGTCCCCGGCGCCGGCTCGCTGCCCGCCTCGAAGATGGTCGACTTGACCGGGTTCGGGTTCTTCGGGCCGAGCAGCACCGAGGCCGAGCTCACCGCCGTACCCAGGATGACGGCCAGGATGAGCACCACGGCCAGCGGCAGGTAGGGAGCGTAGGGGTCGACGATCATCGGCGGAGCCGCGGCCGGTGGGCGGCTCCGGCAGATTGGCCGACCGATCCCACCCCTGTCAAAGCGAAAGGCCCCGGCCGGAGGCGCGGGCGTGGGCGGCGGCGCGGTCCCTCAGGCGCTGGAAGGACTCGGGCGGTGTGCTCGAGCTGCCGAGCTTGCGCCCCGGCGACACGCGGGCTCCGTGGAAGTCGCTCCCGCCGGTGGGGATGAGCCCGAGCGCCTCGGCCGTGCGGCGAAAGGCCTCGCGCTGGCTCGGGAGGTGATCGGCGTGGAAGGCCTCCAGGCCGTCCAGCCCGTCCCGGGCGAGCGCCTCCAGGGTGGGGGCGGTGACGCGGGAAGGGCCGGGGTGGGCCAGGGTGGCCGTCCCGCCCGCCGCATGCAGCAGGCGCACCGCCTCCGCCGCCGGGAGGCGGAAGCGGTCGACGAAGCCCGGACGGCCATCGGCCAGGAAGCGGTCGAAGGCTTCCTGGGTGGAGGACACGTAGCCGCGGTTGAGCAGCGCCAGCGCCAGGTGGGGCCGGCCGAGGTGAGCCCCGCCTCCGATGCGCTCCACCTCTTCCAGGGTGACCGGGAAGCCGAGCTCGGTCATGCGTTCGACCATCCTGGCCATCCGTCCGGCGCGCTCGCCGTGCAGCCGCTCGGAGAAGCTCGCCAGCCCGGGCTCGGACCGGTGGACGAAGTGCCCGAGCACGTGGACCTCGCGGCCGCCGGCGGTGGCGGAGATCTCGATCCCGGGGACGAACCCCAGGCCCTCGGCCGCCGCCGCGGTCTCGGCCCGCGCCAGACCGGCCACCGTGTCGTGGTCCGTCACCCCGAGCACGGTCACGCCGGCCGCCCGGGCCAGGGCGAGCAGCGCCTCGGGGGCGTGCTCCCCGTCGCTGGCCGTGGTGTGGCTGTGCAGGTCGATCATCGCCTGGTATACTTCTTTTTAAATACCCGTTTTTCAAGCGGTTTCCATGCAGCATCACGCCCTCCAGATCTCCCGGAAGATCGAGTACGGCCTCCGGGCCATGGTGTGCCTGGCGGCGCAGCCCGCGGGCACCGTGGTTCCCTTCCGTGAGATCGCCCGCCGCATGGACGTCCCCCAGGACTTCCTGGCCAAGATCCTCAAGACGCTGGTCGCCCGGGGGCTGGTGGCCAGCACCCGGGGGGCTCACGGCGGCTACCGGCTCACCAAGCCGCCGCGGGAGATCACCTTCCTCGACGTCATCGAGGCCGTGGAAGGTCCCTTCGTCGTCTCCCTCTGCGGCGGCGGGGCCCACGAGTCGTGCCGGATGACGCGGGCCTGCACCATGTACGGCGTGTGGAGGCGCGGCCAGGAGCGCATGCTCGAGGTCTACCGGAGCGCCACGCTCGACCAGCTGGCGATGGGTGAGCTCAAGCCGGCCGCGCTGCCGGTCGTCGCCGCGGCGCACGCCTGAGCTGGGACGGCCCCTGGCGCAGCGGGCGGCGCGAGGCTATCTCGTGCCGCCATGCCCCCTCCCCGGAAGCGGTCCCTGCGGTCCGAGTACTCCCGCGCGCGCCCCGTCGACCCCCGGCCGATCACCGGCAAGGAGCGGGCGGTCGACCTCCTGTCCCACGCCTTCCCGGCCTACGTCGGGCGCCAGGAGCGCACCGCCTTCGAGCTCATGCGCCGTTCGCTGGACGAGGAGGCCGCCGTCTACCTCACCCTGTCCGGGGCGATGACACCCGCCGGGCTTCACCAGAGCTGTCTCATCCCGCTCATCGAGCGGGGCATCCTCTCCGTGCTCACCACCACCGGCGCCAACCTCTATCACGACGCCCACCGGGTCATCGGCCACGCCATCCGCGAGGTGAACCCCGACGCCGGCGACCTCCAGATGCGGCTGGCGCGCATCATCCGCATCTACGACCTGGGCTTCTGGGAAGAGGCGCTGCTCGACACCGACCGCCTCTTCTCCGCCCTCATGCAGCGCCCGGAGTTCCAGAAAGCGATGACCACCGCCGAGTTCCATTTCCTGCTCGGCCGGGCGATGCATGGCATCGAGCGTTCGCTCGGAGTCCGGCAGCCCTCGCTCCTGGCCACCTGCTACCGGCAGGCGGTCCCCATCTTCGTCGGGGCGGTCCAGGACGGGTCCATCTTCCTCAACGTCGTGAAGCTGCGCCGGCTGCTGGGCAACGCCTTCCGGCTGGAGATCGACGTCAACGAGGACGTGTTCGCCATGGCCGCCCTGCAGCACCTCTGCCGGCACCGCGGGACGGGGAAGCTGGCCATCTGGATCCTCGGCGGCGGGGTCCCGAAGAACTACACCTTGCAGGGGGAGCCGCTGCTCGATCAGATCCTCTCCGTGCCGACCACCGGCTTCGACATCGACCTCCAGTTCTGCGTGGACCCGGTGGACAACGGCGCGCTCTCCAGCTGCCCGGCCGGAGAGGGGCACACCTGGGGCAAGGTCTCGATGGAGGCGGTGGAGTCAGGAAGCGTCTACGTGCACTGTGACGTCACCGCCGTCTTCCCCTGGCTCACCCACGCGCTCCTCTCCACCGGCGCCCGGCGTGCGCCGATGCGGCTCATGGAGCGAATGGACGAGGCGGTGCGCGTCCTCGACCGGGAGGTGAAGCGCCGCCGCCGGTCGCTCCTCCGGACCATCGAGTGGAGCCCCCGGGCCCGGGGGAGGTCGCGCCATCCGGAATTGACCGTCCGCTGAGCAACTCGTGAAGGAGAACCCCCGATGACCACGCCCGCATTCGTCGAGATGACCGCCGAGGGCGACGGCGGCCTGCACACCGTGCTCACCCACGGCCCGAGCGGCACCCGCCTTCGCACCGATGCGCCGCGGGACAACGGAGGCGAGGCCGCCTCGTTCTCGGCCACCGACCTGGTCGCCTCCGGCCTCCTCGCCTGCATGCTCACCACCATGGCCATCGTCGCCCGGCGCGAGAACATTCCCTGGGGGAAGGCGCGCGGCCGGGTGGAGAAGCACATGACCCCGGCCCCCCGGCGGATCGGCATGCTGGCGGTCGAGCTCTGGCTTCCCGACGGGCTCACCGCGGAGCAGCGGACGCGCATGCAGCATGTCGCCGAGACCTGCCCGGTGTACCGGAGCCTTCACCCCGATGTGAAGATCGGCGTCCGCTACCACTGACCGGGGACCGGCCCGCGCAGGGGGTGCGCGGGGCCCGGTCCGGACCCGCACGGGTTGCGGCGGGCGAGGCTGGATTCCACGGTCCGTCCCTGGCATGGGGGGTGCTGATCGGGAGGGAAGGATGGATCCCACCGAAGCCCAGCGTGCGCGGATGGTGCGCACCGCCCTCGAGGGGCGCGGCATCGACGACCTGGGGGTCCTGCGGGCGATGCGCGAGGTCCCCCGCCACCGCTTCGTTCCGCCCTCGCTGGCGGAGTTCGCCTACCAGGATGCGCCCCTGCCCATCGCCGAGGGGCAGACCATCTCCCAGCCCTACGTGGTGGCCTGGATGACGCAGGCGGCGCGCCTCGGTCCGGGCGACCGGGTGCTGGAGGTGGGCACCGGCTCCGGGTACGCGGCGGCCATCGCCTCGCGCATCGCCGGCGAGGTGTTCACCGTCGAGCGTCACGCCACGCTGGCCGAGACGTCCGGGGCGCGGTTCGCCGAGCTCGGCTACGCCAACATCCACGTCCTCCACGCCGACGGAACTCTGGGGTGGCCGGAGCACGCGCCCTACGACGCCATCCTGGTCGCCGCCGGCGGGCCGGCCATCCCTCAGCCGCTTCTCGACCAGCTCGCCCCCGGCGGCCGCCTGGTGATGCCGGTGGGCCCCAAGGAGTCGCAGACGCTGGTGCGGGTCCGGCGACGCCCGGAGGGAGGCCTCGAGCGCGAGGACCTGGGCGACGTCCGCTTCGTCCCTCTGGTGGGCGAGGCGGGATGGGCGCCCCGCGGCGGCCAGGTCTCGGAGCGCGGGCTCGGGGCGCTGCTCCGCGAGTGCGCCGAGCCCCTGGAGGACATCGACCGCGCCGACCTGGGGCGCTTCCTGGAGCGGACGGCCTCCGCCCGCCTGGTGCTGCTCGGCGAGGCGACCCACGGCTCGAGCGAGTTTTACCGGATGCGCGCCCGCATCACCCGGGAGCTGGTGGAGCGCCATGGATTCGACGTGGTGGCGGTGGAGGCGGACTGGCCGGACGCGGCCCGAGTGGACCGCTACCTGCGTCACCTGCCCCCCTCGGCGAGCCCGTGGAAGCCGTTCTCCCGGTTCCCCACCTGGATGTGGCGGAACGAGGAGGTGCGGACCTTCGCCGAGTGGGCCCGGCGCCACAACCAGGGCGTCGCCGACCCCGAGCGGCGGGTGGGGTTCTACGGGCTCGACCTCTACAGCCTGTTCACCTCGGCCGATGCCGTCATCCGCTACCTCGAGTCGGTGGACGTGGAGGCGGCCCGCTCGGCCACTCAGCGCTACGGCCTGCTCACCCCGTGGCAGTCGGATCCGGCGGCCTACGGGCTGGCGGCCGTCTCCGGGCGCTACGCCTCGTGCGAGGACGAGGTGGTCCGGATGCTCAAGGAGATGCTCGAGCGGCGGCTCGAGTACTCGGCCAAGGACGGCGAGCGGTTCCTGGACGCGGTCCAGAACGCCCGGGTGGTGGCCAATGCGGAGCGCTACTACCGGGTGATGTACTGGGGCAGCGTCGAGTCGTGGAACCTGCGCGACCAGCACATGTTCGACACCCTGTCCGAGCTGCTCGCCTTCCGCGGACCGCAGTCGAAGGCCGTGGTCTGGGCCCACAACTCTCACCTCGGGGACGCCTCGGCCACGGAGATGGGGGCCCGGGGGGAGCACAACCTGGGGCAGCTCTGCCGGCGGGCCTGGGGGAACCGCGCCTACCTGGTCGGCTTCGGAACGGACCACGGCACGGTGGCCGCGGCCACGGACTGGGGAGGGCCGATGGAGGTGAAGACGGTCCGCCCGGCCCACCCGCAGAGCTACGAGGCCCTCGGGCACGCGAGCGGGGTCCCGGCCTTCCTCCTCCCCTTGCGCCAGGCGCGGCGCGAGGCGGTGCGTGAGGAGCTCACCCCGGCGCGCCTGGAGCGGGCCATCGGGGTCATCTACCGGCCGGAGACGGAGCTCCAGAGCCACTACTTCCACGCCAGCCTTCCCCGCCAGTTCGACGAGTGGATCTGGTTCGACGAGACGCAGGCCGTGCGGCCCCTCGGCGGCCCGCCCGAGCCCGGCGTTCCGGAGACCTATCCCTTCGGCGTCTAGGCCCGCCCCGGTGCCGCCGCCGCCCCTCTCGCCCGTCCTTCGCCTCTCCCACCGGGTCTTCTCCGCGCTCCACGAGCGCTGGGAGAGCCGGCCCGTCCAGCGGCTGCTGGCCAACGGCCTGGTGGGGGTGTTCCTGGCCGCCTTCTGCCTCATCGAGGCCCGCCGCCGGGGCTGGCTCCCCGGAGCCCTGGCCGCCTGGGTCCCCACCAACCACTTCCACTCCGTCCAGCTGGCCTTCACCCTGCTGCTCGGCGTCGAGGTCATCAGCCTGGTGTTCGGGATGTCCGCCACCACCGGGACGGCGATGGGCAAGCAGTTCGAGATCCTCTCGCTCATCCTGCTCCGTCAATCCCTCAAGGAGCTGGTCAACTTCCCCGAGCCCATCCAGTGGATCGCCGTCCGGGGCGCCATCCCGCGCATGCTCGCCGACGCCACCGCCGCGCTGCTCGTCTTCGGCCTGCTCGGCGTGTTCTACCGCCTGCAGCGGCGGAGCGAATCCCGGCTCTCGGGCGACGAGCAGGCCCGCTTCACGGCCTCCAAGGAGCTCGTCGCCCTGGTGCTGCTGGCCATCTTCGTCGGCCTGGCGGTGGAGGGCTTCGGCCAGGGGCAGGCGGAGCAGGCCTCGGCGCGGGCCGAGTACTTCTTCGAGCAGTTCTACACGGTGCTCGTCTTCGCCGACATCCTCATCGTCCTCCTCGCCCTGCGCCACGGCTTCGAGTACGACCTGGTCTTCCGGAACTCGGGCTTCGCCGCGGTGACCGTGCTCATCCGGCTGGCTCTCACCGCGCCTCCCTTCGTCAACGGTGCCCTGGGCGTGGGAGCGACGGTGCTCGGCATCGGCCTGACCTGGGCCTACAACCGGAACGTCCCGCTGCTGCGCCCGACGGACCGGGTCGAGGGGCCGGCGCCGCGTGCCTGACGAGCTTCGTGGCGGTCGCCATTCCCGGGGGGGGGGCCGGTCCGCCCGGTGAAGGTTCGGACGCGGCTCGGCTAAGTTGCCTTGTTCGATGACCAGGGCTCGCTCGGGGCATGCGCTGGCAGACGCGGTCTTGTGTGTCGCGGCAGCGGCGATGCTCGGGGTGCCGGGAGCGGCGCTCGCCCAGCCGCGCGCGACGGATGCCTACCTGGACCAGACCCGCGCTCGGTGGGAGGGCCTGGCCAGGCAGGTCTGGGACGCGGCCGAGCTTGCCCTCCGCGAGAAGCGGTCGGCCAGGGCGCTGGCCGATGCCCTGGAGAAGGAAGGCTTCCGGGTCACCTGGGGCCTGGGGGGCGAGGAGACGGCCTTCGTCGCGGTGGCAGGTTCCGGCCCGCCGACCGTCGCCTTCCTCGCCGAGTACGACGCGCTCCCGGGGCTGTCCCAGGCCGCCGGCCAGGCCACCAGGGCCGCCCTGGTCGAGAACGGGCCGGGCCACGGATGCGGCCACAATCTCCTCGGGACGGCAGCCGTGGCGGCGGCCGTCGCCGCCAACCGCGAGCGCCAGGCCCGGAAGCTCCCGGGGACGGTCCAGCTCTTCGGGACGCCGGCCGAGGAGGTCCTCTACGGCAAGAGCTTCCTGGTGCGGGACGGCGCCTTCCGGTCCACCGACGTCGTTCTCTCCTGGCACCCGGATGACCAGAACCGGGTCGTCAACCGCACCCGGCTGGCCGCGGCGTCGGCCAGCGTGGAGTTCTTCGGGAAGTCATCCCACGCCTCGGCGGCACCCTGGGCGGGACGCAGCGCGCTCGACGCGCTGATGCTCTTCGACCACGCCATGGCGTTGATGCGGGAGCACATCAAGCCCACGGCGCGCATCCACCGCATCGTCAAGGAGGGCGGGGCGGCGGCCAACATCATCCCCGACCACACCCTGGGCGAGTACTGGCTCCGGGAC
>DASPUU010000005.1:0-26589 GCA_035622755.1 Myxococcaceae bacterium
CACTTCCGCCACTGACGAGGGGAGCCACGATGCGGCTCGCCTGCGAGAACTGCGCGGCCGTCTACCTCATCGACGATGGGGCGATGACCTCGCGCGGCATCCGGGCCCAGTGTCCCCGCTGCAAGAACATCCAGTACGTGCCGCCGCCCCGCGACCCCTCGGTGCCAGTGGCGGTGGCGCGGGCGCGGGAGATGGCCAACCCCATCTCGGTGAGCCGTCCCCCGGTGCCCGGCCGAGAGGAGGAGCCCGAGGCGGAGGCCAAGAGTCAGGTGGCCCGGGTGACGCTCACCACCCGGGTGGTGGCCCGGCCACCCGCCCCGCCGCCGGAAGCGCTGGCCAGCGAAGGGCTGGCGGCCCGGGCCGAGCTGTTCGGAGAGCTGGACTGGAGCGAGGGCGAGGCGAGCGACCCGGGGGCGCCGCCCGTGCCCGCCGCCGCGACGCCGGTGGGCGGCCGGGCGCCCGAGGCTGGCCGACCGGGCACGCGGTCCCCGGCGGCTCCCCCCGCGCCGCCGCCCCCTCCGACGCCGGCGCTGGGGACGAGCAGCTTCACGCTCGAGGAGCTCTTCCCGGACGGGGAGTCGGAGGCCACTGCGGAGAGCCCGGAGCGCTTCCCCGAGGGGACGTGCGCCTCGTGCGGCGGTCCGCTCGCCGACCTCGACGACGTGGCCAGCGGCGTCTGTGCACGCTGTCGCCAGGCCGCCGCGGCCCGCCTGGCGCCCGTGCCGCAGCCCGCTCCTCCGGCGCCGGCCCTCGCACCCGAGCCGCCGAGGGGCACGGGCCCGGCGGACGCCGGTCCACGCCCGGTGCCCCGGAGTGCGCCGTTGTCCTCGCCCCGGCGGACGGGCTGGGGCGTGCTCGCGGCCCTGGCCGCCGTCTTCCTGCTCGGTGTCGGAGCGGTGGTCTGGCTTCGCACCCGGGGGGCGGGGCCGCTTCCCGGGGCGACCTTCCGCCACGGGACGCCCCGCATGGATCCGTCGGCGCCCTTGCCTCCGGCGCTCGCCGAGCGACTCGCCGCCTGGCGGCTCGCCTACCCCACGGGCCGGCCCCTGCCGGAGGCGGCGCTGGCCGAGGCACAGCAGGCGCTGGCCCTGGACCAGCCGGAGTCCTCGGCCCAGGCCCAGCGCCGCCTCGAGGCCGCGCTGGTCGACGCGCCGCGCGATCCAGCGCTCCTCGGAACATGGCTCCGCGCGGTGGCCCTGGCGCGCGGCACGGCCCTGGACGGGGCGGAGGGGCGCACCCTGATCGAGCTCGGTGAGCGGCTTCTCGGTGCTACCGGCCGGGCCCCGGCGGTGCTGCTCGGGCTGGCCGAGCTCCTGCTCGTCACCCGGGAGGCCGGGGCGGAGGAGCGGGCGCGCGCGCTGGCGCAGGAGGTGATTGCCGCCGACGGCGCGAACCAGGCCGAAGCCCACCTCCTTCTGGCGAAGAGCTACGCCCGGACCTCGGCCGACCTGGCGCTGGCCGAGCTGCAGCGAGCCGAGCAGCTCGACTCGAGCCAGCGCCGCATCCCGGTGGTCCGGGCAGAGGCGTACACGCTGGGGGGAGACCCGCGGCGAGCCCTGGCTGCCCTCCAGGCCCGGCTGGCGCTCGAGCCCGACCACCCGGGCAGCCTCTTCGCCATGGGCCGGCTCCTGGTGGAGGTGGGTGAGCCGGAGCAGGCCCACCGGCTCTTCGAGCGGCTCCAGGCGGACCCTCGCACCGAGGATGGACCGGCGCTCCTGGCGCTCGCGGCTCTGGAGACCCAAGTCCAGGGGCGCCCCCGCGAGGCGATGCAGCTGGTGCGGGCGGCGTTGAAGCGGGGCCGGCTCAAGCCCGTCGACCGGGTCCAGGCCAACGTCCTCCTCGCCGCCGCGGCGCGGGCCGCCGGCGACGCGGACGCCGCCGCCGCCGCGGCGCGGACCGCGCTCGGGGACGACGCACGCCACCCGGAGGCGCACCTGATCCTGCTGCTCCTCGCCCTCGACCGCGGGGACGGGGCGGGCGCCGAGGAGCACCTGCCGGCAGTCGTCGGCCGCCTCGGAGACCCGGGCGTGGAGGGGCTGGTCGAGGGCCGGGTGCGGCTCGCTCTGGGGCAGGCCGCCGCCGCCGCCGAGGCGTTCGAGCGCACCGCCGCGGCGGACGCGCGGCGGACGGACGCGCTGCTCTGGGCGGCAGCCACCCGCGCCTCGGTCCCCGACCGGGGTCCGGCGCTGGCCCACGCCATCGAGGCCGCCCGGGCCGATCCCACGCGGGCCGGACCCTGGGTGCCGCTGGGCAGCATCGCGCCACGGCCGGAGGAATGGCTGCGCGGCGCCGAGGGACGCCTCGCCCGGCTCAGCACCGGAGACGACGACGCGACGCCGCTGCTCGGCGAGGCGGTTCTCCATTTCCACCGGCGGGACCTGGCCGGAGCCGAGTCGCTGCTCGCGCGGGTGCTGCACACCGACGCCGCCCATCCGCAAGCGCTCGCCTGGCGGGCGCTCGTGCTCCTCGAGCGCGGAGACGCGAAGGGCGCGGCGGCGGCCGCCGCGGCGGCCCAGTCCGGCGGCCGGGCGCTCCCCCTGGTGAACTACGCCGCCGGCGCATCGGCGCTCGCCGTCGGGGACCTGGAGGGAGCACGCCGCGCGCTCCGGGATGCGCTGCAGGCGGCGCCGACCCTGCTCGCCTCCGAGGTCAAGCTCGCCGAGGTCGAGGTGCGCTCGGGCGCCCCGGCCGCCGCCCGAGAGCGGCTGCGCAAGGTGGTGCAGATCGATCCAAGCTACGCAGCTGCCAAGCGGGCGCTGTACCTTCTCCCGCAGGAGCACTGAGCGACGATGCGCGTGCTGGTCCTCGGAAGCGGTGGGCGCGAGCACGCCCTGGCCTGGAAGCTGGCCGGAAGCCCACTGCTGGGAAAGCTGCTCTGCGCTCCCGGAAACCCCGGGACGGCGGCGGTGGCCACCAACCTCCCGGTGGCCGCCGAGGACCCCGGGGCGGTGACCGAGGTGGCGCGCCGGGAGCGCGTGGACCTGGTGGTCGTCGGACCGGAGCTGCCCCTCACCCGCGGGGTGGGGGACGCGCTGCGCCGCGCGGGCATCCCGGTCTTCGGTCCGGACGCCGCCGCCGCGCGGCTGGAGTCGAGCAAGGCCTTCGCCAAGGAGGTGATGGAGGCCGCCGGCGTTCCCACCGCGTCCCACCGCACCTTCGACGATCCGCACGCCGCCGAGCGTTACGCGCGGGAGATGGGCAAGGTGGCGGTGAAGGCGGACGGGCTGGCCGCCGGCAAGGGGGTGGTGGTGGCCGGCTCACCCGACGAAGCGGTGCGGGCGGTGCGAGAGCTCTCGCGGCTCGGGACGGCCGGTGCGAGGCTCGTGCTCGAGGAGGTGCTCGAGGGCGAGGAGGTGTCGGTCATTGCCCTGGCCGACGGCGAGCGCTTCGTCGTCCTCCCCCCGGCACAGGACCACAAGCGGCTCCTCGATGGCGACCGGGGGCCGAACACCGGGGGGATGGGGGCGGTCACCCCGGCGGGCCTGCTCGACGCGCATGCCCTGGCCGAGGTGGGGGAGACGATCATCCGCCCGGTGCTCCGGGAGATGGCCCGGCGCGGCCACCCCTTCTCCGGCGCGCTCTACGCCGGCCTGATGCTCACCGCCGGCGGCCCCCGCGTTCTGGAGTTCAATGCTCGCTTCGGCGATCCGGAGGCCCAGGTGCTCGTCCTCCAGCTGGCCGAGGATCTCCTGCCCCTCCTGCACGCCGCGGCCGCCGGCCGGCTGGCGCCGCGGCCGCTGGCCCTCGAGGCGGGAGCCTCGGTGGGCGTGGTGCTGGCCAGCGCCGGCTACCCCGGGACGCCGCGCACCGGACTGCCGATCACCGGAGCCGAGCGCCTGTCCGGCGCCGTCCAGGTGTTCCACGCCGGGACGGCACGGGTCGACGGTCAGCTGGTCACGTCCGGGGGCCGGGTGCTCACCGTCTGCGCCCGCGCCGCATCGCTTCCCGAGGCCCGGGCCGTGGCCTACGGAGCGGTGTCCCGCATCCATTTCGAGGGCATGCAGCTTCGCCGGGACATCGGCGAGCGGGCGGCGCAGGCCGCCGCGAGGGCAGGGTGAGCGAGTCAGCGGCCCCTCCGGGCCAGGGCGCCGTGCCGGCCGGCCGCCTCCCGCTGCTCATGCGCGCCGTGGCCCGGGAGCTGGGCGGGGCCCTGGGCGTGTGGGTGGCCTTCCTCTTTCTCCTCCTCTTCGTGATGCAATTCCTGCGCGGGACGGACGTGCTCCTGGGGAGCGCGGTGACCGTCGGCGACTACCTGCTCCTGGCGGCCAACCTCGCCCCCCATTTCCTGGTCATGGCCCTGCCGGTGGGGCTCTTGCTCGCCGTGCTCCTCGGCCTCGGGCGAATGGCCGAGGACCGCGAGTTGCTGGCCCTGGGAGCGCTCGGCTCTCCGCCCTGGGAGGTGGCCCGGGTGGCGCTGGGGCTCGCCGCCGCGCTCGGCGTGGTGACCCTGGTCCTCGGCTCGAGCCTCGAACCCTGGGGGCTGAAGCAGGTCAAGCGGGTGGTCGGGCAGGTCATCAAGCGCAACGTGCTCGGGGACGTGAAGCCCGGCGTCTTCTACGAGGACCTCACCGACCTCACCCTCTACGCCCGGGGCGTGGACCCGGGGCGGGCGGTGTGGACCCAGGTCCTGGTCCATGACGAGCGGGACCCCCGTGCCCCGTTGCTGGTCCTGGCGCGCGAGGGCCGCGTTCGCCCGGAGGGGCCGGGCGGAGCCCTCACCGTGGCGCTGCGAGACGGCGAGGTCCACCGGGCGGAGCACACCGGCGGCGACTATGCCCTGCTCACCTTCGACCGGGGCGAGCTGGCGGTGGGGGTGGAGGACTCCCTCCTGCGCAAGAACCGCCTCACCTCGCCCATCGAGGAGCTGACGCCCGCCGAGTTGCTCGCCGCCGCCTCGGAGGCCCGGGCCGGGGGCCGGAGCCCGGCCCCGTTCCTCACCGCCTTCCATCTGCGGCTGGCGAGCGGGCTCACCCCGCTGGCCTTCGCCCTCCTCGGCATCCCCCTGGCGATGAGGCTCCGCCGCGCGCGGGGGCGCGCCTATCTGCTCACCCTGACCTTCTACGTCCTCTTCTACGTGGTGCAGCGCAGCTTCGAGAACTGGGGAAGCACCGGCCGGCTGAGCCCGTTCCTCGCCGCGCAGGGGCCCAATCTGGTCTTCGGCGGGGCGGGCGTCTGGGCGATGCGCTGGCTCGAGGCGCGGGGAGTCACGGCGTGAGGGGGCTGCTCTTTCGCCACCTGTGCCGGCGGTACCTCGGGCTCCTGGCCACCATCTTCGCCGGCTTGCTCACCGTGTTTCTCATCGCCGACTTCGTCGACCGGGCCAAGTCCTACACCGGTCCGAACTGGGTCCGAGACGTGGCCATCCTCTACGGCTACAAGGCCCTGGTGGCCGGGCACCAGCTGGCGCCGGCGGCGCTGCTCCTCGGCGCCGGCGCGTTGATCGCCGTGCTCCGCGGGCGGGGCGAGCTGTCCGCCATCCAGGCGCTGGGCTTCTCGCCCTGGGTGCTCTACGGGCCGGTGCTGCTCATCAGCTCGGTGGTGGCCCTGAACCTGGTGGTGGTGGACGAGGTCTGGGTGGGGCGCGCCAGCCAGAGGGTGGACGAGATCACCACCCTGCGGTTCCACCGCTGGGGGGACTGGCGGTCCTTCTACGGGCGCAAGCAGTGGTTCCGGCGCGGCGATCGCATCTTCCACCTCCAGGAGGGAAGCGCCGACGAGGGCTTCCGCGGGGTGACCGTGCTCACCCTCGACCCCTCCTTCGCGCTCACCGAGCGTCTCGAGGCGGACGCGATGGTCCACGTGGAGGGGACGCGCTGGCGCCTGACCTCGGTCACGGTGCGGCGCTTCACCCCTCGCTCCGGAAGCCAGCTCGAGACTCCGCCCGACGGGGTGTTCGACCTCGGCGTGGACCGCTCCAATCTCAGCATTCGGCCCGGACGCCCGGAACAGATGTCCTCGGCCGTGCTCCGCCAGCAGATCCAGGCCCGCCGGCTGGTCGGGCTACCGGAGCGCCTCTTCTCGCTCGCGCTCCACAACCGGGTGGCCGTCCCGGCGATGGCCATCCCCGCATCGCTGCTCGCCCTGGCGCTCGCGCTTCGCTTCGGCAGCCGGGGCCTGACCACGACCCTGATGCAGGGCGTCCTGGTCACCTCGGCCCTCTGGGGTCTGATGGTGGTGGCCCGCGGGCTGGTGGTCGGGGGGCGGCTGTCCCCCACCGTCGCCGCCTGGGCCCCGGTGGCGGTGCTCGCCGTGGCCGCCCTCGCCCTGGCGAGCTGGCCGGCCGCGCGGCCCCGGAGGGAAGCGCCTCCCCTCCGCATCCTTCCCGCCCCGTGATCCCGGTCAACGCCCCGCCCGCCCCTCCGGGGTCCCGCTGGGGGACCCTGATCACCGCGCTCGCTGCCCTGTGGGCGCTGGGGACAGCCGCCTCGGAGGGGCTGATGCAGGTGGCGGCCGACGCCACGGTGCTCGCCTCGGTGATCCTCATCGCCGCGCGCCGGGTGAGGGTGCCCGACGACATCCGCGCAGCCGTCCTCGCCGGCGCGACGCTGGCCGGCTACCAGGCCCTCTCGCCACTCCTGGTCCATCTGTCCCGCGGGGGCGGCGACTGGCCGGCCGCCGGCCAGTGGCTCCACTGTCTGGACACCGCCGCGGCCCCGGGGCTGGCGGTGGCCTCGGGGGTGGGGCTGCGATGGGCAACGGTGGAGATGGCCGCGCTGGTGGGCTGGACCGGCTCGGTCGTCCTCGGCCTGGTGCAGCACCTCGTCCGTTGGGAGGTCCCGCTCCCGCAGCTGCTTCGCCTGCCGGTGGAACGGGTACACGAGGTCTTCGCCCCCGAAGCGCGTCCGCGGTTCGCGGCGGGGGGCTTCTTCTTTCACCGCCTGCGGTTCGCCCACGGCGCGGTGGCCCTGCTCGGGCCGGCGCTGGCGGCCGCGCTCCGGGCGGCACCGGCGCGCCGCCGGTGGATGGCCGCCTGGCTGGCGGTGACCTGTGTCCTGGCCGTGTACCTCTCCTTCGCCCGGGCGGCGCTGGGCGCCGTGCTGCTCGTTGCCCTCTTCGCCGCGCTGTACATCGCACGCGGCTGGAACCGCCGGGCCGGCGCTGCGGCCCTGCTCGCGCTCCTGCTGGCGGTGGCCGTCGCCCCGGGCTGGCGGGTGCGAATCTCCGAGGCCGGCCGCAACCTCTTCGACGGCGAGCGGGCGATGGCGCGCGCCGCGGGGTGGGACCTGATTTCCCGCCATCCCCTGCTCGGAGTCGGCTTCGGCAACTACCGTGCGGCCGCCCTGGAGCGCTCCAGGGCCACCGGCCTCCCCCAGCACCTCGC
Source organism: Myxococcaceae bacterium (assembly GCA_035622755.1). Taxonomy (GTDB): domain Bacteria; phylum Myxococcota; class Myxococcia; order Myxococcales; family Myxococcaceae; genus JADGRA01. Next base: position 7,322 of record DASPUU010000005.1, read on the forward strand.
CCGGGACGCCCACGCGCTCTGGCTCACCGCCTGGGCGGAGACTGGGCTCCTCGGCCTCCTCGGCTGGCTCGCCTGGCAGGTGCTCCTGGCCCTGGCGCTCCTCCGCCGGGCACGCCGCGGCGCCTGGCCGGCGGCGGGCGCGCTGCTCTCCCTCATCGCCTTCCAGGCGCTCTCCCTGGTCCATCACCTCCCTTTTCAATCCAGCGTGCACCTCACCTTCGCCCTGGTCTGGGGAGCGGGGCTCGGGCATGCCGGGGAAGGCGTTCAGGCGAGCGCGCGCCGGTAGACGTCGACGGTCCTCGCCGCGCAGGCGTCCCAGCCGAAGAGCGCGGCGCGGGCGAGCCCGCGCTCGACGAGCGAGGCCCGCCACGTGGCATCCGAGGCGATTCTCTGCGCCGCATCGAGCCAGGCGGTCGCATCGTCCGGTGCGAGGAGCACGCCGGCCTCGCCGATGACCTCGGGCAACGCCCCGGCCCGGGCGCCGGCCACCGGGCAGCCGCAGGCCATGGCCTCGAGCGCGGGGAGCCCGAAGCCCTCGTGCAGCGAGGGCACGAGCAGCGCCTCGGCGAGCCCGTACAGCGCCGGGAGGAGCGACTCCTCCACCGGAGGAAGGCAAACGACGCCGGGCGGCGGCTCGAGCCGGGCGCGGGCGTCGGGGCCGGCCAGGACGACCAGCGGGAGCGGGAGGTGCGGCGCCAGGCCGGCGAGCCAGCGGAGGTTCTTGTGCGGCTTGGTGTTGCCCACGGCGAGGAAGTAGCGAGCGGGGAGGCGGAGCGCGCTCCGGGCACGCTCCCGGTCCGTGGCGGCGGGCGGCTGGAAGTGGGAGTCCACGCCGTCGGGGATGACCTCGATGCGCTGCTCGGCGAGGTCGAGCGCCCGCGCCAACTCGCCCCGGGCGAAGGTAGAGACGGTGATCACGGTGGCCCGGCGGAGGCGGGGCTGCACCACCCAGCGGTAATAGAGGGCGGTGGCCAGGCCGTACTCGCGCGCCCGGACGCGGTGGGTGGCGTCGTGCAGCGTGGCCACCAGCCGTCCGGGCCACAGCCGGGGGACGGAGAAGGAGGTGGCGTGGAAGAGGTCCGCTCCGGCCCTGGTCAGCTCGAGAGCCAGCGCCGGTTGCTCGAGCGGCGAGAGGAAGCCGGCGCGGGACGGTCGGACGGGGATGGGCGGGGCGAGCGGCCCGAGCGGCGGAACACCGCCCGGGGGGCCGAGGCCGACGACCTCCATCTCCGGAACGAGCCGCGGAATCCGGGCCGCGAGCGCCAGGGCGTAACGCGCGATGCCGTGCATCGGGCCCTCCACCATGCGCAGGTCGAGCAGGAGGCGGGGGCGGCGCGCGCCGCTCAAGGGGTGCTCTCCCCGGTGCCGGCCGCGCCGCGCGCCAGGCCGAGCGCCAGCACCGCCGCCATCGACACCTCGGCGTGAAAGAGCGGGTCGTGGAGCAGACCGAGCAGGGCCAGGAAGGCCACGCCCGCCCGACCGGCGGCGCCGAGCGGAGGCGCGGGCCGGACCCGGCGCCAGCAGAAGCCGAGCAGGACGAGGTAGAGGATCGCCGCGGGGAGGCCCGCCTCGGCGGCCAGCGTCAGGTACTGGTTGTGGGCCTTGCCGGCGTGGTGGACGACGTCCGGCGGAGCATCCGGCGGGGCGAAGAGACCGGGCCGGTAATTCCCCAGCCCCACGCCGACCCAGGGATGCTCGGCCACGGCCCGGACGGCCGAGACCAGGAGCCAGCGCCGGTCACCGGAGCCCTCGTCGCTCGCCGCCGAGGCGAAGCGAAGTCGCAGGCTGGGCACCCCGGCGACCAGCGCCGCGGCGGCGAGCAGCCCCAGGGCGAGCGCCGGCCAGCGCCAGCGACCCACCAGACGCAGGGCCAGGACGAGACCCATGGAGACGAGCAGGGCCACCGCCGCGGCGCGCGCGTGCGGGAGCCAGGCGACCAGGACCGCTCCGGCCAGCGCCAGCACCAGGGCGGCGCGCCGCCCCAGAGCGAGCCCGAGATCGAGGAAGCCGAGGACGAGAAACCCACCGACGTGAGCGAACTTCAAGCGGTGCAGGAGCAGGCCGCCGGCCATGAACCGCGACGGATCCCCGGGCAGCGTCTCGTACATCCTCTGGAACGGAAGGTGGGTCCATCGCCAGCGCTCGAAGGTTCCCGGCCCGGGCCAGAGCCCCCAGTGCTGGCACAGTGCCGCCAGGCACGAGGCGAGGAAGACCGCGCCCACCGCCCCGGCCAGCCGCACCCGGGCCCTCCGTCCGAGGAGGGGCAGGGTGGCGGCGGCAACGGGGAGGAAGCACCAGTCGACGATCCGCCATGCCCCGCCCGGCGTGGGCAGGCGCCCCGCCAGGCGCGGCGCGACCAGGCACCAGCCGACGAAGGCCCACAGCGGCCAGTACCCCCGTGCCGCGCCCCGCCAGGGCCGGCTGGGCGGCCACATGGCCACCAGCGACAGGGCCATCCCCAGTGCCGCCACTGCCTCGGAGAGCTGGATCCCCGTCCCCCACAGCGCGAGCCCGGCCTCGCCGAGGACCGCGCGCCACGCCCCGCGGGCGCGTTCCACCGTTTCGTCTCCGGGCACGGGTGCGGCGAGCACGCGCGGCGCACCGTACACCACTCGACCCGGGCGGGTGCGTGGTACACCGCCGGCCCCAAGGGGATGCGCGTCGCGCTCGTGCACGACTGGCTGGTGGGCCGCCGCGGCGGGGAGACCGTGCTCGAGGCCCTGGTCCGTCTCTTCCCCGCCTCGGAGATCTTCACCCTGCTTCACCAGCCCGGGAGCCTGCCCGGGCCGATCGAATCCCGCCCCATCCACGTCTCACCGCTGCAGCACGTGCCGGGGGTGGTCCGCCACTACCGGAGCCTCTTGCCGCTCATGCCCTGGGCGGTGGGGCGCCTCGACGTGCGGGGGTTCGACCTCGTCGTCTCCACCAGTCACTGCGTCGCCAAGGGAATCCCGGTGCCGAAGGGGATCCCGCATCTCGCCTACGTCTTCGCGCCCATGCGCTACATGTGGGACCTCTTCGACGAGTACTTCGCCCCGGGGCGCGCCCGCTGGCCGGTGCGCCTCGGCGCGCGCGCCCTGCGTCCGTGGCTCCAGGCCTGGGACCGCCGCACCTCGGCGCTCCCGGACGCGATGCTGGCCGACAGCGAGCACGTGGCCCGTCGCATCGCCCGGGCCTGGGGGCGGACGGTGGAGGTGGTCTACCCGCCGGTGGACGTCGAGCGCTTCGCCTCCGGCGAGCTGGGCCGTGGCGAGGGCGGCTACTTCCTCTGGGTGGGGGCGCTCGCCCCCTACAAGCGGCTGGACGTCGCCCTGGAGGCCTTCCGGCGCCTGGGCGCACCGCTCTGGGTGGCCGGCGAGGGGCAGGACCGGGTCCGCCTCCAGCGAGGGCGGCCGCCGTCGGTGCGCTGGCTGGGAGCCGTCCCCGACGCCGAGCTCCCGGCGCTCTACCGGGGCGCCCGGGCCCTGGTCTTCCCGGGCGAGGAGGACTTCGGCATCGTCCCCCTCGAGGCGCTCGCCTCGGGGCGCCCAGTGCTGGCGCTCGGGCGAGGCGGGGCGCTGGAGACGGTCACCCCGGAGACGGGCATCTTCTTCCCCGAGCCGACCGCCGAGGCGCTGGTCGAGGCGGTGCGCCGCTTCGACGTCTTCGAGCGGACCTTCCACCCGGAGGCGGCGCGCGCCCGGGCGCTGCAGTTCGGCCCGGAGCGGTTCGCCGCCGGCATCCGGGCCGCGGTGGCGGCGCTGCTGGCTCGCCCCCGGGCCGCCTCTCCGGTTCCGTGGTAGAGGGCGCGTTCCCCCCTCGTGTTCGGCCGCCTCCAGCGCTTCTACACGTCGATCAAGGTGGCCACCGACCTGGTCGTCCTGGTGGTGGCCTTCGCGCTGGCCTACCTGACGCGGCTCTACGGTCCCTTCTCCGAGCCCGTGCTGCCGCTGCGCGACTCGCTCATCACGCTCGGCCTCGGGCTCGTGCTCTTCCCGCTCGCCTACCGGCAGGCCCACCTCTATGCCACCAACCGGGCCCGGACCAACCTCGAGGAGGTCTCCGAGGTGGTCAAGGCCAGCGTCACGGCGACGGTGATCCTGGTGGCGCTGACCTACTTCCTCCGGGAGCGGTACTCGCGCGCCACCCTCGGGCTGTTCCTGGCCTACGCGGTCATCCTCGTCTCGGCCACCCGGCTCGCCTTCCGCTCGGTGCTCGCCTCCATCCGCCGCCGGGGCCGCAACCTCAAGACCATCCTGCTCATCGGGACGGGCAGCCTCGGGGAGCGCGTGGTGGAGACCATCGAGGCGCACGCCGAGCTCGGGTTCCGGGTGGTGGGGGCGCTCTCCCGGCAGCCGCTTCCCGCCGGCAGCACCGTGTGCGGCGTCCCGGTGATCGGCACCGTCGCCGACCTGGAAGGGGTCCTCGCCGCGCGCCCGGTGGACCAGGTGATCCTCGCCCTCCCCTCGGTGGAGACCCCGCTCCTCGAGCAGCTCATGGAGCGACTGGCGCTGCAGACGGTGGACGTCAAGGTGGTCCCGGACCTGTTCCAGTACGTCACTCTCTACGGAGGACTGGAGGAGTTCGGCGGACTGCCTCTCATCGGGCTCCAGGGAGGTCCGCTGGAGGGATGGAACCTGGTGGCCAAGCGCGCCTTCGACCTGCTCCTCTCGCTCCTCGCCCTGGCCCTGGTCTGGCCGCTCCTGGTCGCCCTCGCCCTGCTCGTCAAGCTCACCAGCCGGGGGCCGGTGCTCTTCCGCCAGGAGCGGATGGGGATGGACGGCCGGACCTTCCCCATCCTCAAGTTCCGCACCATGCGCACCGACGCGGAGGCGAGCGGAGCGGTGATGGCCCGGGCCGGCGATGTGCGCCGCACGCCGCTCGGCGCCTTCCTCCGCGCCTCGTCGCTGGACGAGCTGCCGCAGCTGTTCAACGTGCTCCGGGGGGACATGAGCCTCGTCGGCCCCCGCCCGGAGCGGCCGGTGTTCATCGAGGAGTTCAAGCGCCGGATCCCCAAGTACCACCTCCGGCACAAGGTGAAGGCGGGCATCACCGGATGGGCACAGATCCACGGGCTGCGCGGCCAGACGTCGATCGAGAAGCGGATCGAGTACGACCTCTACTACATCGAGAACTGGTCGCTCGGGCTGGACGTGAAGATCCTCCTCCGCACCGCCCTGGGCGGCTTCCTCTCCCGCCACGCCTACTGAGGACGGCGCCGTTCGGCGATGGTCACTTGACCGCGCTCCGGTCTTTGCATAGATATGCACTTGTGTCGCATAACTATGAAGTGGGGGTGGTGGGCGCGTCCGGGTACTCCGGGATCGAGCTCTGCCGCCTGCTCGCCCAGCACCCGGACCTGGCACTCCGCTTCGTGGCCTCGGAGCGGTGGGAGGGCGAAACGGTGCGGGCGCGCACCGGCATCGGCGGGGCGGTGGGGGCGCTCCGCTACGTGGCGGTGCAGCGGGCGGTGGGTCTGGCCCGGAGCGCGGCCGCCGTCCTCCTGGCCACGCCGGCCGATGTCTCGCTCCGGCTCGCCCCCGGGCTGCTCGAGGCCGGGGTTCGGGTGGTGGACCTCTCCGGCGCATTCCGGCTCGGCTCGCCGGAGGCTTACCCGGCGGCCTACGGCTTCGCCCATCCCCATCCCGCGCTGCTCGCCGAGGCGGTGTACGGGCTCCCGGAGCTGGGACGGAGCGGCCTCGGCGGGGCCCGGCTGGTGGCCAACCCCGGCTGCTACCCCACCGCCGCCGCCCTGGCCGTCGCGCCGCTCCTCGCCGCCGGGGTGCTGGCCGACGAGGCGGTGGTGGTGGACGCCGCCTCGGGGGTCACCGGGGCCGGCCGCCAGGCGCAGGAGAGCTTCAGCTTCGCCGAGGTGGACGAGGACGTACGGGCCTACCGCGTGCTCAGGCACCAGCACACTCCGGAGATCGCCCAGTCCTTCGCCCGGGCCAGGGGCCGGCGCGTGGCGGTGACCTTCACCGCCCACCTGCTTCCCGTCCGCCGCGGCATCCTCTCCACCGCCTCGGCGCGGCTCGCCGCCGGGGCGTCGCCCGAGCAGCTGCGAGCGGCCCTGGAATCGGCCTATGGCACCGAGCCGCTGGTCGAGGTGGTGGGAAGCCCGGAGGAGGTTTCGCTGCGCTCGGTGGTGGGCACGCCGCGGGCGCGGATCGGCCTGGCCTGCGCCACCGACGGCTTCGACCCCGGGCGGGTGGTCATCGTCTCCGCCCTGGACAACCTCCTCAAGGGAGCGGCCAGCCAGGCGATCCAGAACCTGAACGCCATGCTCGGCCTGGGCGAGACCCGGGGGCTCGTCTTCGAGCGCGGCGGGGAGGCGCCGTGAACCCGCCCATCGGGTTTCGCTTCGCCGGGATGCACGTGGGCATCAAGCCGGGCCGCAAGGACCTGGCGCTGGTGACCAGCGACGTCGGCGCCTCGGCGGCCGGCTGCCTCACCGTCAACCGGGCCAAGGCGGCCCCGGTGCGGGACGTGGAATCCCGGCTCCCCGGGGCCGGGGTGCGAGCGGTGCTCATCAACAGCGGCAACGCCAACGCCCTCACCGGCGGCGCCGGGGAGGAGGACGTCCGCCGGGTGCGGGCCGAGCTTGGAGCCGCCCTCCACGTCGCCCCCGAGGCCATCCTCACCGCCAGCACCGGGGTCATCGGTGTGCGCCTGCCGGTGGATCGCATCACCGCAGCGCTCCCCCGGCTGGTGGAGGCGCTCGGACCGCGCTGGGAGGGCGCCGCCGAGGCCATCCTCACCACCGACACGCACCCCAAGGTCGCCGGCCGGACGCTGAGGCTGGGCGGCCGGGAGGTGCGCTTGCTCGGCTTGGCCAAGGGCTCGGGGATGATCGCCCCCCAGATGGCGACGATGATCGCCGTGCTCTGCACCGACGCCGCCGTGCCGCCTCCCGTCCTGTCCCGCGCCCTGCGCCGGGCGGTGGACCGGAGCTTCCACTGCCTGGTGGTCGACGGGGACATGAGCACCAACGACGTGGTCTTCGCCCTGGCCAACGGCCTGGCGGCCAACGCTCCGCTCGCCGCCGAGGGCCCGGAGGCGGAGGCCTTCACCGGGGCCATGACCGAGGTGTGCGTCGAGCTGGCCCAGGCCATCGCCGGCGACGGGGAAGGGGCCACCCGGCTGGTGACCGTCGAGGTCGCCGGCGCCCCCGACGAGGGGGTGGCGCGCGATGCCGCCAAGAGCATCGCCGCCTCGTCGCTGGTGAAGGCGGCCATCTTCGGCGCCGACCCCAACTGGGGGCGCATCCTGGCCACGGTGGGCGCCCGGGCCGGGGCCCGGGGATGGGCGGTGGAGCCCGAGCGCGCCGAGGTGCGCATCCAGGGCATCCGCGTCCACGGCCCGGACGGCCCGGTGGCCCACGACGCCGAGCTCCTGCGGGCCCGGATGCGGGAGCCCCGGGTGCGGGTGGACGTTCACCTCGGCGCCGGCGGTGCCGCGGCCACCGCCTGGGGTTGTGACCTGAGCTACGACTACGTGAAGATCAACGCCGATTACACCTCGCTCATCGTCCCCGGGACGGACGGCACCGTCTCCCGCGACGATCGCCTCACCCGGTACAGCCCCGGGTTCAAGCGGACGCTGCTCGTCGAGGCCCTGAAGTACATCTCCCGCTTCTCCGGAACCCGGTGCGTCCTCTCCCTGGGCGGCGGGGCGATGGTGAAGGAGACGCTCAAGCAGAGCTTCTGCGAGGACGTGAATCTCCTCCGCTCGGTGGGGCTCCGTCCGCTGGTGGTTCACGGCGGCGGCCCGGAGATCACCGCCACGCTCAAGCAGCTCGGGGCAGGGGAGGCCGGCGAGGTGGACGGCGTCCGCGTCACCGACGAGACCGACCTCAAGGTGGTGGAGATGGTCCTCACCGGCCGGGTGAACTCGGAGCTGGTGACGCTGCTCAACAAGGACGGCGGGCGGGCGGTGGGCGTCTCGGGCAAGGACGGCTCGCTCCTGCGGGCTCGCAAGCTGGTCAACGACGGGGGCGACCTCGGCCGGGTGGGGGAGGTCACCGAGGTGAACCGCGACTTCCTCGAGCACCTGCTCACCGGGGACTACCTGCCGGTCATCGCCCCGGTCGGGCTGGGGGAGGGGGGGACCGGCTTTCACATGTTCGCCGACGCCGTGGCCGCCGAGGTGGCGCTGGCGGTGGGCGCCAAGAAGCTCATCCTCCTGCTCGACGCGCCCGGCCTGTCGGTGGCGGGCGAGCCGCAGGGCGAGCTGCAAGCCCGGGACCTCGACGCCCTCCTCGCCGACGGCGCCCTCTCCGGGCCGCTCAAGGTCACCGCGCAGGCCATCCTCCGGGCGCTGCGGGGCGGCGTGGAGCGGGTGCACGTCATCGACGCCCGGGTCCCGCACTCGGCCATCGCCGAGCTCTTCACCGACCACGGCGTCGGAACGCTGGTGACCCTGGAATGAGAATCGTCCGGGACGAGGGGCACGGGACCGAGGCGCGACGCGCCGCCATCCGGCGCCTGCTGGCCGAGGGCCACGTCTCCACCCAGGCCACCCTGCGCACGCTGCTCGCCCGGGAAGGGCACCGGGTGACGCAAGGGACGCTCTCCCGCGACCTGGCGGCTCTGGGTGCCCGCCGGGCGCGCATCGCCGGGGGCGGGACCTCCTACGAGCTGCCCGGGTCGGGCCCGCCGCCGGCGGGCGCCGAGCTGCGGACGCTGGGGCCGCTGGTGCGCCGGGTGCGGGACAACGGCTCGCTGGTGGTGGTGAACACCGACGCCGGAGCCGCCTCGGCGGTGGCCCTGGCGCTCGATCAGGCCCGGCTGCGCGAGGTGCTCGGCACCCTGGCCGGCGACGACACCGTCTTCGTCGCCCCGGCGCAGGGCATCGGGGCGGTGCGGCTCCGCGCACGGCTCGAGGATTTCTTCGGAAGGAAGGCGAGGCGATGAGCAAGTCCAAGGAGAAGGTGGTGCTCGCCTATTCGGGCGGGCTGGACACGTCGGTGCTGGTTCGCATCCTCGGCGTCGACTACGGCTTCGACGTGATCGCCGTCCACGTGGACGTCGGCGAGGCCCGCGACCGGGAAGAGATCCTCTCCCGCGCGCGCGCCGCCGGGGCGGTGGCGGTGGAGATGATCGACGCCAAGGAGGAGTTCGCCCGGGACTTCTGCTTCCCCGCGCTCCAGGCCAACGCCCTCTACCAGGGCGTCTACCCGCTCAACTCGGCGCTCAGCCGGCCGCTCATCGCCAAGCACCTCGTCTCGGCGGCCCGCGCGCACGGGGCTCACGCGGTGGCCCACGGCTCGACCGGGAAGGGCAACGACCAGGTCCGCTTCGACCTCGGCACCAAGGGGCTGGCCCCCGACCTGCGCATCATCGCTCCGCAGCGCGAGCGCAACATCAGTCGCGACGCGGCGCTGGAGTACGCCGCCCAGCACCACATCCCCGTCCCGGCCACCAAGCGGTCTCCGTTCAGCATCGACGAGAACCTCTGGGGGCGGAGCATCGAGGGCGGCGTCCTGGAGGATCCGGCGGTGGAGCCCCCCGAGGAGGCCTTCGCCTGGACCCGCGGTCCGGCCACCGCGCCGGCCCAGCCGCTGCTCCTTCGCATCGGCTTCGAGCGCGGGCTCCCGGTGACCGTCGACGGCAAGGCGCTCTCGCCGGCGGCGCTCGTCGCCCGGGTGGGCGAGCTGGCCGGACTCCACGGGGTGGGGCGCATCGACCTGATGGAGAACCGGATGGTGGGCATCAAGAGCCGCGAGGTCTACGAGGCCCCGGCGGCGGTGACGCTCATCGCCGCGCACCAGGACCTGGAACGATTCACCACCCTGGCCATCTCGCACCGGGTGAAGCGCGAGCTCGACGAGCACTTCGCCACCATGGTCTACGAGGGCTTCTGGTTCTCCCCGCTGCGCCAGGCCATCCAGGCGTTCAACGACGCGCACAACCAGGTGGTCACCGGCGAGGTGACCGTGCGCCTTCACCAGGGATCGCTCCGGGTGGTGGGGCGGACCTCGCCCTACGGCGTCTACAACCAGGCGCTCTCCACCTACGGCAAGGAGGATCGCTTCGACCACCGCGCCGCGGAAGGCTTCATCCAGCTGGTCGGGCTCCAGCTTCAAGAGTACGCGCGGCTGCACGGGGAGCGGGCGCGGTGATCGCCAAGACGGCAGCCGGGGGCGGCCCGACCCTCCTCCCGGAGGTCCTCGCCTTCTCCAGCTCGCTGGAGCAGGACCGGGCGCTTCTCTTCGAGGACCTGCTCGGAAGCCTGGCGCACCTGGCCATGCTCGGCCGGCGCCGCATCATCCCGCTCGAGGCCGCCGCCGCCCTCCACCGGGAGCTGGTGGGGCTGTGGCAGGCCGCCCGCGCCGGGAGCTGGAGCCCCCAGGCGGAGGAGGACGTGCACATGGCGGTGGAGGCGGAGCTCACCCGGCGGCTGGGGACCGACGCCGGCCACCTGCACACCGCGCGGTCCCGCAACGACCAAGTGGCGCTCGACCTCCGGCTCCACGTGCGGGAGCAGGTGGTGCAGGCGCTCCTCGCCCTGGCCCGGCTGGTGGAGGCGCTCGCCGCTCGGGCCGAGGCCGACGCCGAGGTGCTCCTCCCCGGCTACACCCACCGCCAGCGGGCCCAGCCCATCTCCGCCGGCTACTGGTGGTGCGCAGCCGGGGCGATGTTCTCCCGGGACCTGGACGCCTTCCGCTTCGTGCACCGGCAGCTGGACGCCTCGCCGCTCGGCGTCGGGGCCCTGGCCGGGACGTCGCTGGCCACCGACCGCGAGATTCCTCGCACCCTGCTCGGGTTCTCCCGGCTCACCCTCAACGGCCTGGACACGGTGGGAGACCGCGACTTCGCGCTCGACTTCACCTACGCCGTGGCCCGGACCTGTCTCCACGCCGGTCGGCTGGCCACCGACCTGGTGGACTTCTCCTCGTCCGAGTTCGGCTTCCTGCATCTGGGCGACGCCATCGCCTGCGGCTCGAGCCTCATGCCGCAGAAGCGGAACCCGGATGTCTTCGAGCTCGTGCGTGGCAAGAGCGGGCCGGCGGCGGGAAACCTGCTCGCGCTGCTCACCGTCCTCAAGGGGCTGCCGCTCGGCTACAACCGCGACCTCCAGGAGGACCGCGGTCCGCTGCTCGGCTCCGGACCGCTCCTGCGCGGCGTGCTGGGCGCGCTCGACGTCGCCCTGCCGCACGTCGTCTTCGACCCCGCGGCGACGGTGCGGGCGCTGGAGCAGGACCATACCCAGGCCACCGACCTGGCCGAGGCGCTGGTGCGGGCGGGCACGCCGTTCCGCACCGCCTACCAGCTGGTCGGGACCCTCGTCCGTCGGGCCCAGGAGCTCGGTCAGCCGCTGGGGCGCGTCCCCCCGGAGGTGGCCCGCGCCGTCGATCCGCGCCTCGAGCCGGCGCTCCGGCTCGCGCGCGACGTCCAGGCGTCCGTCCGCTCCAAGGAGAGCGCCGGCGGCACCGGGCCCCGCTCGGTGGAACATCAGGTCGCCGTGCTGCGCGCTGCGGCGGTGGAGGGACGGGCCCTGGCCGGGTCCATCCCCCGCCTCGAGCAGCTCTTCGACGTGCTCCGGGAGGTGACATGGTAGCGCTGCGGCACTTCCTCTCCCTCCGCGACCGGACGGCTTCCGAGTACCGGGCGCTGTTCGAGCGTTCCCACGAGCTCAAGCGCCGCCGCCGCGCGGGCCAGCGCGACGCCACGCTGGTCGGGCGGACCCTGGTGCTGCTCATGGAGAAGGCGAGCACCCGCACCCGCCTCTCCTTCGCCGCGGCCATCGGCCAGCTCGGGGGCCACGCGGTGGAGCTGGCCGCCTCCACCAGCCAGCTGGCGCGGGGGGAGCCCATCGGCGACACCGCCCGGGTGGTCTCCGGCTACGCCGATGCGGTCGTCTTCCGCACCTCCGCCGACGCCCGGCTGGCGGAGTACACGGCGGCGTCGGGCATCCCGGTCATCAACGGCCTCTCCGACGGAGGGCATCCGGTGCAGGTGCTCACCGACCTCTTCACCGTCGAGGAGGCGCTCGGCTCCGTCGCCGGCCGGACGGTGGCCTTCATCGGCGACTGCGCCGGCAACATGGCCCGGTCCTTCCTCGAGGCCGCCCCCATCTTCGGCTTTTCCCTCCGGCTCGGGGCGCCGGAGGCCTTCCGGCCGCCCCCCGAGCTGGTGAAGGCCGCCGGGGGCCGGGTGGCGGTGGTCTCCGATCCGGCCGAGGCGGTGCGGGGCGCCGAGGTGGTGAGCACCGACGTGTGGACCAGCATGGGGCAGGAGGCGGAGGCCGAGGCGCGTCGCACGGCGCTGCGCGGTTACACGGTGGACGAGGCGCTGCTCGCGGCGGCGCTCCCGGGCGCCATCGTCCTGCACTGTCTGCCCGCGCACCGCGGCGAGGAGATCACCGAGGCGGTGATGCTCGGGCCCGGGTCCCGCATCTGGGACGAGGCGGAGAACCGGATGCACGTCCAGAAGGCGCTGCTCGAGCAGCTGATCCTCGGGCGCGACGCCTAGCGCGTTGGGGTGGAGCGATGACGAGTTCTCTCCACCCCCGGGAAGCCAAGCCACCGACGGGGTCCGAGACCACCGCCGGCACACCGACGATCGTGGTGTCCCCGGAGTGGCAAGGCTCGGGCAGGCCGGAGGTGCAGGCCGGAGCCGAGTGGCTCGCCGATGCCTTCCCCGGGCCGCTCCCGCGGATCCGGGTCGATGCGCCTCCCAGCGAGCATCTCCACCGGCCAGCGGACGTCCTCGGGCTGGGGTCGATCTCCGAGCGCTTCCGGGCCACTCTCCTCGAGCTGCGGAAGCAGGGGCCGCGCCGGCTCTTTCTCATCGGTGGGACGTGCGGGACGGAGGCCGCGCCGGTGGCCTACCTGAACGAACGCTGGGAGGGGAACCTGGCCGTCGTCTGGCTCGATGCCCACGCGGATCTGAACACGCCGGCGACCTCGCCGAGCGGCCGCTTTCACGGCATGGTGCTCCGCACGCTGCTCGGCGAGGGCCCGGGAGAGTACACGCGCCACCTCGGCCGCCCGCTGACCCCCCGGCAGGTGTTCCTGGCCGGATGCCGCCAGCTGGATCCGGCCGAGACGCTCTACATCCGGGAGCACCGCCTCGAGGTCGCCGAGGTGACCGGAGCCGGGAGCGGCCGTCTCCTCGGCGAGCGGATTCGCGCAGCCGGTTTCGCTCGCACCTACCTGCACCTGGATGTCGACGTTCTCGATCCCCGGAGCTTCCCGGACATGCTCATGCCCACCGCGGGCGGACCGTCGCTCGGAGCGCTCGCCGACTGCATCCGGGAGCTGGTGGAGGCCACGGAGGTGGTGGGCTTCAGCGTGGTGGAGTACTGCGGCCGGTCGCTCGAGTCCCGAGCGCAGCTCGTCCGGCTGCTGGAGCAGTGCGGCCTGGTCCGGCGCCGTTGACCGTGCTCGGCCCCCCGGAGACCACAGGGGGGCCGCCCGGGCCGAGCAGAGAGCGACCCCGCGCGGTGACGGCGGCTCAGCTGCAGCCGCTGGTGGCGCCGCAGTTGTTGCACTTATAGCAGGCGCCGCTCCGGTACATGATCGCCCCGCACGTGTGGCACGGTGGGGCATCCTGCTGGTTGAGGAACGCCTGCCGCGGGCCGGCCGAGGGCGGGTCGGCCGCCGGCTGGGGCAGCGAACGCGCCGGGGCACCCGGCGGATCCACCGGCGTCGCCTCCGACGGCTCCGGCTGCGCCGAGCCGAACTTCAGCGCCATCCACCGGAAGATGTAGTCGGTGATCGACTTGGCGATGGGGATGTCCGGGTTGCCGGTGAAGCCCGACGGCTCGAAGCGGGTGTGGCTGAACTTGTCCACCAGGACTTGCAGCGGCACCCCGTACTGCAGGGCCAGCGAGACGCTGGTGGCGAAGCTGTCCATCAGCCCGGAGACGACCGAGCCCTCCTTGGCCATGACCACGAACAGCTCGCCCGGCGAGCCGTCCTCGTACATCCCCACCGTCAGGTATCCCTCGTGGCCGCCGATGGAGAACTTGTGCGTCAGGGCCCGGCGCTCGTCGGGCAGGCGGCGCCGCAGAGGGCGGGGCTCGACTGGGAGCGCGGTGAGCGCCTCCTCCTTCTCCGTCTTCGAGGTGTTGAGCGGCTGGCTCCGCTTGCACCCGTCCCGGTAGACGGCCACCGCCTTCAACCCCAGCTTCCAGGAGGCGAGGTAGGCCTCCTCGATGTCCTCCACCGTCGCCGCGGTGGGGAGGTTGACCGTCTTGGAGATCGCCCCGGAGAGGAAGGGCTGGGTGGCGCCCATCATCTTGAGGTGCCCGAGCCAGTGGATGCTCCGCTCCCCCTTGGCCGGCTTGAAGGCGCAGTCGAAGACCGGGAGGTGCTCGGCCTTCAGCCCGGTGGCCCCCTCGATGGTCTCGTGCGTGTCGAGGGAGGCGATGATCCCTTGTACCTCGGTGCTCGAGTAGCCGAGCTTGACCAGGGCGAGCGGGACGGTGTTGTTGACGATCTTCAGCATCCCGCCCCCGACCAGCTTCTTGTACTTGATCAGGGCGATGTCCGGCTCGATGCCGGTGGTGTCGCAATCCATCATGAAGCCGATGGTCCCGGTGGGGGCGAGCACGGTGACCTGGCTGTTCCGGAAGCCGGCCTCCTCCCCCAGCGCCAGCGCCTCGTCCCAGCACTCGCGCTGGGCCTGGAGAAGCTCCGGCGTCACGCCCTCGACCGGGATCTGGTAGGCCGCCTTGCGGTGCTTGCCGATCACCCGGAGCATCGGCTGGCGGTTCTTCGGGTATCCGCTGAAGGGGCCCATCCGCTCCGCCATCCGCGCGCTCATCCGGTAGGCCTCGCTGCACATCAGCGAGGTGATGGCCGCCGCGGTGTTGCGCCCAGGGTCGGAGTCGTAGGGAAGGCCGGAGGCCATGAGCAGGGCGCCGAGGTTGGCGTAGCCCAGCCCGAGCGGGCGGAAGGCATGGCTGTTCTGGGTGATGCGCTCGCTGGGGTACTTGCTGAAGCCGACGATGATCTCCATGGCCAGCAGCACCACGTCCACCGCGTGCCGGAACGAGTCGATCTCGAAGCTCCCGTCGAGCGGGCTCCGGAAGTGCATCAGGTTCAGCGACGCCAGGTTGCAGGCCGAGTCGTCGAGGAACATGTACTCCGAGCAGGGATTGGAGGCGTTGATCCGCGCCGTGGCGGCGCAGGTGTGCCAGTCGTTGACGGTGGTGTCGAACTGGAGCCCGGGGTCGCCGCACAGGTGCGCCGCCTCGGCGATTTCCCGGAACAGGTCCCGCGCCGGGTAGGTCTCCATGGCGTGTCCGTCGCGGACGGCGTGCGTGGTCCAGGTCCGGTCCTCGACCACCGCCTTCATGTACTCGTCGGTGACGCGGACGGAGTTGTTCGAATTCTGGAAGAAGATCGAGGAGTAGGCCTCCCCGTTGAACGAGCCGTCGTAGCCGGCGTCGATGAGCGCCCAGGCCTTCTTCTCCTCGCTCGCCTTGCAGCGGATGAACTCGAGGATGTCCGGGTGGTCGGCGTTGAGGATGACCATCTTCGCCGCGCGGCGCGTCTTGCCGCCGCTCTTGATGACTCCGGCGAAGGCGTCGAAACCCTTCATGAAGGAGACCGGACCGGAGGCCGTTCCCCCGCCGGCGAGGAGCTCCTTGGAGGAGCGCAGGGGCGAGAGGTTGCTGCCCGTCCCGCTGCCGTACTTGAAGAGCATCCCCTCCGTCTTGGCCAGGCCGAGGATGCTCTCCATCGAGTCCTCGACGGAGTTGATGAAGCACGCCGAGCACTGCGGATGGGACTCCACCCCGACGTTGAACCACACCGGCGAGTTGAAGGCCGCCTTCTGGCGAAGCAGGAGGTGGGTGAGCTCGGCATGGAACGCCTCGCGATCCGGCTCGGTGGCGAAGTAGCCGCCCTCCTGGCCCCAGCGGGTCAGGGTGTCCACCACCCGCGCCACCAGCCGGCGCACGCTGGACTCGCGCTCCGGCGTGCCCGGCGTGCCGCGGAAGTACTTGCTGGCGACGACGTTGGTGGCCAGCATCGACCAGGTCTTGGGGACCTCGACGTTCTTCTGCTCGAAGACGGCCTTGCCGTCCTCGCCGCTGATGGACGCCGTGCGGAACTCCCAGGCCATCTCGTCGGCGGGGTCGACTCCGGGCGTGGTGAAGTAGCGGGGGACCGACAATCCGCCCGTGCCGCGTGTCCTCCGGGTCGCCCTGCGCTCCTTGCTCGACGGTGATGGCTTCAACTCACGCTCCATGATGCCTCCCGGTGGGATTAACGCATCGAACGATGGACGCACCGGTCCTGCGGGGCACCGCCCCTCGCGGGCGCCGTGACCGGTGGAAAAGGCTGGATTTTCTTGGGGATTTCCAGGAGGACCACCCTCCCGGATCACGTGCTCGAGGCGGCGCCCGCTGGGGAACCTGAGGGCGTCGACGTGCTGGGGATGAAACCCTAGGGTCGCAGACCTGTCAAGCTTTGACCCACAAGATGTGGTGGTCGTTCACGCGCTACAGTACAACTAATGGACACGCCCGCGTGCAGTCGGGAGTGAATGCCCATGGGCCCACCTCTCGTCAGGGCCCTCGACGATGCCCCGCGGGTCTGACATGCGAGGGGCCCAACCGGCGCACCCGTCCGAGGCGAAGCGGGCGATGCGGTGCTAGGGAACGGGGCCGATGCCTCCCTACGAGCGGCACGTGTTCGTGTGCACCAACCGCCGCGACCCGGACAACCCGAAGGGGTGTTGCGCGCTGAAGGGCAGCGAGGCGGTCCTCGATCGCTTCAAGGAGGAGCTGCACCGGCGCGGCATGAAAGGGCGGATGCGCGCCAACGCCTCCGGCTGCCTCGACACCTGCGCGATGGGGACGAGCGTCGTCGTCTACCCGGAAGCGGTCTGGTACGGCGGCGTCCAGGTGGAGGACGTGGTGGAGATCATCGAGTCGCACCTGCTCGGAGGTCACCCGGTGGAGCGGCTGCGGATGAAGGGGACCGCACCGGCCCCGGCCTCCGGGACGGCATCCTGACTGGCGCGGGGAGGGTCCGATGGACATCGAGCGACGAGGAGCGGTGGCTCTCGTACGGATGAACGCCGGGAAGGCGAACGCCATCGGCGCCGCCTTCCTGGATCGGATGGACACGCTCCTCGACGAGCTGGAGCAGAGCCGTCCGCGCGCGATGGTTCTCACCGGCCACGGGCGGGCCTTCTCTGCCGGCCTGGACCTTCCCTCGCTCATCGATCTCCCAGCGGCCCAGCTGATGGCCTTCATCCGGCGCTTCACCGAGTTCATGCTCCGGCTCTTCGCGCTCCCCTGGCCGGTGGTGGCCGCGGTCAACGGCCACGCCGTGGCCGGCGGATGCGTGCTCGCGCTCCAGGCGGACCAGCGGCTGATGGCCGCCGGCGACGGCGTCATCGGCCTGAACGAGGTCCGGCTGGGCATCGGCCTTCCGACGGTGGTGGTGGAGACGCTCCGCTGTCAGGTCCCGGCGACCTCCCTCTTCCCCATCGCCGGCGAGGGAGGCCTCTTCCCGGCCGCGGAGGCGCATCGGCTGGGCCTGGTCCACGAGGTGGTCCCGCCGGAGACCCTGGTCGACCGGGCGCATCAGCGCGCCGCGGCGCTGGCCGAGATCCCACCGCTGGCCTTCGCGGCGGTGAAGCGCTCGCTGCGCGCGCCCGTCCTGGCCACCATCCGCGACGCCGAGGCCGCCGATGCCGTGGCCTGGGTAGGCACCTTCCAGGGCCCGGAGGCCCGGAAGCTCCTGCGCGACGTGGTGGCGCGGCTGACGAAGAAGCCGGCCTGAGACCCTACTGGCGCCGTCCGCCGAAGATGCGGAGCAGCGAGAGGAAGAGGTTGATGAAATCGAGGTAGAGGGTGAGCGCCCCGACGATGCTCAAGGCGGCGACGCCCTGGGCGCCGGCCTGCATCCGGAAGGCGCGCAGCTTCTGGGTGTCGTAGGCCGTCAACCCGGCGAACACCACCACCCCGGCGCACCCGGTGACGAAGTTGAGCATCGGGCTGGGCCAGAAGATCTGCACCACGCCGGCGATGACCACGCCGATGAGCCCCATGAAGAGGAAGGTGCCCCAGGCGGAGAGGTCGCGCTTGGTGGCGCTGGCGTAGAGGCTCAGGCCCAGGAACGCCCCGGCGGTGACGATGAACGCGCTGGCGATGGAGCCGGTGGTGTAGGCGTAGAAGATGACGCCGAAGGTGATGCCGGTGAGCGCGGCGTAGGCCAGGAAAAGGCTGGCGGCGACGCCGAAGGAGAGGCGCGCCGCGGCCGCGGAGAGGACGACCACCAGCCCGAGCTGGGCGATGATCAGCACCCACTTGAAGCCCCAGGCTTGCGCCAGCAGCTGGGGGTTGGCCGCCATGTACCAGGCGACCGCCCCGGTGACGCCGAGCCCCAGCGTCATCCAGCGGTAAACGCCGGCCATGAAGCCGCTGGCCGCCTGGTCGGCGGCGAGCTGGGCCGGGGAACGAGAGAAATCGGTGGTCTCGAAGGGCATGGTCGGGGTTCTCCGTGCGCGCTTCATAACGCATTTGCCCCGGCATGCACTCCCGCTTCCAGTGAGGCCGGAACACGGCGAGGGTCGCCCGAGGTCTCAACCCGCGCCGGGGGCACGGCGTGCCCGGGTCCAGAAGGTCCAGGCGGGAAGGCCGAGCAGCAAGAGCCCGAGACCGAGGAGCGTGTTGCCGGGAGAGCGCCAGACCACGTTGGCCACCACGGCCCACGAGGCGAGCACGAAGAAGCCGGTGGTCCAGGGATGGCCCGGCGTCCGCACGGCGCCCACCTGGCCGCGGGCGCGGAAGACGAACAGCGCCGTCCCCGTCAACCCGTAGGCGATGAAGTCCACCGAGACGACGTAGGCGAGGATCTGCTCGTACGTCCCGGAGAGGGCGATGAGCAGCGCCGCCACGCCCTGGAGCACGATGGCCACCACCGGCGCGTGCGTGCGCGGGTCGATCCGCCCCACCGCGCGGAAGAAGATCCGGTCCCGGGCCATCGCGTAGTAGACGCGCGGCGCGGTGAGCATCCCCTGGCTCAGGAAGCCGAGCGTGGACACGGCGATGGCCGCGGCGATGAGCCGGGCGCCCCGCTCTCCCAGGGCCCGGCGCATCACCTCGGAGGCAGGGGTCCCCGTCGCCGCCAGCCCGTCCGCCCCGAGGGCGCGCAGGGAGACCAGGCTCACCGCCAGGTAGAGCAGCACCACGCCGCCCACGCCGAGGAGCAGCGCGCGCGGCATGTCCCGGGCCGGACGCCGGAGCTCGCCGGCGACGAAGCCGGAGGTCTGCCAGCCGCCGTAGGCGAAGAGCACCGGCACCAGGGCCAGCCCGAAGCTGCC
>DASPUU010000006.1:0-13085 GCA_035622755.1 Myxococcaceae bacterium
CCAGCTGCTGGCCGGCGACCCGGCCTGGGCGGAGCGGGCCCGCGCCTTCTCCTCCAGGGTCCGCGACGTGAGCGAGCTCCTCGTCGCCCTCGGCCCCCGCGCCGAGCGACACCCGGTGCGCGCCCGCATCGCCTACCACGATGCCTGCCACCTGGCGCATGCGCAGGGCATCCGCGCCCAGCCGCGCTCCCTGCTCAAGGGAATTCCCGGCGTGGAGCTGGTGGAGATCCCCAACGGCGACACCTGCTGCGGGAGCGCGGGGACCTACAATCTCCTCGAGCCGGAGAGCAGTGAGGAGATCGGCCGGCGCAAGGTGGCCTCGGTGCTCTCCACCGGCTGCGACCTGCTGGCCAGCGCCAACCCGGGGTGCACCCTGCAGATCCAGAAGCTGCTCCGGGACCAGGGGGGCGCCCTGGCGGCGGCCCATCCGGTGGAGATCCTCGACGCCTCCCTGCGCGGGGTGCGCCCGGAGGGCGGCTCCGCTCGCTAGCGCCGGCGCGTCGACGGAGCCGCCCGGGGGCGGGCGCGGCGTTCACCGCTCCTTCTTCAGAGGCACAGCCCCGCGTCGAACCCGGCGTCCGCCCCGCCGTCTGCCGTGCCGGCGTCGTAGACGAAGGTGTAGGGGCAGTAGAGGGCATCGAAGGGGTTCTGCACGCGCTGGTAGGTGTCGAAGGTGATGTCGTAGGAGCCGGTGGCATGGCCCCCGTCGCTGCGGTCGATCGACGCGAGCGTGACCGAGCCGGCGATCCCGGTGGGCGGGCTGAGCGGGCCGTTGCAGGAGGCGTCGGTGGTGTAGGCGTAGGCGTAGGACCACGTGCCGACGCCGGGAACGGAGCTCAGGTCGTTGAGGATGTCGTAGGTCCCGGGGACGACGGGCGACCCGGCGGTGATCGTCGCGAGATTGAGCAGCGAGATGGCCAGGACGCTCGTGCTCTTGAGCTCCCCGATGTCGACGCCGGCATTGAGGGCGTCGCACATTCCGGTCCGGTTGCTCTGCAGCACTCCGACGAAATGATTGGGCGGACCGAAGTCGACGAAGATGGATTCCTGGATGTCGAAGCCGAGGCCGGCGTCGGTGATCGTCACCGGGGGAAGGCTGGCCTTGCATCCGGCCAGACCGGCGGTCACGAGCAACGCCAGCGCGACTCCCGTCGCAGCCATGCTCCGCATGATGGGGGCTCTCCTCGGGGGGTCAGGCGCCCTGGACCTGTTCGCGGGCCGACACGGTGATGGCCTCGGTGAACGCGCGGTCCGCCGGCCGGGCCTCGGTCACCGGGGCGGCCGAGCCACGGACCCGCCGGCTGTACAGGCTCAGGGAAGGGTCGAAGATGAAGCGGAGCAAGAGGCGCGTCCAGCTCCAGTGGGAGTGGAGCGAGTCGTAGAGCTCGGGTGCCATGGCCTTCACCCGGGGGAGGCGCGACCAGGGGACCATCATCAGATCATGGTGCTCGTTGTGGTAGCCGACGTTGAAGGCCACCCGGTTCAGCGGGCCGTAATAGGAGAAGGTCTCCTGGTCGCCGGGGAAGGTGAGGTAGTGCTCCTGGATCCACCGCGCGCCCACCGGGTGGAGGCCGATGGCGAAGATGGAGGAGAGGAAGAGGTAGAGGAGCGCCCGCCATCCCAGCGTCCCGAAGATGGCGCCGGCGAAGGCCAGGTTGACGGCGATGTTGGCCACGTACCAGCGGTCCCAGATCTGGATCCTCTTCAGCCGCGGGACCCGCGCCGCCTGCCAGGCCCAGAAGGTGAAGAACCAGAGCGCCTTGCGGAGCGTGCCGTTGCCCACCACCCGGGCCTCGAAGGGGCCGGGCAGGTCCGCGTCGAGGTCCGGATCGCCCTGAAAGCGGTGATGGAGGAGGTGGTACTTCCGGAAGGGGATGGCGGCCGGGAAGAGGATCGGCATCCCGGCGAAGATCTGGAGGATGGTGTTCTCCCGCGGCCGCTGGAAGAAGACCAGGTTGTGCGTCAGGTCGTGGATGAGAACCCACAGGCCGTGCACGGCGAACGCGCCGAACAGCCAGGCGGCCAGGGCGATGAGCCACCACGGCTGGGCCCGCAGCACCCAGGCCGCCGCCACCTGCGCCCCCACCAGCAGCACCACCCACACCGCGCTCATCGGCTCGGAGCGGGTCATGAACAGGCTCCGCACCTCGGGGTGCGTCCTGAGCAGGGTTCGCGTCCGCTCGAGGTGCGGCTCCGGGTAGGTGACGGCGTCGAAGGTCAGGCCGGGGGAAGACATGTGGGGCGTCCCTATACGCGAAAACGACACCCTGCGTCTTGCCCTTCCCCCGGCGGCGGAAAGCCACGGGAGTTCGGGACATTAGAGAGGGTCAGCTCTCCGCCTTGGGGGCGCGCGTCATCAGCTCCACCACCGCCCGCTTCGGCTCCTTGCCCTCGAAGAGGATGGCGTAGACCTGGTCGCAGATGGGGAGCTCGACCCCGGTCTTCCGGGACAGGTCGCGGGCGCTCTGCGCCGTCTTCACTCCCTCGGCCACCTGGTTCATCTCGCCCAGCACCGCCTCGAGCGGGCGGCCCTTGCCCAGCTCCAGCCCCACCCGCCGGTTGCGCGACAGCTCGCCGGTGCAGGTGAGCACCAGGTCTCCCATCCCGGAGAGCCCGGCCAGGGTGATGGGATTGGCCCCCTGGCGCACCGCGATCCGGGTGATCTCCGCCAGGCCGCGGGTGATGAGCGCCGCCCGGGCGTTGTGGCCGAAGCCGAGCCCGTCGGAGATGCCGGCGGCGATGGCGATGCAGTTCTTCAGCGCCCCGCCCATCTCCACCCCGATGACGTCGGTGGAGGTGTAGGCTCGGAAGCTCTCCGTCTGGAGCGTCTTCTGGATGCGCATCGCCACCCGGTCCCAGCGGCTGGCGATGGTCACCACGGTGGGCATCCGCTGGGCGAGCTCCTTGGCGAACGAGGGCCCGGAGAGGATGGCCAGGTAGGGGTGGAAGGCCTCGGGAAGGCAGTCCTCGAGCACCTGGGTCATGGTCATCAACGTCCCGTTCTCGATGCCCTTGCTCACGGTGACGATGGGCACGTGCTGCGGCAGCCAGGGGAGGGCGCGCTTCATCACCTCGCGCGAGGCCTGGCTGGGGATGGCCACCACCACCAGCTCCGCGCCGTCCAGCGCGTCGGTGAGCTCGAGCGTCGCCTGGACCCGCTCGCTGAGGCGGATGCCGGGCAGGTAGCCGGGGTTCTCGTGGCCGGAGTTGATCGCCGTCACCGCCTCCGGCTCACGCCCCCAGATCCGCACCTGGGCGCAGTTGACGGCCAGGGTGTTGGCCAGCGCCGTCCCGAACGAGCCTGAACCGAGCACCGCCGCACGCATCGAGCCGGGGAGCGTACCCGAAAGCCCAGGGCCCTTGCGCCGGGGCGTGCGGCTGGTGAAAACCCCTCCCACCACCCGCCCCCGTGCCTTCCCCGTCCTACGACCTGCTCAGCTTTCGCCGGACCTTCGCCCTGCTCATGGTCCTGGTGGCGCTTCCCTCCGCCGGGCTGAGCGGCCTGGGGGTGGTGGCCATCCTCAACGAGCGCGCGGCGGTGGAGCAGAGGATGGGAGCGGTCTGGCGAAGCCGCCTGGAGATGCTGGCCGCCCGCTTTCGCGAGAGGCTGGAGGCTTCCACCGTCTCGCCCGGATCCGACGGCGCCCTGGACGTCCGCGACCCGTCCG
This sequence comes from Myxococcaceae bacterium, assembly GCA_035622755.1. GTDB lineage: Bacteria > Myxococcota > Myxococcia > Myxococcales > Myxococcaceae > JADGRA01. The sequence goes on from DASPUU010000006.1 coordinate 3,669, forward strand.
GCCGGTCCATCGCCGGCGAGAGCTTCCGGGTCCACGGGGACGCGGTGGTCACCTCCGGCGCCGAGCTGGCGGCGGCGCTCAGCCCGCTCCGGAGCCAGCTCGCCTTCCTGCCCCGGCGCCCCACCTTCCTCTCCGTGACCGGGCCGGAGCGGCCGTTCCTCATCGTCGCCGAGCGCACCGATCAGGGGGTGGTCGGCGCGCGCCTGGACGAGGGTCAGCTCGACGGGCTGCTCGACGACGCCGGCCGGGACCTGCTCGGGAAGGACGAGGCGGTCCACTTCGCGCTCGTGCCTGCCGCCAAGCGCGAGGGCCCGCCCGGCCTGGTCGGCCGGCTCATCTCCGGGGTGGCCACCGCCCGCACCGCGCTCGGCCCCACCCCGGTGGCCAGCCGGCCGCTCTCCCCGCCCTTCCAGGAGTTCCAGATCCAGGTGGTGCCGCGTTCCGGCGATCCGGTGGCCGCCGCCTCGACCCGGAACCGGCTCGTCTACGGGCTGCTCCTCGGCGTCTTCTACGTCACCCTGGTGGTGGGCGTGGTCTACACCGCCCGCGCCCTCTACCTGCACGCCCGGATCTCCCGGCTGAAGACCGACTTCGTCAGCCTGGTCAGCCACGAGCTGCGCACCCCGCTCACCTCCATCCGGATGTTCATCGAGACCCTGGCCCTGGGCCGGGTCGAGGACGAGCGCCAGACGCAGGAGGTCCTCGGCCTGCTCAAGCGCGAGACGGAACGGCTGTCGGAGATGATCGAGGCGGTGCTCGACTGGTCCCGGCTGGAGAGCGGGCGGCAGACCTTCAAGAAGGAGCGGCTGGAGGTCAAGCAGGTGGTGGACAGCTCGCTGGCCGCCTTCCGCGCCCAGCGGCTGGAGGCCACGGTGGCGCTCTCCGCCGAGGTGGCGGAGGGCCTTCCGGCCATCGAGGGGGACCGTGAGGCACTGGCCGGCGCTCTCCTCAACCTCCTCCACAACGCCTACAAGTACGGCGGCGAGGACAAGCGGATCGCGCTCCGGGCGCACCCGGACAAGAAGGGGGTGGCCATCGAGGTCGAGGACCACGGGATGGGAATCCCCAAGCGCGACCGCCGGCGCGTCTTCGACCGCTTCTACCGGGTGGACAACCTCCTCACCCGCGACACCGAGGGCTCGGGGCTGGGGCTCTCCATCTCCCGGCGCATCGTCGAGGCCCACGGCGGCTCCCTCACCCTGGAGAGCGAGGTCGGCCGCGGCAGCACCTTCACCGTCCACCTCCCGCGGGCGCGCGCATGAGCCGGGAGACGGGCCGCATCCTGGTGGTGGAGGACGACCTGTCCATCCTCACCGGGGTGTCGATGAACCTGCGCTTCGAGGGATACGAGGTCCTCCAGGCCCAGGACGGGAGCCGGGGGCTGGAGCTGGCGCTGAAGGAGTCGCCCGACCTGGTGGTGCTGGACATCATGCTTCCGAAGATGAACGGCTACGAGGTGGTGCGAGAGCTGCGCCGCCGCGGCCTCCAGCTTCCGGTCCTGCTCCTCTCCGCCAAGGGCATGGAGCGGGACAAGGTGCTCGGGCTCGACCTGGGGGCCGACGACTACGTGGTCAAGCCCTTCGGCGTCTCGGAGCTCCTGGCCCGGGTCAAGGCCCTCCTCCGCCGCCGCTACGGCGAGGAGGGGACGGTGGTCCGCTTCGGCGACGTGGCGGTGGAGCTGGAGGGGAAGCGCGTCCTCCGGGGTGGGCGGCCGGTGGAGATGACCGCCCAGGAGTTCCGTCTCCTGGCCACCCTGGTCTCCCAGCCGGGGCGCATCTTCAGCCGCGAGGAGCTGCTCTCCGGCGCCTGGGGTCCGGACTACGAGGGGACGCCGCGCACGGTGGACACCTTCATGCGGCAGCTCCGCGCCAAGCTCGAGCCGGATCCGGACCGGCCCCGGCACTTCGTCACCTCGCGAGGGATGGGCTACCGCTTCGAGCGCGACGGCGGCCCGGGCTGAGGCCGCGGGCGCTAGACCGTCTCGGCGACCTTCCGGAGCCAGCGCACGAAGGCCTCCGGGGAGAGGAAGGTCAGGTCCAGGTGGCCGACGCGGAGGCGGCTGGCGCCGCCGAGGAGCGCCGGCACGTTGGGCGCGAGCGGGACGCCGTCGGCGAACGTCCCGTTGCGGCTGGCGGCGTCGGCCAGCGCCCAGCGCGCCGAGCTCGGCTCCTGCTGGAGGTAGGCGTGGAAGCGGCTGATGCTCTTGTGCGGGAGCACCACGTCGTTGACCGAGGCCCGCCCGAGCGAGATCCCCTCCGGGAAGGGGTTGGCCTGCGTCTCCGACTTCCTCACCAGGAGGACCAGGGGGTTCTCCGGGCCGGGGACCTGGGCCGCCCGGTCCGTCCAGTCGTGCTCGTCGAACAGCCCCGCCTCCCAGACGAGCACCGGTGCGGTCACCGCCCGGGTGAGCGCCGCCTCGTCGTCCACGAAGAGGCGCATGACATCGGTGAAGGGAGAGACGCGGGGAAGCTCCACGGCTCGAGCAAGCATCGAGCAGCCTCCCCGGCGCTTCAAGTTCCGGCGCGCGGGACGTAAAAGGGAAGCGGTGTATGTACCGTCGCTACACCATCCACCGGGACGGTGACCTGCTCGTCGAGGAGCTCGACCCGTCGGGGAAGCCCATCGAGCCGGAGCCGGTTCCGGCCGAGGACCGGCTGCCGGTGGAGGTCACCGTGCTCGCCGCCGACACGCTCGACGCCCGGGCCCAGCTCCTCGACCTGCTCGAGCTGGCCTGGGAGATGGAATCCAGCCCCGAGGAGCCGAGGCGCTGAGGGTCACCGGAGCCGGGCCACCACCAGCATCAGCGTGTCCCCGGGCTTCCAGGCCTTGTCCTCGAAGCCTCCGTCCCGGGTATGCGCCTGGAGCCCGGCCGCCGACAGCGCCGCGTCGATCTCCCAGGCGGTGAAGGGGCGGAGGAGAAGACGCCGGATGGCCGGGCCACCCCCGGCGCTGGCCCGGGTCTCGCGCAGGTGCGGGGTGAAGACGGCCCGCTCCGAGGCCACCGCATCATGCGGGCCCTCCTCCTCCTCGGGCGCCAGGTAGCGGCGCGGGGGCAGGGCGACGTCGAGGACGAAGGGGGCGTCCGGGGCGAGGTGGGCGGCGACGGTGGCGAAGAACGACTCCAGATCCAGGCGCGAGGCCATCAGCGCCACCGCGTTCTGCGGCGCGAACACCGCGCCGAAGCGGCGGCCGAGGCGCAGGGCGCGGAGGTCGGCGCGCATCAGCTGCCAGCGGGCCTGGGCGTCGGGTCCGAGCTCGCTGCGCGCCTCCTCGGCCCGCTCCACCATCCGCGGGCTGGGGTCCACCGCCGTCACCTGGGCGCCGCGGTTGACCAGCGCGCGCACCACCCGGCCGTCGGCGCTGCCCAGGACGAGCACCTCGCTCCGGCCGGAGGGCAGGTGCTCGGCGTAGCGCGCGACGTCGGCGTCGACGTCACTGACCAGCGACAGTGCCCTTCTCCGACCTTCTCCGCGTTTCATCTCCGGCTCGCTCCCCCTCCTGTCGTCCCTAGCACGGACGGAAGGTGGGGTGGAGCCGACGTGGGGAGCCCTCGCACCCGGGGAGCCATGGAGCGGCGTGGCAGGCGCGCGCGCGAAGCCCGTAAAATGTAGCGTTCACCCCTCATGAGCACCACCACCGCGCCGAATCCGACGATTCCTGCCCATACCGTGCTCGGGAGTCGGGCGGCGCTCGGTGAGCGCCTCGGCTTTCAGGACTTCCACCTGGTCCTGCTCAACACCGAGAACGCCGGCAAGTCCTTTCCCATCCGGGACGAGACGCTGAAGATCGGCAAGGCGCCGGAGAGCGACGTGGTCATCGACTCGCCCACCGTCAGCCGCAACCACCTCATCATCCGCCGGCAGGGGGACCGCTTCCTGGTCCAGGACCTGGCCTCGACCAACGGCACCTTCATCGACGGCGCCCAGGTCCGCGAGGCCTACCTCAAGCCCGGGCAGCTGCTCGAGCTGGGAGACGTGCAGCTGCGCTTCCAGTCCACGCTCCAGCCGGTGCGCATCGCGCCGATCAGCGAGGACCGGCTCGGCGAGCTGGTGGGCAAGAGCGTGCCGATGCGGCAGATCTTCGCCCTCCTCAAGCGCATCGCCCCCACCGACTCCACCCTGCTGCTGGTCGGCGAGACCGGGAGCGGCAAGGGGGTGGTGGCCAAGGCGGTGCACCAGCTCAGCCCCCGCAAGGCCGGGCCCCTGGTGGTCTTCGACTGCGCCGCGGTGAGCGACAGCCTCATCGAGAGCGAGCTCTTCGGGCACGAGAAGGGCGCCTTCACCGGCGCGGTGGCCCAGCGGGTGGGATGCCTGGAGCGGGCCCACGGCGGCACCCTGTTCCTGGACGAGATCGACGACCTGGCCATGGACCTGCAGCCGAAGCTGCTCCGCGCCATCGAGGACCGCGAGTTCCGGCGGCTGGGGGCCTCGGGGACCTCGGTGGCCTTCGACGCCCGCATCGTGGCCGCGAGCAAGAAGGACCTCTGGGCCGAGACGCAGGCCGGGCGCTTTCGCGAGGACCTCTACTTCCGGCTCTCGGTGTTCACCGTCAGCCTGCCTGCGCTCCGCGACCGCAAGGAGGACATCCCCCTGCTGGTGGACGCCTTCGCCGGCGAGCCGCTCTGGGAAAAGCTGCCCCAGGGGGTGCGCGACCAGTTCACCGCCCACACCTGGCCGGGAAACGTGCGCGAGCTGCGCAACGCCCTGGAGCGCGCCCGGGCGATGGTGGAGATGCCCGAGCTCACCTCCAACTCACTCCTCCGCGAGTTCGCGCAGGGCCAGGCGGCGCCCGCCCCGGGGGGTGACTTCCTCCCGGCGAGCTACAACGGGCCCTTCAAGGAGTGCAAGGAGGACCTGGTGCGGGGCTTCGAGCGGGAGTACCTGACCCGGCTCCTGGCGCGGGCCAAGGGGAACGTGGCCAAGGCCGCCCGCGAGGCGGAGCTGGATCGCAAGCACCTCTACTCCCTTCTCCACAAGTACGGCCTGGTCCAGTCCGACTCGGAATGATGCGGCGGCGCCCGGGCATCCTCCTGGCGGCGGTGGTGGCCGGCGCCGCGCTGGTCATCGGCGAGCTGGTGCTCCACCTGCGCGGACCGGCGCCCGTGCTCCGCGACCTCGGTCCGAGGCAGGTGAGCAACCAGACCTCCCAGCCGCTGGCCCTGGTGGGGGACCACTTCTATCCCGGGATGACGCTCGTCCTCGGGCCGCCCTTCCAGCGCGAGCTGAAGGTCACCGTGCTCGACGCGCGGCACGGCTACGCCCGGCTGCCGGCCGACCTCACCCTCCCGGCGGCCACGGTGCAGGTGGCGGTGCCGGTCCAGGTGTCGCGCGGCCGGTCCGCTCCCCCGGTGACGCTCCTGGTGGTCAACGACCAGGGCTTTCCCGACCTGACCTCGCTCGCCTCGACGCCGGACGGCGCCCGGGTGTGGGCGGCCTCGCTGACCACCGACCAGCTCGTCGGCGTCGACCCCTCCGGCGGGCCGGCGGCGGTGGTGGCCGGCGGCGATGGGCCGTCGGCGCTGGCCGCCTGGGCATCGGGGGGACGGCAGCTCCTGGCGGTGGCCCACGCCTGGGCTCCCGAGCTCTGGGTCTGCGACGGGCTCACCGGGGCGCGGCTCCGGACCCTGCCCGCGCCGGCCAGCGCCACCGGCGTGGTCGTCGACCCGGGCCGGAACCTGGCCCTCGTCTCCGAGCACGCCGCCGACACCGTGGTCGCGCTCTCGCTCGAGGACGGACGCGTCCTCTGGCGTGCCCGGGTGGCGCCCAATCCCCGGCCCCTGGCGGTGGTCGGGGAACGGCTGGTGGTGGGGAGCGAGCAGACCGGGGAGCTGGAGACGGTGGGGCTCGAGCACGGCGAGGTGGGGCCGGCCATCGCCCCCGGGCCGGAGACTCCCATCCTCGGCGGGCACACCGAGCCCTATGCCCGCTACGCCATGGGCGGAAAGGCGCCGCGCGCGCTGGCCTGGTCGGCGTCGCTGCGGCGGCTCTTCGTCACCTCCATCGGACCCAACATCGGCCCCAATCCGGACCGGATGGAGGTGTCGATGAACGGCGGCGTGGGCGTGGTCGACGTCGAGCGGGGCGTCTTCGAGCGCCACCTCGGCTTCGGCTGGGGCGTTCCCCAGGGCCTGGCGCTCGACGAGGGCGCCGGCGTCCTCTACGTGGCCGACATCGGCACCGGGCTGGTGCGCGGCCTCGACGCCCGGGCGCTGGCCCGGGACGATGCCTCGGCCCGGGGCGCCCCGCTCTTCGCCGTTCCCATCCCTCCGCCGGAGGGATTCCCCACCGCTCGCCCCCGGGAGGACTACGGCATCCGGGGCCGCGCCGGCGTGGAGATGCACTCCGGCCCCCAGGCGCTGGCGCTCGCCCCGGACGGCGGGACGCTCTGGGTGCTGGACCGATTCACCGGGACCCTGGCCGAGCTCGACGTGCGCGGGGCGCGCGCCGGCCGGGCGGCGGTCCGCCGCCAGGTGCCCCTCCTCGACGTGCTCGCCCAGGGCGAGCGGAGGCTGGGCCAGATCCTCTACTTCACCGACATGGGGCACTCGGCCATGTCCTGCGACGCCTGCCACCTCGAGGGTCACGGCGAGGGGGTGCTCTTCGAGAAGACGCGGCCGATGCGCATCTACCGGAGCCCGACGGTGCGCGGCACCCGCGAGACCCCGCCCTACTTCACGCCGGCCAGCACCTTCACCCTCGAGCAGACGATGATCACCGTCGGGGACCGCAACCGCTACTTCAATCCCCGCCTCACCGAGTCCGAGGTGCGGCGGCTGTCGCTCTTCTCGGCCGCGCTCTCGCTCCTCCCCAACCCCTTCGTCGGCCCGGACGGCGCGCCACCGGCGTCGGTCAGCCTCCCCGACGGCGAGCGCGGCGACGCCCGCGCCGGGCTCCTCCTCTTCGAGGGGAAGGCGGCCTGCGCCGAGTGCCACCCGGCGCCCTACTTCACCCTCGACCAGTGGCCCAAGACGCGCGGGCAGTACCTCGACGTGGGCACGCCGCACCTCCTCCCGCTGCGGCCCGAGCTCCAGGATTCGACCTACGTCGGGATGCCGCCTCCGGCGCTGGCCGGCGCCTGGGACGTCTTTCCCATGCTCAGCACCGGAGCCGGCGGCCTGAGCGTGGGCGCCGACGGGAAGCTGCACGTGCGGAACCGCTTCGCGCTGCGCGACGTTCTGGAAAACTACAGCCACGCACCTTTGCCCCGGGTCGAGCTGACACCGGGCGAGCGGAACGATCTCCTCGCCTACCTCTTGACGCTGTAGAGTCCGCTCGAAGTCGCCGCGGCAGGAGCAGCCGGAGCGCCGAATCACCCGCGCCCGGGGGGCGAGCGACGACAGGGCGGAACCCACCTCGACGATGCGACACCTCCCGATTCCGCTGTTCGCCGCGGTCCTCTTCTGCTGCGGGGCGTGCACCGACGCCGGCGTCTACGCCCTCCAGGGCGGCGGCGTCCCGGGACCGGACCGGACCGCCTTCGAGGGCACGGTCTGCGTCCCGCTCGCCGCCGGCTCGGCCTTCCCGGTGAAGGTGGTGTTCGCCGTGGAGGGCGGCACCACCACCATGCCCCAGCAGACCGGCGCGGCGGTGATCACCGCCATCCAGGACGTGGTCGGCCTGCTCTCCAACACCACCAGCTACACCTTCCTCACCTACCACGTGACGGCGGAGGGCTTTCAGGGCGGCTTCGGCACGGCGGTGGACCTCTCCGCCGCGCTGGCGCTCTACCCCACCTTCCAGGAGACCGGGCCGGTGAGCATCGGCTCGGCCCTGGAGCTCGCCCAGAGCTTCATCTCCGGCGACATGCAGGTCTCCTGTCGGGGCACGGTCAACCGGACGCGCTACCTGGTGGTGCTCATCGAGGGGAGCCGGGACACCAGCTGCCTCTACCCCTCCATCTACGCCGGCATCGATTCCGCCTGCCTGGCCCTGCCCGATCCCTCGCAGTGCGCCGCCTGCCAGCTGCAGAAGGACACCGGGGCGGTGAAGGCCCTGGAGCAGCAGTACAACGCCGGCGAGGTGACCGTGCAGCCGATCTACGTCACCGACACCAATCCCCCGGACTCCGACCTGACGACGGTCATCAACCCGGCCATCTCCCAGAGCGGCGGATCCCAGCCGCTGGTGGCCACCTCGGCGACCATCGACACCGTGCTCAAGACGGTGAACTTCTCCTCGCTCCAGCGCGACCTGACCCTGAAGCGCTTCTTCGCCTTCAACCGCAACGCCCTGGCGCGGCGCGGCCAGCAGTTCGTCGACTCGGACGGCGACGGGCTCTCCGACGACGACGAGCGGGACGCCGGCACCGACCCGCTCAACCCGGACACCGACGGGGACGGCCTCAACGACGGGCTGGAGCGGAAGATGGGGCTCGACCCGCTGGCGGTGAACACCGTCACCTCCTGCAACCGCTTCCTCGACACCGACGGGGACATGCTCAACGACTGCGAGGAGCGGGTGCTGGGCACCGACGCCTGCGTGGCCGACACCGACGGCGACGGCTTCGGGGATCTCATCGAGCTCAACTCCCAGACCAATCCCCTGGTGGCCGAGGACCTCACCGACACCGACCGCGACGGGGTGATCAACGCCGACGAGATCGCCGCCCACACCGACCCGCTCAGCGCCGACCAGGCCTACGCCGCCGACCGCGGCTACCAGTACCAGATCGTCGACGCCCAGCCGACGGCCGACGGCCGCGCCTGCTACACCATCCGCGTCGACAACGTCTCGCTGGTGGCCACCAAGTCGCGGCCCAACCCGCCGCTGTCGCCCATCCCCGACGGGAACAACGAGATCTACCTCATCCTCCAGTCCGGTCGGCCCAACGATCCGCACGGCTCGGGCATCGCCTCGGTGCTGACCGAGGAGGTGAACTTCAAGCCGCCCAGCACCAAGAGCCCGTCCGGGGTCATCTCCTTCCAGCCGCCCGACTTCGTGGTCGGGCAGTGAGCCACCGAGCGGAAGCTGGGGGGTCCGCCCCTCAAGAGGCCCGAGGGGCCGACTCCACACCGGACCAGGCGACCGAGCATCTGGAGCGTCCAACCCATCGAATTCGTTGAAGGTCAACGGGCCGCCCGGGCGCGGATCTGGTTTTGCTAGGGCTTGCCCTCTGTGAAAGGAGCAGCAATGACGAACGCACGTATCGCTTGGACTGTGGCTCTGGGCGCGTCGCTGTTCTGGGCGGTGCCTGCCTTCGCCCAGCAGCCTGACAACCCGGAGTGTCTTGGAACTCAGTGTGGCGCCCCGGCCGAGGAAGGCGGGGGCTGTGGCTGCAGCTGCGGCTGCTCGGTGTGGGTGAGCTACACCGACGACGGCAAGACCCTGTCGTACACCGATGACGCCGACGGCGACGGCATCGCCGACGGCTACGACAACTGCCCCTTCGTCGCCAACCCGGACCAGAAGGACACCGACG
>DASPUU010000007.1:0-12630 GCA_035622755.1 Myxococcaceae bacterium
CTGGACGATGGCGAAGGTGGCCTTGCCGTCCGGACCGATCCGGTACTGCTTCATGTAGGCGATGAGCGACTCGACCAGAGAGGAGGACGGGGTGATCGGGTACCAGGTGATTACCGTCACGCCGCCGAACATCGCCCCCAGCGCCGCGGCCGAGTTGCCGTCGATGATGATCTTGCCCCGGTTGGCGTCCATCCGCCGCACCAGGAAGGGGTCCGATTTCTTGAGATGCGACCGCGCATGGTCGAACCCGGCGCGGGCGGCGGCCAGGTTGAGCTCCATGGCCTTGGCCTTCCTGGAGAACTGCTTGGCGATGGCCCGCTCCACCTCCGGCATCTCCAGCTCGAGCAGGCTGGCCACCACTCCCACGTAGGCCATGTTCCGGAGCAGCTTCTTCACCTTGGCGTCGGTGGTGATCGGCTGGACCACCTTGTCGAAGGGCACCGGATAGAAGGCCAGGTCGCTCCGCGCCGAGCCCAGGCCGAGCGGTTCGTCGTAGACCACCGCCGATCCAGGCCGCAGGCCGGCCACGTCCTCCCGCGCCGACTCCGGGTTCATCGCCACCAGGAGGTCGATCTCCTTCTTGCGGCCGACCCATCCGTCCTTGCTGGCCCGGATGGTGTACCAGGTGGGGAGCCCGGCGATGTTCGAGGGGAAGAGGTTCTTCCCCGAGACGGGGACGCCCATCTGGAACACGGTGCGGAGCAGGACGGTGTTCGCGCTCTGCGAACCCGACCCGTTCACGGTGGCGACCTGGATGCTGATGTCGTTGACGACGGGCTCTGCACCGCGCCCGCGGGGCGCGTCGGCAGAGGTGCCGGATTGGCTCATGGCATTCCTTTGTTGCGCTGCGGACCAGCGTCGCACCAACACCCGGTGCGGGCAACTTCGTCCCTCGTTGCGACGCTCCCCGTCAGGGAGCCCGGCCCGACTGCGGCCGAGCATCCGGACCTCCGCCCACCGACCCCGGCGGTCGAGTGGACCGTCATCTACTTCTTCTTGGCCGGCGCCTTCTCCACGGAGATGGCCAGGGCCTGGGTGTAGGTGATCTCGACGTCGTCGCCCACCTTGACCCCATTCAGCTTCTTCGGATCCTTGACCTTGATGGTCACCGAGTTGCCCTCCGGACCGGTCAGGGTCACCGACTCCTTGTGCTTTCCGATGGCGGTCACCTTGGCCTTGACCGTCTCCTGCTGGACGGCGACGCCGGCCGGCTTCTCGCCCGGCTTGGCGGAGGCCACCGCGTCCACCGACTCCGCCGCCGGCGCGCCGGGCTTGGTGACGCGCACGGCGATCGACTCGTAGTACTTGGCGACCACGATGTCGCCCACCTTGACCTGGTCGAGGTTCTTGACCTGGTCCCCGACGTGGAAGGTGACCTGGTTTCCTTTCGGGCCCTTGAGGGTGATCACCCGCCCCGGCAGGTCGAGCCCCACCACCGTCGCCTGGAGGGTGGTGACCTTCTGGACCGAACCGGAGGGGAGCTTCTCGTCGGCACGCGCCGCGGAAGCGAAGGCGAACACTCCCACCACTGCCACCACCTGACTCCACCGCTTGAGCATCGGCTGTCTCCCCTTGACTGTGAGTGCGGCCCGGCGCACGGGCCGACGCCTAGTTAGCACCGACCCGGCGTGGATGCTCTAGGCTCCGGCGGCCGTGCCCAGCCCCGGCCTCCTGCGCAGCTTCGTCGCCCTGTGGTGGGTCCTCGGCGCTGCCATCTTCGTGGGCAGCATCCAGACGGTGCTCTCCGCGCGGCACGGCACGCACGGGCCGAACGTGCATCTGGTGGTGCTCGCCTCTGCGGAGGCGCTGGCCGCCCTGCTCTTCCTCTTCCCGCGCACGCTCCGGCCCGGCGCGATCGGCCTCCTCCTGGTCCTGGCAGTGGCCTTCGTCACCCACCTGGCACGCCGCGAGCTCCGCTGGGACCTGCTCATCTACGGGGCGGCCGTGCTCTTCGTCGCCGTCCACGGGACGCTGTCCACCGCCCAGTGGCGCCATCTCTGGTCGCGCCAGGAGCCCTAGAGGCTCGCCCCCCTCAGAACGCGTAGCCCAGACCGCCGACCAGGTTCTGCTCTCCGAGGAACCCCACCTCGACGAATGCCTCGAGGTGCGCGGGGAGGCTGAAGCTCGAACCGAGGCTGAGCCGGAAGTGGTGCTCGTCGCTCCCCACCAGCGACTGTCCCCCCGGTGCGAAGTACACCGGGCCCCCGAATACTGCCGCGCCCAGGTAGGGAAGCCAGAAGCCGAAGAACCGCTTCCCGAGCACGGCGGCCAGGCGGAAGTCGAGCGCGGTCAGCCCGGGCTGATCGCCCGGGTCGGCCTGGTTGGAGGTGCCCATGCTCGCCACTCCGGCGGTGAAGGTCAGGGCCAGGAAGGGGGACGGGCCCCTGCCATCGAGGACGGTGTAGCCCACCGAGAGGCTGGCCAGGATTCCCGGCGACAGGCGGTAGTTGCCGAGACCCCCGTCGAGGCTTCCCCCGAGCACCGCTCCGAGCGCGGCCTGGAACGACCAGCGCGAGGGTCGATAGGTGACGGCCACCGCCGTGCTCAGCTCCTCGAGCCTCTGGCTCACCCCCTGGAAGCCGATCTCGGTGCGCAGGCCGCCCACGCTCCAGGCCACCTGCCAGGGCCTCTCCTCGTCGACGCTCTCGCCGCACGTTCCCGTGAGACCCACGGGCGGGGCGACGCCTCAGGCCCGGGCGACGCCCGGCGGCCAGGCCAGCGCGGCGCAGACTGCGGCGAAGAGGGCCGGTGCGGCGCCGCGCAGCGGGTGCAACGGAACGGCGAGGAGGCCGGGCATGATGGGCACCGCACATGCTATCTCCCCGGCCTCCCGGGAGGAGCCATGTCGAGCGGAAGGGTTCAGGGGAAGACCGCGGTGGTGACCGGCGCCGCCTCGGGCATCGGCCGCGCGGCGGCGGAGCGCCTCGCCGAGGAGGGCGCCCGGGTGGTGTGCACGGACCTGGACCGGGCTCGCACCGAGGAGGTCGCCGAGCGGATTTGCGCCCGCGGCGGCTCGGCGGAGGCCGCCGTGCTCGACGTCACCGACGAGTCCGGGTGGAAGGCGATCCTCGAACGCGCCGCCGGGCCGGGACGGCTGGACGTCCTGGTCAGCTCGGCGGGCATCGCGCATGCCCGGCCCACGGCGGACACGTCTCTCGCCGACTGGCACCGGGTGCTGGCCGTCAACCTGGACGGGGTCTTCCTCGGGACCAAGCATGCCCTCGCCCTCATGAGCCGCGACGGCCGCGGCGGGAGCCTGATCCACGTCGCCTCGGCCACCGGCCTCCGGGCCGCGGCCGGAGCCGCCGCCTACTCCGCGAGCAAGGCCGGGGTGATCGCCTTCTCGCGCTCGGTGGCCAAGGAGTGCCTGGCGGCCGGAAACCGCATCCGCGTCAACACCGTCTGTCCCGGCGGGGTGAGGACGCCTCTCTGGCGGGCGATGGGCTTCTTCGCCAAGCTGGTCGAGCGTCACGGGAGCGAGGAGGCGGCCTTCCAGGCGATGGCCGAGAACACTCCGGCCCGTCGCTTCGCCGAGCCGGCGGAGGTCGCCGACGCCATCCTCTACCTCGCCGCCGACGAGTCACGCTTCGTCACCGGCACCGAGCTGGTCATCGACGGCGGCTTCATCCTCTGACCGCCCGCCGGATGCAACGCCCACCCCCACCCCCTGTCCACGGCCCACCATGAACCGCTCCCCCCGGTCCTCGTCCCTCCCCCGCCGCCTCGCGCTCGCCGCGCTCGGGGTGACGCTGTCCTCCGCGGCGGCCCAGCCCGCAGCGCCTCCGCCCGGGCCGCACGGCATCGACGCCGCGGCCATGGATCCGGCGGTCAAGCCCGGCAACGACTTCTTCACCTACGCCAACGGAGCGTGGCTCAAGGCCACCGAGATCCCGCCGGACCGGAGGCGCTGGGGCTCCTTCTCAGTCCTCGCCGCCGAGTCCGAGCAGCGGTCCAGGACGCTCCTCGAGGAGGCGGCGCGGGCGTCCTCGCCGCCCGGATCCGACGAGCGCAAGGTGGGCGACTACTACGCCACCTACCTGGACGTCGCCGCGCTCGATCGGTTGGGCCTCGCCCCCCTGAAGCCGGTGCTCGACCGCATCCGCGGGGTGAAGGACCGGAAGGCGCTGGCCCGGCTCCTCGGAGAGCAGCTCCGTGCCGACGTCGACCCGCTCAACCGGGCCCGCTTCCACACCTCGCGGCTCTTCGGCCTCTGGGTCTCCCCCGGCTTCAACACGCCGGGGAGGAACGGGGCCTACCTGCTCCAGGGCGGCCTGGGGATGCCGGACCGCGCCTACTACCTCGACGCCTCGCCGCGGATGGCGGACATCCGCTCCGCCTACCAGGCGCACGTGGCGGCCATGCTCGGGCTGGCCGGGATCGCCGACGGCGCGGCGAAGGCGGCCCGCATCCTCGCCCTGGAGACGAAGATCGCCCGTGTCCACACCAGCCGGGACGAGGCCGAGGAGGTCCTCAAGGCGAACAACCCCTGGAAGCTCTCCGAGTTCTCCACCCGGGCCAAGGGCCTGGACTGGCCCGTCTTCTTCCAGGCGGCGGGCCTCGACTCCCAGGGCACGATCATCGTCTGGGAGACCGGCGCGGTGACCGGCGAGGCGGCCCTGGTGGCCAGCGAGCCCCTCGACACCTGGAAGGAGTACCTGACCTACCAGGCCATCGATCGCCGGGCCCGCGTGCTTCCGGCGCGCTTCGTGGAGGAGTGGTACGCCTTCCATGCCAAGGTCCTCACCGGGGTCCCCCAGGCCCCCGAGCGGTGGAAGCAGGCGGTGGAGGCCACCGACGCCGCGCTCGGAGACGCGCTCGGGCAGATCTACGTGCGGCGCTACTTCCCGCCCGAGTCCAAGGCCCAGTTGCAGGCGATGGTCAGGAACATCATCGCCGCCTTCGCCCAGCGCATCGACCGCCTGGACTGGATGTCCCCCGAGACCCGGGCCAAGGCGAAGCAGAAGCTGAGCACGCTCTACGTCGGGGTTGGCTATCCGGACCGGTGGGTCGACTACGGCGGGCTGTCCGTGGTGCCCGGGGATGCGCTCGGCAACGTGGAGCGCGCCGAGCTCTTCGAATACCGGCGGAGCCTGGCGCAGCTGGCCAAGCCGGTCGACCTCACCGAGTGGTGGATGACGCCGCAGACGGTGAATGCCGTCAACCTGCCCCTCCAGAACGCGATGAACTTTCCGGCCGCCATCCTCCGGCCACCCTTCTTCGACCCGGGCGCCACCGCGGCGGTGAACTACGGAGCCATCGGCCAGGTCATCGGCCACGAGATCAGCCACAGCTTCGACGACCAGGGCGCCCAGTTCGACGCCCAGGGCCAGCTCCGGGACTGGTGGACCCCGGAGGACATGGCGCACTTCAAGGCCGCCGCCGCGCGGCTGGTGGCCCAGTTCGACGCGTACCACCCCTTCCCCGACCTGGCGGTCAACGGGAAGCTGACGCTGAGCGAGAACATCGCCGACCTCGCCGGGCTGTCCGCCACGCACGATGCCTGGCTGATGTCCCTGGGTGGAAGCCCGGCCCCGGTGGTGCAGGGGTTCACCGGCGAGCAGCAGTTCTTCATCGCCAATGCGCAGACCTGGCGGAGCAAGCAGCGGGAAGCCTCGCTGCGGCAGCAGGTGATCACCGACGGGCACGCGCCCGCCCAGTACCGAGCGCTCACCGTGCGCAACCTCGACGCCTGGTACCCGGCGTTCGACGTCCAGCCGGGACAGACCCTGTACCTGGCCCCCCCGGACCGGGTCCGCATCTGGTGAGCGCACCGGGGGCGCGCCGCCCCGGTCAGCCGGCCCCGGCCGCCCCGTCGAGCAGCACCCCCGGATTGAGGACGCCGGCGGGGTCGAGCGTCCGCTTGACCGCGGCCAGCGCCGCCGCGAAGGCCGGTGCCTGCTCGCGCTCGAACCACCGCCGGTGGACCCGCCCCACCGCATGGTGGTGGGTGATCGTCCCGCCCGAGCGCACCACCGCCTCGGACGCCTCTTGCTTGAGCTCCGCCCACTGCTCGAGCTCGGCGCCGCGCCGCGCCCTCCCCAGGAAGGTGAAGTAGGGAGCCGGCCCGTCCGGGTAGACGTGGGTCAGGCGGCAGGTGACCAGCCCCCCGCCGCAGACCCGCTCCAGGGCGGCGCCGACGGCGCCCACCGCGGCGGCATGGAGCCCGGGGAAGGCCTTCCAGGTGCAGGCCGTCTCGAACGTGTCGGCCAGGATGCCGAGCCGGATGAGCGCATCCTGGAGATAGGGCCCGCGGAGGAACGAGCTCCGCCAGGCGTCGGCAACTTCGCCGGAGGGCGCCGCGCCGTGCTCGGCGGTCCCGCCGAGGGACCGGGCCAGCGCCAGCGCGGCGTCGAGCGATGGCGCCTGGGGCACGTCGGCGGACTCGAAGCCGAGGAGGAGGACGCTCGAGCCGTCCCGGGCGACCCCGTTCACCAGCGCCTCCTCGGAGTCGAGGAGACGGCAGTTGGCCGGCGCCAGCCCGGCCTGCACGATGGCGCGCACGGCGTCGACGCCGCGCCAGAAATCCCCGAAGCGCACGCTGGCCGCGGCCCGGTGGATGGGGCGCGGCCGGATGCGGACCCAGGCCTCGGTGACGACGCCGAGCGTTCCCTCCGAGCCGAGCACCCAGGCCTTCGGCTCGGGCCCGGCGCCGCTGGCCGGGACGCAGCGCGTCTCGAACGTGCCGCGCGGCGTGATCATCCGCACCGCGGTGAGCAGGTCGTCGATGCGGGTGAGCACGGTGGCGAAGTGGCCGCCGGCCCGGGTGGCGATCCATCCCCCGAGCGAGGAGAACTCGAACGATTGCGGGAAGTGGCGGAGCGTGAACCCGCGCTCGCCGAGCCTCCGCTCCAGGGCCGGGCCGAGGATCCCCGCTCCCAGGCGAGCCAGCCGCGAGACGTCGTCGAGCTCGAGGAGGGCGTCCAGGTGGCCCAGGTCCAGGCTCAGCGCGCCCCGCTGGTCGGGCCGTGGCGCCGGCTCCACGCCGCCGACCACCGAGGTGCCGCCCCCGTAGGGCACCACCGCCAGCCGCTCGCGCTCCGCCACCTCGAGGAGCCTGAGGATGTCCTCCTCGGAACGCGGCCGGCTGACCAGGTCCGGCGCGCTGGCGAAGTCGCCGCGAAAACCGCGAACCCGGTCGACGTACGACTTCCCCATGGCGTGCGCCGCCCGCTCCAGGGGCTCGGCCCTGGAGAAGCCCGCCAGCTCCCCGGGGACCTCCACCCGCGGGGAGGGCACGCGCGGCGGCTCGGGCTCCCGAGGCTCCACCGGACCGAGGAAGCTCTCCACCCGGGAGCGCACCTGGTCCGCGCTCACCGCCGAGGATTCCTCGCCCCAGCCCCACAGGTTCCTGGTCATCCTGCCTCCGCCCGTCCGTGGCAGCCTATGCTTGCCGGCCCCCGGGTGAAGCTCTCCATTCCGCAGCCCTCGCTGATCGTTCTCATCGGCCCGTCAGGAGCCGGCAAGTCCACCTTCGCCGGGCGCCATTTCCGGCCCACCGAGGTGCTGTCCTCCGACGTCTTCCGGGCCTGGGTCTCGGACGACGTCAACGACCAGTCGTCGACGGCCGACGCCTTCGAGACGCTGCAGCTGGTGGCTGCCCGGCGCCTCGCCCGGGGGCGGCTGACGGTGGTGGACGCGACCAACGTGCAGCCGCGCTTCCGGGCGCCGTTCCTGGCCCTGGCCCGCGCCCACCATCTGCCGGCGGTGGCCGTCGTCTTCGATGTCCCGGAGGAGCTCTGCCAGGAGCGGAACCGGCGGCGTCCGGATCGTCAGGTGGAGCCCGCTGTCCTCAGCCGGCAGCGGGCGCAGCTGGAGCAGACCCTGCCCACCCTGGAGCGCGAGGGCTTCCGCCGCACCCATCTCCTCGTGCCGGAGATGCTCGACCATCTCGAGGTCGAGCGCGCCCCGCTCCCCTGCGACCGGCGATCCGAGGCCGGGCCCTTCGACATCATCGGTGACGTCCACGGGTGCCTGGCCGAGCTCGAGGCGCTGCTCTCGCGCCTCGGGTATGCCCGGTTCGAAGGGACCGCCGGCTGGCGCCACCCGGGCGGGCGCCGGGTCATCTTCCTCGGAGACGTGGTCGATCGCGGCCCGGCCGTCCCCGGCGTGTTGCGCACGGCGATGGCCATGGTCCGTTCTGGCGACGCGCTCTGCCTCCCCGGCAACCACGAGGTCAAGCTGCGGCGTGCGCTCGGAGGCGCGAGCCTCCGGGTGTCCCACGGGCTCCAGCAATCGCTCGAGCAGCTGGCGCACGAGACGCCGGAGTTCCGGCGCGCGGTGGCTCGCTTCTTGGACGAGCTGGTGCCGCACTACGTGCTCGACGGCGGCGCTCTGGTGGTGGCGCACGCCGGCATGAAGGAGGCGCTCCAGGGCCGCGACTCGCCGGTGGTCCGCGCCTTCGCGCTCTACGGTGAGACGACCGGGGAGACCGACGAGTACGGCCTGGCCATCCGGCACAACTGGGCCTCCGAGTACCGGGGGCGGGCGGCGGTGGTGTACGGGCACACCCCGGCACCCGAGCCGGAGTGGATCCACGAGACGGTGTGCATCGACACCGGCTGCGTCTTCGGCGGGCGTCTGACCGCCCTGCGCTGGCCGGAGCGCGAGCTGACCAGCGTCGCCGCGCAGCGCATCTACTGCGAGCCCTCCCGGCCGCTGGCCACCCCCGTCCCGGAGCCGGATGGCCGGGGGTGACCCGGGGCCGCCGAGCCCCGGCCCGGCCCGGCGCAGGGATGAAATCGCGCGTCAGCTCGAGCGTCATGCGAGCGGTGATCGTCGACAACTTCCGGCTCGCGCTGAGGACGTTCTGGGGTCACCGGCTCCGGAGCGTGCTCACCCTGCTCGGCATCGTCATCGGCGTGGCCACCGTCGTCTCCATGATGGCGCTGCTCGAAGGGCTCCGGAACAAGGTCAACACCGACCTGTCCGGGCTGGGGGCCAACGGGTTCCAGCTCCAGAAGTGGCCGGCCGGCTTCGGGAACTGGGACTGGGACAAGATCAACCGCCGGCCCAACATCACCATCGCCGACTTCGAGGCCATCCAGCGGCAGCTTCCCGACGTGGCCCGCGCCACGGCCGAGGCCTACGGCGTCGGCCCGAAGAAGGTCTCCACCGCGGCCCGGGAGACGCGGCCCAACGTCCAGCTCGGGGGCGGAACCTTTCACTTCTTCGAGACCAACGCCCTCAACGTTCTCCGCGGGCGGACCTTCAGCGAGGCGGAGGTGGCCGAGGGGTCGCAGGTGGCGGTCATCGGCTCCGACGTGGCCGAGGTGCTCTTCCCCGACACCGAGGCGGTGGGCGAATCGGTGCGAATCAGCGGGCGGAGCTTCCAGGTGATCGGCGTGCTCGTCCGCCAGGGTGGGTTCCTCGGCTCGAGCTACGACAACTCGGCCATCATCCCCATCGGCGTGTTCTTCGATCTCTTCGGGAAGAGCCGGTCCCTGAACGTCAGCATGCAGGCCTGGGGGACGGACACCCTGCAGCGCGCGCAGGACAGCGTGGAGCTGCTCATGCGCCACCGGCACAACCTCAGGCCGGACCAGGAGAGCGACTTCACCATCTTCTCCAACGAGTCGGCCACCGAAACCATCAACCAGATCTCCACCGTGGTCACCGCCGCCAGCTTCGGCGTCTGTCTGCTCTCGCTCATCGTGGGCGGCATCGGAATCCTGAACATCATGCTCGTCTCGGTGACCGAGCGGACGCACGAGATCGGCGTCCGCAAGGCCCTCGGGGCCCGCCGGCGCCGCATCCTGGCCCAGTTCGCCACCGAGGCCGTCGTCCTCTCCGTGATGGGAGGGCTGCTCGGGGTGATGGCCGGCTACTTCGTTGCCTTCCTCGGCCGGTGGGCGCTCGGATTTCCCACCGAGGTGCCCGCCTGGGCGGTGGCCCTGGCGATGGCCATGGCCTCGGTGGTGGGCATGGCCTTCGGCATCTACCCGGCGGCCAGGGCCGCGGGGCTCGATCCCGTCGAGGCGATGCGCGCCGACTAGGCGCGGGACCGGCCGTCAGCTGCCAGGGAGGCGCCCGACTCGCTGCGTCCAGCGGGCATGGGCCTTCAGGCGCTCCTGCTCCCGCGTCCTCACCGTGGTCCGGGCGCTGAGGGAGGCGAGCAGCTTGGCAGTGCTGGCCGCGACCTGGTCCACCGCTCGCTCGAAGACGGCCGTGTCGGCGGCCGATGGGCGGGCCAGCCCGCTCACCTTGCGCACGTACTGGCCGGCGGCGGCCCGGATCTCCTCCCGGGTGGTGGGGGGATCGAAGTTGTAGAGGACTCGGATGCTCCGGCACATGCGCAGCAGTGTGCCACGAAACGAAAGGGCCCGCCCCCGCTCTGCGGGCGAGCCCCCTGCACATCGGTCAGTCCTGCTTGCGCGGCGCGGTCTGCAGCTGCAGCTGCGGGAGCGCGCCCTCGCCCAGTACCAGGTGCACCTGGCCCACCTTGGCCGCCAGCTCCTTGTACGCCTCCAGCTCCTTGAGCCGGACGACCAGCGGGTTCTCGGCCAGGACCTTGGCCGTCTGGGCCATCGACCGGGTGGCGGCCGTCTCCTCGCGGCGGAGGATGACGTTCGCCTCGGCCTCCTTCTGGGCCTCGATCACCCGGTTGAGCAGCGCCTTCATCTCGCCCGGGAGAATGAGGTCCTTCACGCCGAGGTCGAGCAGCTCCAGTCCCACCGCCAGCGCGCGCTGCGCCACCGTCGGCTGGAGCTGCAGGCCCAGCTGCTCGCGCGCTGCGAGCAGCTCGTCGAGCGTGCGGGTGGACACGGCCTCACGCGTGGCGAGCTGCACCGCCACGTAGAGCACCTCGTCCGGGGCGCGCGCCACCGTCGCCAGACGGCGCACGTCCGCCACCCGCCAGGCCGCGGTCAGGTTGAGCCGCAGCGACACGCGGTCCTTGGTCATGACCTCCTGACCATTCACCGCCAGCTGCTGCTCACGCAGGTCGATCACCGCCAGGTTGACCTTGCGGCGCACCTGCCACGCGGCGTGCCGACCGGCGCCGAGCACGGCGTCGATCGCCCCGTCCACGTACCGGACCACGGTCGTTCCGTCGACGGCGGTCGCCTCGACGTAGTCGGCGGCCGGGACGAGCGCCTTGACCTCGTCGCGGAGCGGCTCGGTGGCCACGCCCGACACGTCGATCACCTCGTCGGTGACCGTCGGGTCCACGGTCCAGATCTGGCGCTCACCGCTCTGCAGCCACTTCGCCGGGCGGCCGCGCCGGCTGACCAGCGCCCGCTCGGTCGGCGAGAGGGTGACGACCTCGAGGTCGGCCTTCGGCACGAGCGGCAGCGCCTCGGCGCGGAGGTCCGCCACCAGTGCGTCGGTGTCGTACTTCTCCAGCTGGACGTTGGCCAGGAGCGGCAGCCAGAGACGGTGACGACCCGGCCCGAGGTAGCGCTCCGGCTTGCCGTTCACCAGCACCAGGACACGCTCACGCAGGGAAACATCGATACGCATGGGTCTCTCCTCCTCTCGACTGCTCGTCTTCGCTTCTTGGAACCTCGGTGCTTCGAAAAAGTGAGGCGCCGGCCCCTCACGGGCCTCCGCTTCCGTCCCCCACTCCCGGCCGGAGCCAGGGCGCGCGCCGGGGCGGCTCGGCGGCGGTCCCCCGGGGCCCGGCGCACGCCTTCTGCGTCGTGCGCCCCGGGGGATGGCCGCGCAGCGGCATCCGGTGCGGGCCGCCGGTCTCCGGTCGGCCGGATGTCGGAGCCGGCTCGCGACCGGCGCCTCGGGCGTCTGTGAAGGGATTTGAACCCTCGACGTCTGGATTGCTCCAGTGCTCTTCCAGGCTGAGCCACACATGCGTGATTACGAGTCACGTGGGACCTGTCTTCGGCCTGGTCCCGTTTGCCGAGCGGAGCCCGAGGCGCGGAACGCGCTGGAGCGACGACCGGAAGCAACGCCCCGGCTTTCCAGGCCGGGACGACGACCGGGCGGCACCGCAACGCCGCATGGGCGCACCGCCATCTCTTTTCAAAACCACTACAAAAAGCGAGAGGCCGGGCCCCTTTAGGGAACCCGGCCTCCGGAGAAGGCACGCTGGGGCCGGAGCCCTAGCCGGTTTCCTCCGGAGGTGAATGGCCGGACAGACCTCGTCCCTCGACGCACGATGCGCCGGCGGGGAGGCCGGACCTTGGTTCGAACGTCCTATCGAGTCTCGTCTGCACGGCGAATCTCAAGAAATAAAGCGGGCCTCATAAGCCTGTCCCGAATGTTTGTCAAACCAGGTTCGACAAACCCTGGCGACGAGGCTGACGGGATCACCACGAGATTGATTCACGTCGATTTCCTCACCGTCCATCGAACGGGACGTCGTGCCCCGTCACGTCCCGTCGGCGGGCTCCCCCACCCCACCTTGACTCCGCGTGGTGACGGGAGTACCTACGTCGCCGCAATCGAAGTCGGAGCAGAGCAGACAATGATCACCCGAACCGAAGTGCAAGCAGTCGCCGAGGTGGCCAAGGGCCATCGACGGACGGGCATGCGCTTCTGCGAGTGGATGTCGTCCGCCCTGCCCGCGAGCCAGCTCGCGCCCGAGATGCGCGGCGGCAATCGCGGCTCACCCGACTTCATGCGTCGCTGATCCGGACCACGGATCGAGGCTCAGGAGGCCGGGTGACCCTCAGGGGT
>DASPUU010000008.1:0-9344 GCA_035622755.1 Myxococcaceae bacterium
TTCGACTACATCGAGGTCTTCTACAACCAGGAGCGAATGCACTCGGCCATCGGCTACGCTGCGCCGGCCGAGTTCGAAAGGGCAGCGGCGTAGTCCAACTGTCTACCGAATCGGATCAAGCCCAAGGCGCGCGTCGCCGCGCTTGTGTTGGGAGACTCCTGCCGAGGCCGCAGGCCAGCGTGAGGTCCATCAGTGCACGCGTTTGACCCACCTCGGCACCTTGTCCGTAGAGTGCTCGGCAAACTCGTACCGTGGGCCGTTGAAGGACGTACCTGTGCGTGTGGGGGCGGACGGAGCGGGTCGGATCGCCGGCCCCTACTTCGGCACCAGCCCATCGTATGCCCAGGCGCATGCCCAGGAACCTGACGAAATACAGCTGGTCCGGTTGAAACAAAAAGCCCCGCGACTTCCGGGGCTTATTGGAGCGGGAAAAGGGATTTGAACCCTCGACCCTCGCCTTGGCAAGGCGATGCTCTACCACTGAGCTATTCCCGCACGGGCTACTGACGACGCCGAGCCTTGTAGCGGCCGGCCGACGGGGCCGTCAAGCGCCCTGCGCCCCGTGCGCTCCGCCGCGGCTCTTGGAAAGCATCTGCCCGAAGGCCCGGAAATACCCGACCGCGCTCCAGACGCTGAAGAAGATGGAGACGTAGAGCAGAACCTGTCCCACCGCGTTGTAGTTCACCGGGACCGTCCAGAAGATGAGGTCCAAAGGATGGGTGTAGTGCACGCAGAGGGCGATGATCCCGGTGAGCTGGAGGCTCGTCTTCCACTTCCCCTCCTGGCCGGCGGCAATGACCATCCCCTCCGACGCGGCGATGGTGCGCAGGCCGGTGACCAGGAACTCGCGCGCCAGGAGCACGATCACCGCCCAGGCCGCCACCCGCCCCAGGCGGACGAGCATCACCATGGCCGCCATGACGATGAGCTTGTCGGCCAGCGGGTCGAGGAACTTCCCGAGCACGGTGACCATGTTCAGCCGCCGCGCCAGCACACCGTCGATGACGTCGGTCACCGCCGCCACGGTGAAGAGCACCGCGGCCAGGAAGCTGGAGAGCGGATCCGCCTTGTAGGTGAGCCAGATGAAGAAGGGGATGATGACGATGCGCCCGAGCGTGAGGATGTTCGGGATGGTCTTCAGCTCCTTCAGGAGGACGCTCGGATTTCGAGCCGCCCTGCGCAGCCGGCGCTCCTCGCGCTTGCGATGCCTCCGCGTCCGCCGGTCGACCACGACGCGAGGTCTACTCCATTCCTCCGCGGAAGGAGTACCAATCCTGCGCCGCATCCCGCGGTCGGGGGATGCGCGCCTGGTAGGATGCCTCGTGCCCGCGGATGCTCCTCACCCTCCGGTCCGTCGATCGGTTGCCCTGGTGACCGGAGGCTGCTCGGGCATCGGAAAGGCCATCGCCGAGCGGCTCGGGCTGCGCGGGTATGCGCTCGTGCTGGTCAGCGACCGTCCGGGCCCGCTCGAGGCGACGGCGGCCGGGCTCCGGGCCGCGCTGGGGGTTCCCGTCCACGTCCTGTGCCTGGATCTCACCCGGCCCGAGGCAGCCGAGGAGCTGCACCGACGCGTCCAGGCGATGGGCCTGGAGGTCGACGTGCTGGTCAACAACGCCGGCATGTTCTTCTCCGGCGAGGCGGCCGATGCGCCGCTGGACCGGGCCGGGGCCCTCCTCCAGCTGCACGTGGTCACCCCTTCCCTGCTCTGCTCCCTCTTCGGTCGCGACATGCGCGCGCGGCGCCGCGGGCACATCCTCATCGTCTCCAGCATCTCGGCCTGGCGAGACTTCCCCGGAATCGCCTACTACGGGAGCAGCAAGCGCTACCTGCGCGGCTTCGCCCGGTCGCTTCGGAGCGAGATGCTCGTGCACGGCGTCGGCGTGACCTGCCTCGCCCCCGGCCCGACCCCCACCGGGCTCTACCAGACCTCCGCGGCCACCATCCGCCGCGGCCGGCGGCTCGGGCTCTTCCTCGAGCCGGAGCGGGTCGCCGAGGCGGGTGTCCGCGGGCTGCTCGCCGGCCGGGCGGAAGTCGTGCCCGGCCTCTCGAACCGGATCCTGGCGCTCGCCGCCGCGCTGACCCCCCAGTGGGTGGTGGACCTCATCCGGCGCCGGGCGAGCTGGCTCGGCGGAGCCACCCGATGAGCCGGGCCTTCACTCCCTTCACCCTCGGGCCTCTCCGGCTGCGGAATCGCATCGTGAAGGCGGCCACCTTCGAAGGGATGTGCCCGGGCGGCATCCCGTCGGCGGCGCTGGTCGAGCATCACCGCCGGGTGGCTACCGGCGGGGCGGCGATGACCACCGTGGCCTACGCCTCCGTGTCCCCGGCCGGACGCAGCTACGCCACCCAGCTCCTGCTCGGGCCCGAGGCGGTCCCTGGACTCCGCCGGCTCACCGAGGCCGTTCACCGGGAAGGCGCGGCGGCCTCCCTCCAGATCGGCCACTGCGGGGACTTCGCCGACCGGCGGCTCGCGGGCGGGCGCCCGATGGGACCCTCGCGCAGGCTGAACATCTACGGGCGGTCCCTGGCCCGGGCGATGAGCGAGGCGGACATCGCCCGCGTCATCGACGAGTTCGCGGCCGCGGCGCGGATCGCCGACGGCGCCGGCTTCGACGCCATCGAGCTGCACTTCGGGCACGGCTATCTCGTCTCGCAGTTCCTCTCCCCCGGCATCAACCGCCGGCGCGACCGGTGGGGCGGGTCGCCGGAGAACCGGAGCCGGCTCGCAGTGCAGATCGTGCGGGCGGTGCGGGCGGCCGCTCAGCGCCAGGTCCTCCTCTGCAAGGTCAACCTCCGGGATGGCTTTCCGGGCGGGCTGGAGATCGACGGGGCGATCGAGACGGCACGCCGGCTGGAGACGGAGGGCGTCCAGGCGCTGGTGCTCTCGTGTGGCTTCGTCTCGCGAGCGCCCCTCTACATGCTCCGGGGCAACGTCCCTCTCCGGGCGATGATGGACGCTCAGCGGAGCGTCTGGGCCAGGGCCGGGCTGTTCCTCTTCGGGAAGCTGCTCGTGCAGGAGTATCCCTACGAGGAGGCGTTCCTGCGTCCGGACGCGCTCCGGATGCGGGCGGCGGTGAGGCTTCCACTCATGCTCCTCGGCGGGCTCAAGTCACTCGCCACCGTCGACCGTGCCCTCGACGACGGATTCGAGCTGGTGGGGATGGGGCGGGCGCTCCTCCACGACTCGGATCTCCCGCGGCGGATGCAGCTCGGGGAAACGACCGCCTCCGGCTGCGTCCCCTGCAACGAGTGCATCGCCGAGATGGACCGCGGCGGAGTGCGCTGCACTCGCGCGCCCTCCGGACCGGGCCACTGAGCGAAGGCCGCTACCCGGCCCCGACGCAGAGAAGCGCGAAGCCCTCCCCGGTCAGCTCCACCGCCACCGCCGCTCCGCCGCGCGGACCGTCCCAGGGCATGGAGAGCACGCGGGGGGCGATCTGCCCCTGCCACCCCACCCAGTGCTCGAAGGGGATGGTCACCGGCGCGTCGGGGCGGACCTCGAGCGAGCGCAGCGCCCCCGGCGGACTGAGCAGGACCTGGCCGATGCCGGCCAGGTGCACCAGGTCCAGGTCGGGCGCGACATCGGAGGGAACGCGCCCGTTCTCGAAGCTGAGCTGCTCCTCGAAGCCGAAGACCATCGGCTCGCGGAGGTAGGCGCCCTCGTCGCCCAGGCTCACCGCCAGGAAGCGCCGGCCCTCCCGCGCCACCCACGCCATCCCTTGCCCCTGGACGCGCATCATCCGCTCCGCGCCCTCGCCGAAGGGCCGGTCGGTGACGCGCCCGCGGAAGCGCTTGAACTCGGGCCGGAACTCGAGCGAGCCGGTGAAGCCGATCATCCCCGAGGCGCGGATGAGCAGCTCGCCGCGCACCGTGACCAGCACCGAGTCCTCGTTCACCGCGAAGGGCGAGGCCTCCGCCTCTCCCACCAGGCGCAGGCTGGCCGCCAGCTGCGACAGCTCGGCGCTGGTCACCGGCGCGGAGGGGCGCGGGGGCGGCGCCTCCTGCGCCACCGGGCCGAGCGGCTCGTCCTCTCCGGCCGCCACCTGGCGGCGCCCGGCCTCGACCACCAGCGGGATGGGTGGCGGCGGTGGGGGCACGGCCCGCATGCCGGGAGGGGGGGCGCTGCCGCCGAGGCCCTGGGAGAGCATGGCGTCGTAGGGGCGCGCCTCGGGCGGCGGGGCGGTGGGCGCGGCCGCGGCCACCATCCCGACGAAGGTCTTCGACGCCGCCAGCGTCAGGGCGGCCGGGGCCGGGGCGGAGGGTGGACGGGGAGCGCGGTCCTGGGCCAGGGCGCGCGCCATCTTCTCGGCCATGGCATCCGACCCGGCGCGCAGGAACGCCTCGCGGGCGCGGCCGTACTCCCCGGCCTGGGCCAGGGCCAGCCCGAGGTAGTTGTGGGCCTTGGCGTGGTCCGGGGCCAGCTCGACGGCTTGCTCGAACTCGCGCACCGCGCGCTGCAGCTGCCCGGCCTTGAGGTAGACCAGACCGAGGTTGACGCGGAGGGTGGGGTCACCGGGATTGTCCCGGACCAGCCCCTCGTAGATCTCCGCCGCCCGGTCGAAGTGGCCGAGCTTGAAGTAGGCCAGCCCGAGCAGGTTCTGCCCCTTCTCGTTGTCCGGCTGGAGCTGGTAGGCGGCCTCGAGCTGGGCACGCGCCTCCTCGAGCTGCCCCGCCTGGAGGAGCTCACCACCGCGGTAGAGAAGCGTGAGGAAGGCGTCGTCCCCTCCGGTCCCGGGGATCACTGCCATGATGCCCTTCCGGCGGAGCTCGGCCCGGCCTCGGCTTGCGCCTGTTCCTTGTACTTGAAGTAGAGCGCCAGCACCTTGCGCACGTAGGCCTGCGTCTCGTCGTAGGGGGGAACGTTGCCGTCGAAGCGGTGGACCGCGTCCGGGCCGGCGTTGTAGGCGGCGAGCATCTTCTCCATCTGGCCGTCGAACTCGTTGGCCAGGACGCGCAGGTAACGCACCCCGCCCTCGATGTTCTGCTTCACGTCGAAGATGTCGTGGACGTACATCGCCCGGGCGGTGGACGGCATGAGCTGCATCAGCCCGCTGGCCCCCTTGGCGGAGACGGCGAAGCGGTCGAAGTTGCTCTCCGCGTGCATCACCGCGCGCACCAGCGGGAGCGGGATGTTGTACTTGGCCGCCGCGCGGGCGATCCATTCCTCGACGAGCGAGTCGGAGATGACCACCGGCGCGGGCGGATCGGTGGGCTTGGGCGCCGGGCGGAACTGCCCACCCAGCCGGCGCGCCTTCACCCCGGCCGGCGGGACGTTGGTGTAGACGATGGTCCCGTCCTTGAGGGTGTACGTGTAGATGGCGCTCGCCGCGGCGGGCGAGGCGGCGCACAGGGAGAGGAGGAGGACCAGGGCACGCACGGCCAAGCTCTGGAACTTAGCCCCCCCTGTCCGGACCCTCAAGAAACGGCCTTGTTTCCAGGACTTGTGAAGATTAAGCGCCTGGCTGTCATGCCCCAGCGCTTCGACTTCCTGGTCGTCGGCGGCGGAGTGGCCGGCCTCTCCTTCGCGCTCGAGGCCTCGCAGGCGGGGACGGTGTGCGTCCTCACCAAGCGCAGCCGGAGCGAGTCGAACACCGTCTATGCGCAAGGGGGAATCGCCTCGGTCCTGAGCACCGCCGACTCCTTCGCCCAGCACGAGCAGGACACGCTCGCCGCCGGGAGCGGGCTCAACCACCCGGATGCGGTGGAGGTGACGGTGCACGAGGGTCCGGACCGGGTCCGCGAGCTGGCGGCGCTGGGGGCGGACTTCAACCGCCGGCCGGACGGGGCCTGGGACCTCACCCGGGAGGGTGGGCATTCACGCCGCCGCATCGTCCACAGCGGGGACATCACCGGCCGTGAGGTGGAGCGGGTGCTGCTCGCCGCCTGTGACGACCGGTCGAACATCCAGTTCGTCTCGGACAGCGCGGCCATCGACCTGGTCGTCGAGCGGCATCCGGGCCACGGAGCCGGCGGCCGGGCGCTGGGCCTCTACGTTCTCCTGCCCACCGGGCAAATCGAGACCTTCCTCGGCAAGGTGGTGGTGCTGGCCACCGGCGGGGCGGGCAAGGTCTACCTCTACACCACCAACCCCGACGTCGCGACCGGGGACGGCGTGGCCATCGCCTACCGCGCCGGGGCCCACATCGCCAATATGGAATTCTACCAGTTCCATCCCACCTGCCTCTTCAACCCGGAGGCGAAGAACTTCCTCATCAGCGAGGCGCTCCGGGGCGAGGGGGGGAAGCTCAGGCTCCGGAACGGCGCGCAGTTCATGGACCGGTACAGCCCACTCAAAGAATTGGCTCCCCGCGACGTGGTGGCCAAGGCCATCGACAGCGAGCTGAAGCGGACCGGCGACGACTTCGTCCTGCTGGACATGACCCACCTCGGGCGGAGCTTCCTCATCGAGCGCTTCCCCAACATCTACGAGACCTGCAAGCAGTTCGGCGTGGACATGGCCGTTCAGCCCATCCCCGTCGTCCCGGCCGCCCACTACCAGTGCGGCGGCGTGGTGACCGACCTGGTCGGGCGGACCACCGTGCCCGGCCTCTATGCGGTGGGCGAGGTGGCGCACACCGGGCTCCACGGCGCCAACCGGCTGGCCTCCAACTCGCTCCTCGAGGGGCTGGTCTTCGGACATCGCGGGGCGCGGGCCGCCGCCGAGGAGGTGAAGAGGGTGACGCTCCCCTCGGCCGACGTGCCCCCCTGGGACCCGGGCGCGGCGGTGGACCCCAACGAGAGCGTCATCGTCACCCACAACTGGGACGAGGTCCGCCGGCTGATGTGGAGCTACGTGGGCATCGTGCGGAGCGACAAGCGGCTGATGCGCGCGCGCCGGCGGCTGGACCTCCTCCGCGAGGAGATCCGCGACTACTACTGGCGGTTCAAGGTCACGCGCGACATCATCGAGCTGCGGAACATCGCCGAGGTGGCGCACCTCATCGTGGAGTGCGCCACCCGGCGGAAGGAAAGCCGGGGCCTGCACTTCAACCTCGATTACCCGAACCGGGACGACCACAACTGGGCCAAGGACACGATCGTCTTCCGGGAGGTGTGAGGGACGACCGGACATGGTGATGCCCCGCTCCGACCCGTTCGGGCCCGACGTCGGGCCGCCCCCGGCGCCCCGACCGGCGCCGGCAGCCCCCACCCGGGCGCCGCTGCCCCCGTTCTGCACCGCCCTCATCGGCGTGTGCGTGGCGGTGTTCCTCGGACAGATGGCTCAGGTCCCGCTGCTCGATTCGCGCCTCTGGGCGCTCTACGGGCCGGCGGTCCAGGCCGGGCAGTGGTGGCGCGTCCTGAGCGTCCTCTTCGTCCACGCCAACGTCACGCACATCCTCTTCAACATGATGACCGTGGCCAGCCTCGGCTTCCCGGTGGAGCGGATCCTCGGGACGCCCCGCATGGTCGCCGTGTCGTTGATCTCGGCCCTGGGCAGCAGCGCGATGGTGCTGGCCTTCGGCTTCGAGCACCCGGTGGTGGGCGCGTCGGGGATGATCCTCGGGTGGGCCGGGGTGCTCTTGCCGGTGATCAGCCGCGAGAGCCGGCGCCAGCTCCTCTCCCAGCTCGCCCTGGTGGTGATCATCAGCCTCCTCCCCCACGTCAGCTGGCAGGGCCACCTGGGCGGCTTCCTCGCCGGGCTGGCCTGCGGGGGCGTGCTGCGGTTCTGGGGCCGACGGTTCGACGTCCTCTGGCCGTTCCTGGCGGGGGGCCTGGCGCTGGCCATCTACCTCCTGGCCGGCTCGGGAGGCGTCCACCTCCCGTGAGCGGGCGGTTCCACGTCTGCGTGTTCTGCGGGGCGAAGTCGGGCGGCTCGGCGCGCTTCGCGGACGCGGCCGCCCGGTTCGGCGAGCGGCTGGGCGCCCGGGGACTGGGCCTGGTCTACGGTGGAGGCCAGGTGGGGCTGATGGGCGTTCTGGCCAATGCCGCGCTGGCCGCCGGAGCCCCGGTGACCGGGGTCCTGCCCCGCGCTCTGGCCACCGTGGAGCTGGCGCATCCCGGCCTCACCGAGCTCGTGCTCACCGACGGCCTCCACGCGCGCAAGGCACGGATGGCGGCTCAGGCCGACGCCTTCGTCGCACTCCCGGGCGGCTTCGGAACGCTCGACGAGCTGTTCGAGGCGCTCACCTGGCAGCAGCTCGGGCTGCACGGGCATCCAGTCGGGGTGCTCGACGTGGGCGGCTACTTCGCGCCCCTGCTCCGCTTCCTCGACCACGCGGCGGGGTCCGGGTTCCTCGCCGCCGGGGACCGCGTCCGGCTGCACGCGGCCGCCGAGCCGGACGCCCTCCTCGACCTGCTCGGCGCGCCCTGAGCGCCTCCCTCGGGAGCGCGGTGGTCGAGATTTGGGTGTTAGATGGCGGCCGGTGCGCCGACGCCTGCTCCTCGCGCTCGGGCTCTCGCTCGGGCTGCACGTCCTGGTCCTGGCGCTTCTCCTGCGCCTCCCCCGCGAGGCCTCGCGCGCCATCCCACCACGGCCGCTGGCGGTGGAGATCGTCGAGCTCCCCCGGACCGCCGGCACGCGGGCCACCGAGCGACGCGCCGGCCCGGGACGGACCGCTGGCGCGCCGCCCGTGCAGGCGGCGGCCCCCTCCCCGCCCCCGGCACACCCGGTCCGGCCCGGCGGCGACGCTCCGCTCGCTCCCCCCAACCTGTTTCCCGAAGGGGCCCTGGCGGTGGCCGTCCCGGAGGTCGCCGGCACGGAGCTGGCCGATGCCGGCCCCCCGGAGGCGGTCCTTGCCCGGCGCATCCAGACCTGGCGGCTGTCCAACCTCGCCGAGCAACGGGTGGCGGCCGGCGTGGACAGCTACTTCTCGACGCTGGCCCACGCCCTCCGGGATGGCCTGGGAACGCCTCCGCCCGCCGGCTCGCCCCGGGCCGGGACTCCCTCCGGTGCGCAGCGCTGGATCCAGGGCTGGCTGGCGGCGCTCGAGGCCGCCGAGGCGCCTCCCGATCCGGCACCGCCGGGCGAGCCCTTGCCCCAGATGAACCAGCACGATGTCTCCGGACGCGAGGGGGAGTTGATCCGGCGGCTGCTCGGCCCGATGGCCCCGACCCAGACCTCGCTCATCCAGCCCTTCGAGCTCTTCCGCAAGACGCAGGTTCCCCCGGCCGCCGTCTTGCGCATCGAGCAGGACGCCGAGGGACACGTCGTCCACGCCGACCTGGTCGCCTCCTCGGGTGACTCGGGCTTCGACGCCTGGGTGAAGCGCTCCGCGCTGCTCGCCCTGGCCGCCGTCCCCCGGCCGCCCGCGCAGGGCGCCGGCATCCATCCGGAGGGCACGCGCAGCGAGTGGGCCTTCTGGCGTCAGGGCGACGGCGTGTCGGTGGTCCTGCTCCGGGTCTAC
>DASPUU010000009.1:0-12510 GCA_035622755.1 Myxococcaceae bacterium
CGGCTGCCTTGGCTCGCTCCAGGCCTTTGAGGTTGGGGACCAGCGCCGAGAAGGTCACCCCCTCCGGCCGGTCCATCCTGGCCAGCAGCTCGTCGGCGTCGGCGAGCTGCGGGATCCACTTCGGGCTGACGAAGGAGGTCACCTCGATGCGGCGCTCCCCGGCATCCACCAGCGCGCGGATGAGCCGGAGCTTGTCCCGGAGCGGGACGGACCGCAGCTCGTTCTGGAGCCCGTCGCGCGGCCCCACCTCGTAGAGGGAGACCCGGGCCGGAAGCCGGGTGCGAAGGCTCAGGAGCGGGCCTGGATGTGTCCCCGGATCCACTGGACGATGTCCTGCATCGCGCTGCCCGGGGTGAAGATCTCCGCCACGCCCAACTGCTTCAACCTCGGGATGTCCTCGTCCGGGATGATACCGCCCCCGAACACCCCGATGTCCCCTGCCCCCCTCTCCTTGAGCAGGTCGATGACCGCCGGGAAGAGGGTCATATGTGCCCCGGACATGATCGACAGCCCGATGGCATCCACGTCCTCCTGCACGGCGGCGCTGACGATCATCTCCGGCGTCTGGTGGAGCCCGGTGTAGATGACCTCCATGCCCGCGTCGCGCAGGGCCCGGGCGATGATCTTCGCGCCCCGGTCGTGGCCGTCGAGGCCGGGCTTGGCGACGAGGATCCTCAGAGTGCGCTCGGCCATGTCCTGCCCGCCCTAGAACGCGCCTCCCTCTCGGTACTGTCCCCACACCCTGCGGAACACGTCGCTCACCTCGCCCAGGGTGGCGTAGGCCTTCACCGCCTCCAGCACCGGAGGCACGAGGTTGGCCGTGCCCCGCGCGGCGGCCTCTACCCGGGCCAGCGCGCCGGCCACCGCCCGCGGGTCCCGCTCCGCCTTGACCTTGCGAAGGCGGGCCACCTGCGCCTCGGCCACCGACTCGTCGATCTTGAGGATCTCCACCGGCTCGTGCTCGTCGGCCTGGAAGGCGTTCACTCCCACCACCACCCGCTCGCCCTCGTCCACCTCGCGCTGGAACCGGTAGGCGCTCTCGGCGATCTCCTTCTGCGGGTAGCCCTCCTCCACCGCGCGGATGATGCCGCCCATCTCGTCGATGCGCCGGATGTACTCCAGGGCGCGCCGCTCCATCTCGTCGGTCAGGTACTCGACGTAGTAGCTCCCCCCGAGGGGGTCGACCACCCGGTCCACGCCGGACTCGTGCGCCAGGATCTGCTGCGTGCGCAGGGCGAGCGTGGCTGCTTCCTCGGTGGGAAGGGCGTAGGTCTCGTCCAGCGAGTTGGTGTGCAGGGACTGGGTGCCGCCGAATACCGCCGCCAGGGCCTGAACCGCGGTGCGGACGACGTTGTTGTACGGCTGCTGGGCAGTGAGGCTGACCCCGGCGGTCTGGGCGTGGGTCCGGAGCTGGAGGCTGCGCGGATCCCGGGCCCCGAACCGTTCGCGCATGACCTGCGACCAGATGCGGCGGGCGGCGCGAAACTTGGCGATCTCCTCGAAGAAGTCGTTGTGCACGTCCCAGAAGAAGGAGAGGCGCGGGGCGAAGTCGTCCACGGCCAGGCCCCGCTTGACGCACTCCTCCACGTACCCCATCCCGTCGGCCAGGGTGAAGGCGAGCTCCTGGACCGCCGTCGCTCCGGCCTCGCGGATGTGGTAGCCGCTGATCGAGACAGGGTGCCAGCGCGGCATGTTCCGGCTGCAGAAGTCGATCATGTCCACCACGATGCGCACCGCCGGACGGGGTGGGACGATCCACTCCTTCTGGGCGATGTACTCCTTGAGCATGTCGTTCTGGATGGTGCCGCCCAGCTTCGACATCGGAACTCCCTGCTGCTCGCCGACGGCGATGTACATGCAGAGCGCGACGATGGCCGAGGCGTTGATGGTCATCGAGGTGGTCACCTGGTCGAGCGGGATGCCGTCGAAGAGGACCTCGAAGTCGCGGAGGGACGAGACGGCCACTCCCTCCTTCCCCACCTCGCCCCGGCTCATGAGGTGGTCGGCGTCGTAGCCCATCAACGCCGGCATATCGAACGCGGTGGAGAGCCCGGTGGTGCCGTGCGCCATGAGGTACTTGAAGCGCCGGTTGGTGTCCTCCGGCGAGCCGAAGCCGGCGAACATGCGCATCGTCCACAGCCGACCGCGGTACATCGTCGGCTGGACGCCGCGGGTGAACGGGTACTGTCCAGGGAGGCCGAGAGCCTCGAGGGGCTCGGAGCGGCGGTCGGCGGCGGTGACCACCGGTGGGATGGGGATGCCCGAATCGGTGGCGAAGGCCGGACTCCGGAGCGGCTGCTTCCGGGCGACCGGGGCCAGCACCTCCGCCTCCCAGCGGGCGACGTCGCGCGCGGCCGTGCGCACGGCGGACGTGTCGTAGACTCGCGTCTGACCGGCAGCGGCCTGGCTCCGGCCCCTGGGGCGGCCCTGGCGGGCCGTGGGAGCGCGCGCGGTACGGCCCGAGAGCTTTCGAGGGGCGTCCTTGGCAGCGCGGCGGGGCGGACGACGACGCTGGGAGGGCATGTTTCGCCTCGTGTAGCACCCGGATCCACGCCTTTCAACCAGCCGGCACAGGGGCGAACCTCATGGAATTCTGGGGGCTTCCGGCCCAGCTTGGGGCTCGCGAGCACGCCCATGGCCCTTCAGTCGTCGTGGGGGGCTCGGGCAACGCGGGGGCACGCGCCAGGCCCTAATGAGCAAGTGATTGCTCTATTTGAGGCAAGTGAGCCAAGTTCGGCTCATGAACATACTCACGCGCAAGATACTGATTTACTTGAGAAGTTTTGGATCCTCCGAACCTTGACTTCGAAGGGGGCGGCCCTTTACAAGCTCGCGGCCTGCGGCGCGCGCGACCTCACGTGCCCGGCCCCGCCCCTCGAGGAGGGGGGCAGTCCGATGAGCGACGTCTTCGACAAGTGCAGTGCGTGGAAGGACTACCGCATCGCCAAGACGGCGGGACTCTACCCCTACTTTCGCCCCATCGAGGCCTCGCACGGCAGCACCGAGGTGGACATCGAGGGCCGGCGGCTGGTGATGGCCGGGTCCAACAACTACCTCGGGCTCGCCGGCGACCCTCGCGTCAAGGAGGCGGCCCAGAGCGCCATCAAGCGCTTCGGGAGCACCTGCTCCGGCAGCCGGCTCCTCAACGGAACGCTCGTCCTCCACGAGGAGCTGGAGGGCCGCCTGGCCAAGTTCCTCGACCGCGAGGCGGCGGTGGTCGTCTCCACCGGCTTCCAGACCAACCTCGCCGCCATGTCCGGCCTCCTCGGGCGCCACGACCTCGTCTTCTCCGACCGCGCCAACCACGCCTCGCTGGTGGACGGCATCCGGCTCTCCTTCGGCGACGAGCGCAAGTTCCGCCACAACGACATGGAGCACCTGGAAAAGCTGCTCGCCTCGGCCGACCCGGACGCGGGAAAGCTGATCGTCACCGACGGCGTCTTCTCCATGGAGGGGGACCTGTGCAACCTCCCGAAGATCGTCGAGCTCGCCCAGCGCTACCGGGCGCGGGTGATGATCGACGACGCCCACTCGATGGGCGTCCTCGGCGAGCGCGGCCGCGGCGTGGCGGAGTACTTCGGCCTGGAGGCGAACACCGATCTGGTCATGGGGACGTTCAGCAAGAGCTTCGCCTCGCTGGGCGGAGTGCTCGCCGGCCCCTTCGAGGTCATCAACTACATCAAGCACAAGTCACGGCCGATCATCTTCAGCGCGTCGATGACCCCGGCGGCCGTGGCCGCGGCGCTGAAGGCGCTGGAGATCATCGAGACCGAGCCTCAGCGCCGGACCCGCCTCATGGACATCGCCGAGAAGATGCACAACGGGCTCCGGGCGATGGGCTACGACACCGGGGTCTCGGTCACCCCGGTGGTGCCGGTGCTGGTCGGCGATCAGGTGAAGTGCTTCCGCTTCTGGAAGTCGCTCTTCGAGGGCGGCGTCTTCGCCAATCCGGTCATCCCCCCGGCCGTGGAGCCGGGTCACTCGCTCATCCGCACCAGCTACATGGCCACTCACACCGATGCCCAGCTGGATCGGGTGCTGGAGACCTTCGAGAAGGTCGGCCGGAAGCTGGGAGTCATCCCCGAGACCAGGCCGAGCACCTACGTCCCGGTGAAGGTCGCCCGGCCGGGCACCTTCGTCATGTCCAACCAGGCCACCCAGCGCTGGGCGGCCGCGTCGGCCGGGCTCCTCGCCGATCGGGGCTTCTCCCTGGAGTCCATCGCCCGCCTCTCCTCGCGGGACATGGCCCGCAAGCTCTCCGACGCGGTGGAGACGCTCACCTGGCGGGCGGCGAATCTGCAGCCGGATGATCTCAAGCGGCTCGGATCCGCCCCCTTGCGGCTGTGGACGATGCGCTCGGAGATCCCCGGCCGGCTGCTCGAGGCCGGGGCCAACCTGTTCATCAAGAACGGGAAGCAACCGGAGGCCTGACCCCGGTGGCCTCCTCCGCGCAGAAGCTCGATGATCCGGAGGCGCCGGCCTCCGGAGCCGACGTCACCGTGACCACCGTCCAGTCGGGGGCGGACCGCGACGCCTTCATCCGCTTCCCCTACCGGCTCTACCGCGGGGATCCCAACTGGGTGCCGCCGCTGGAGATGGAGCGGCGGGACTTCCTCGATCGCTCCAAGAATCCGTGGTTCGAGTTCGGCACCGCCGAGCTCTTTCTCGCCCGCCGCCAGGGCGAGGTGGTGGGGCGGATCGCCGGCGTGGTCGACCCCCGGTACAACCAGTTCCACGGCACCAACCTCGGCTTCTTCGGGATGTTCGAGAGCATCGATGACCTGGCCGTGGCGCGGAGCCTGTTCGACGCCGCCGCCACCTGGCTCCGGTCCCAGGGATTCCCGGAGATGGTTGGCCCGGTGAACTTCTCCACCAATTACGAGTGCTCGGTGCTGGTGGAGGGGTTCGAGGCCTCGCCGGCGGTGATGATGGCCTACAACCCGCGCTACTACCCGGCGCTCTACGAGGCCTCCGGGCTGACCAAGGCCAAGGACCTCTGGGCGTTCGACATGTCCTCGGCCCAGCCGCCCCCGGAGCGGGTGGTGCGGGTGGCGGAGAAGATCCGCCAGCGGGAGGGCGTGCTCGTGCGTCCGGTGCGGATGAACGACTTCGCCGCCGAGGTCCAGCGCGTGAAGGACATCTACAACTCCGCCTGGGAGAAGAACTGGGGCTTCGTCCCCATGACCGAGGCCGAGTTCGACCACATGGCCAAGGAGATGAAGCCCCTGGTGGTCCCCGAGCTCCTCCTCATCGCCGAGGTGAAGGGCGAGCCCGTCGCCTTCTCCATGACCATCCCCGACGCCAACTTCGCCCTCAAGGCGGCCGGCGGGCGACTGACGCGGTTCGGCCTGCCCATCGGGCTGCTCCGGCTGGTGCTGGCGGCGAGGCGCATCCGGCGGCTCCGGCTGATTACCCTCGGGATCAAGGAGGGGTTCCGACGCCGGGGGCTCGACGCCATCCTCTACCTGGATACGCTCACCGCCGCGCGCCGGCTGGGCTACAGCGGCGGGGAGATCTCCTGGACGCTCGAGGACAACGACCTGGTCAACCGGGCCATCGAGTCGATGGGTGGGGCCCGGTCCAAGACCTACCGCATCTACCAGCGGGCCATCGCCTGAGGCTGCGGCCGATCCGATGCGAGTCTTCCTCACCGGCGGGAGCGGTTTCGTGGGCGGCGCCCTGGCACGCCACCTGGTCGAGCGCGGCCATGCGGTCAGCGCGCTCGTGCGCCGGACCTCGCGGAGGGAGACCCTGAAACGGCTGGGGGTCACCCTGGTCGAGGGAGATCTGGGAACCGGCGAGGGGCTCGACCGGGCCCTGGAGGGAGTCGACGTGGTCCAGCATCTGGCCGGCGTGACCAAGGCCACCGGCGAGGACGGCTACCTCCGCGGGAACGCCGAGACCACCCGGCTGCTGGCCCGCGCCGTGGCCCGGCGGGGGAACGCTCCCCGGCTGGTGGTCTGCTCCTCGCTGGCCGCGGCCGGACCGGCTCGCATCGGCCGCCCCCGTTCCGAGGACGAGACCCCGCGGCCGGTGTCGTTCTACGGGCGCAGCAAGCTCGCCGCCGAGGACGCGGTGCGCGCCGAGTCGAGCTCCGTCCGGGCCGTCGTCCTCCGTCCTCCCTTCGTCTACGGCCCGGGCGACGAGGTGAACCTTCCGCCGCTCCTGGCGATGGCTCGCCGGGGTCTCTTCCTGAAGTCCGGGCTCGGCCCGAAGCAGTTCTCGTTCATCCACGTCGACGATCTGTGCCAGGCGCTGGTCGCCGCCGGCGAGCGAGGAGAGACCCTCTCGCCGGGTGATCCGGTGCGCGGCGTGTACTTCGTCGCCGACCCCCGGCTCTATGCCTGGGAGGAGTTCTGCGTCGCCCTGGCCCGCGCGCTGGGTCGCCGGCGAGCGCGGGTGCTGGCGCTCCCCGAGTCGGTGGGCTGGCTCGCCGCCGCCGGGTCCGAGCTGGCCGCCCGCGTCCGGGGGACGGTCTCCATCCTCAACCGGGACAAGGCGCGGGAGATGGCCCAGGAGGCGTGGACCTGCACGCCGGAGCGGGCGGTGGTCGAGCTCGGCTTCCAGCCGCGCTACCCGCTCGAGGGCGGCCTGGCGCAGACCGTCGCCTGGTACCGCCAGCAAGGAATGGTCTGATGCCGCAAGCCCGTCCCCAGCCGAGGGTGGCCGCCGTGCCACCGCCGGACGTCGTGGTCGAGCCGGTCCGCACCCGGTCGGAGCTCGACGCCTTCATCCGCTACCAGATCGATCTCTACGCCCACGACCCGTATTTCGTTCCCCCCATCGTCGCCGAGCGCCGCGACTTCCTCGACCGCGAGAGAAACCCCTTCTTTTCCCACGCCGAGGTCGAGCTCTATCTCGCCCGCCGTCAGGGAGAGGTGGTGGGGCGCATCGCCGCCATCGACGACGCGGCCTGGAACCAGTTCCACGACCAGGAGACGGGATTCTTCGGAATGTTCGACGCCGCGGACGATCCCGCTGTGGCGGGGGCGCTGCTCGACCGGGCGGCGGAGTTCGCCCGGCGGCGCGGGATGAAGGTGCTCACCGGGCCGGTCAATCTCTCCACCAACCACGACTGCGGCGTCCTGGTGGCGGGGTTCGATTTTCCTCCGGCGATGATGATGCCCTACAACTTCCGGTACTACGGCGCGCTCCTCGAGGGCTGGGGGCTCCGGAAGATGAAGGATCTCTTCGCCTACGACCTGAGCACGGCGCTGGCCCCGCCGGAGAAGGTGGTCCGGGTGGCGGAGCGTCTCCGCGAGCAGCAGGGCGTCCGGGTTCGCCCGGTGTCGCTCCGCCAGCTCCCCGAGGAGATCCGGCGGCTGAAGAGCATCTACAACGCGATGATGGACCCGGCCTGGCTCTTCCAGCCTCTCAACGAGGAGGAGTTCGACGCCATCGTGGCCCGGCTCCGGCCGCTGGTCCGGGTTCGCCCCGAGCTGTGCCTCATCGCCGAGGTGCGCGGCGAGCCGGTGGCCTTCTCCGTCACCCTCCCCGACTCCAACCGCGCCATCCAGGCGGCCGGCGGATACCTCACCC
Source organism: Myxococcaceae bacterium (assembly GCA_035622755.1). GTDB lineage: Bacteria > Myxococcota > Myxococcia > Myxococcales > Myxococcaceae > JADGRA01. Next base: position 7,540 of record DASPUU010000009.1, read on the forward strand.
GGTGGGGCCTCCCGGTGGGGCTGGCGCGGATGGCCTGGGCGGCCCGGGACATCGATCGCCTCCGGGTGCTGCTCTTCGGGATCAAGCCCGGCTTCCGGCGCCGGGGGCTGGACGCGCTCCTGTATCTGGAAACCCTCCGGGCGGCGCGCCGGCTCGGCTACGACGGCGCGGAGCTGGGGTGGGTCACCGAGGACAACGAGCTCATGGTGAGAGCCATCGAATCGATGGGAGCGCGCCGCTACAAGACCTACCGCATCTACGACCGCCCGCTCTGAGCACCGGGCGAGCCGACCACCGTCCGGCCGGCCCCCTGGTGTATGGTCGCCTGTCACTTCTCGACGAGGCCGCACGACCATGCCCCTGACCGAGCGCGTGAAGGAGATCCTGTCCTGGTACCCCTCGGACAATCCGGGCACCAAGGCCAACCTCGCCCGGATGCTGATGACCGGGGTCCTCGGCGGCACCGGCAAGATGGTCATCCTGCCGGTGGACCAGGGGTTCGAGCACGGGCCGCAGCGCTCCTTCGCCCCCAACCCGCCCGGCTACGACCCCGCGTACCACATCGGCCTGGCCCTCGAATCCGGGTGCAACGCCTATGCGGCGCCGCTCGGCTTCCTGGAGGCTGTGGCCGGTCACCACGCCGGAGAGATTCCGCTCATCCTCAAGCTGAACAACTCCGACTCGCTGTCCAAGATGGAGCCGGCATCGGCGCTGACCGCCTCGGCCCGGGACGCGGTCCGGCTCGGCTGCGCGGCGGTGGGCTACACCATCTATCCGGGGTCCGGTGCGCGCAACGTCCTCCTCGAGGAGCTGCGCGAGGTGGTCGCTGAAGCCAAGGAGCTCGGCCTTCCCACCGTGGTGTGGGCCTACCCGCGCGGCAGCGGTGTCCCCAAGGAAGCCGAGCAGGCGGTGGACGTGGTGGCCTACGGCGCGCAGATCGCCGCCCAGATGGGCGCCCACGTGATCAAGGTCAAACCGCCCAAGGAAGTCGTGGGCCAGGCCGAGGCCAAGGCAGTGTTCGAGAAGTACAACCTGCCCATCAAGACCCTGCCCGACCGGGTCCGGCTGGTGGTCCAGGCGTGCTTCGCCGGGCACCGGGTGGTGATCTTCTCCGGCGGCGAGGCCAAGGACACCCCAGCGGTGCTGGAGGAGATCCGCGGGATCAAGGACGGTGGCGGCTTCGGGTCGATCATGGGCCGGAACGCCTTCCAGCGGCCCCGGGCCGAGGCGATCAAGCTGCTCCGGGACGTGATGGCCATCCACGCCGGAAAGTGAACGCTTCCCGGTGCGTGCAGCCGGTGGACGTTGCCGGCGCCGGGCCCGCTGTGCTCGGCTCGCCGGCCACCCCGGAGGTCTGCCATGCGCTCACCCGTGCTCCGTCGTCTGCTGACGCTCTCCGCGCTGGTCCTGGGTGCCTGCGGAGGAAGCAACAATCCGAACCAGTACACCTGCGACGTCACCTGCCCGGACGGGTCCCAGCACAACAACCTCTCCGAGACGGCGAGCAGCGCCGACGCGGCCTGCAACCAGGCCCTGGTGGCGGCGGGCTGCCCCGGGGTCACGGTGAACTACAGCTGCACCTGCCAGAACGGCTGACGTGATGCCGGCATGAACGGCGCCCACCCGTCCATTCCGGCCCGCATGCGCTGGTTCGTCCGCGGGGACGTGGACGGGTTCTTCGGCCTGGCGCTGGACAACCTGGTCCAGCTCCTGGTGCTGACGGCGCTGTGCAAGGGTGTGCTCGGATTCCCGGATGGGCTCGTCTTCGGACGCGTCCTGCCCGGCGCCGCCGTCTCCCTGCTCGTCGGGAACCTCTTCTACGCCTGGCAGGCGATGCAGCTCGGGCGCTCCACCGGGAAGGCGGACGTGTGCGCCCTGCCCTACGGCATCAACACCGTCTCGCTCTTCGCCTACGTCTTCCTGGTCATGCTTCCTGCCCGCCTCGCCGCCGAGGCCGCGGGCGATCCGGACCCGGCGCGCATGGCCTGGCGTGCCGGGCTGGTGGCCTGCTTCGGGTCCGGGGCCATCGAGCTGCTCGGGAGCACCGTGGCCGAGCGGGTTCGTCGCTCGACGCCTCGCGCGGCGCTTCTCTCCACCCTGGCCGGCATCGCTCTGACCTTCATCGCCATCGGCTTCCTCTTCCGCGCCTACAGCCGGCCGGTGATCGGTCTGGGCACGCTGGCGGTCATCTTCCTCGTCTACTTCGGGCGGGTGTCCTTCCGCGGCCGGGTCCCGGGCGGATTCGTGGCGGTCGCGCTCGGGGTCGCCTTCGCCTGGCTGAGCGGCCTGGCCCCGGGGGGTGCCCTCCCGGCGCCGCCCGCCCTCCACGTACCGGTGCCGACCCTGGCCGACCTGGCGGCCGCTTTCCGGGGTCCGTACCTGCTCACCTACTTCTCGGTCATCCTTCCCATGGGGCTGTTCGCGACCATCGGATCGCTGCAGAACATCGAGTCGGCGCGGGCGGCGGGCGACGTGTACCCGGTCCGGAGCTCGCTCGCCGTGAACGGCCTGGGGACCATCGCCGCCTGCGTCTTCGGCTCCTGCTTTCCGACCACCCTCTACATCGGACACCCGGGATGGAAGGCGATGGGGGCGCGCGCCGGTTACTCGGTGCTCAACGGGACCTTCATGAGCGTGGTCTGCTTCACCGGCACCCTGGGGTGGATCGCCTGGGCAGTGCCCATCGATGCCGGGATGGCCATCGTCCTCTGGATCGGCATCGTCATCGCCGCGCAGGCGTTTCAGGCCACCCCGCGAGCTCACGCCCCGGCGGTGGTGGTGGGGCTCTTGCCGAGCATCGGCGCCTGGGGTGCCTTCATGACCAAGGCCGGGCTCCACGCGGCCGGCGTGGGCGTTCCTGGCGGGCCGCCGCTCTCCTCCGGCCTGCTGGCCATCTTCCAGCGTGCCGACATCTGGATCGACGGAGCGTTCCGGCTGGAGCAGGGATTCATTTTGAGCAGCATGATCCTCGCCGCGGCGACGGTGGCCATCATCGAGCGGCGCTTCCTCCTCGCCGCGCTGTGGTGCCTGGGCGGCTCGGCGCTGTCCGCGCTCGGTCTGATGCACTCCTACCGCTGGTCGGCGGCCGACACGGTGCTCTCGCTCGCCCCGGCCTGGCCGTGGGCGGCCGGCTACGCGGTCATGGCCGTGGTCTTCGTCGGCGCCCGCTGGGTCACCGTGCCGCAGTCCGCAGGACCCGACGAGGCGGGGCACTAGGCTCGGTCAGGTCCACGGCGTCGGGCGCGCCCGGCTGGCTGCACCAGCCGGACACTTCGCTGCAGGAACACATGAGCAACGCTTGATTCCTCCGCCTGTCGGAGGGGAGACAGCATCCTTCCGCCTCGAGGAGACGACATGAAGACTTGCTTTCTCGTTCCACTCGGCGTGCTCCTGCTCGCCCCCCCGGCGCTCGCCCAGGCCCCCCGCCTCACCGTGCCCGACCCGAGCCCCCGCGCCTCCGTCGGCCAGCGCGTCGGGCTGACCGACATCACCATCGACTACCACCGGCCCGCGGTGAACAAGCGCAAGATCTGGGGAGGGCTGGTGCCCTACGGCGAGGTCTGGCGGGCAGGCGCCAACGAGAACACGACCCTCACCTTTTCCAGCCCGGTCACCGTCGGGGGCAAGCAGCTGCCCGCGGGAATCTATGGCCTGCACATGATCCCCACCGAGAAGACGTGGACGGTGATCCTGAGCACCGTCTCCAGCGCCTGGGGCAGCTTCAGCTACGACGAGAAGGAGGATGCCGTCCGTTTCACTGTGACGCCCGCGCCGGCCGAGTTCGAGGAGAGCCTCGAGTACCGCTTCGAGAACCCGACCGAGAGCTCGACGATGGTCGTGCTCCAGTGGGAGAAGCTCCGGGTCTCCTTCCCGATCAGCGTCGACACCAAGGCGGTCGTGCTGGCCAGCCTCAAGAGTCAGCTCCGGGGCCTGGCCCGATTCTCCTGGCAGCCCTGGAACCAGGCGGCCCAGTGGTGCCTTCGCAACGACTACGACCTGGACCAGGGGCTGGCCTGGGTGGACAGGTCCATCTCCATGCAGGCGGCTTACCCGAATCTGATGACCAAGGCCGGCATCCTCGAGAAGAAGGGGGACGCCAAAGCCGCCAGCGACCTCCGTGCCCAGGCGATGAAGTTCGCGACCGAGGTGGACGTCAACAATCGCGGCTACCAGCTCCTGGCCGAGAAGAAGTACAGCGAGGCCATCGCCCTCTTCCGGAAGAACGTGAAGGACTACCCGAACTCCTGGAACTGCTACGACAGCCTCGGGGAAGCGCTGGAGACCACCGGCGACAAGAAGGGCGCCATCGAGAACTACAGCAAGGCTCTCTCGATGGTGAAGGATCCCGCGGACCAGAAGCGCATCGGCGCCATCCTGGCCAGGCTCGAGAAGTAAACCGCCGTCCGCAGCGGGCTACGGCCGCCGGAAGCGGAGCAGGGCCGCGCCGCGAGCAGGACCGCCCCGTCAGCGCACGCGGCACCACGAGAGCTGCGTGAGGGGACCGAAGATCGCGGCCGGTATCCGCCGCCCGCCGGCGGCACTTGCCCGCAAGGGCGGGGCCCGTCTGCATCCCGGGCGCGGTGGCGCGCCGGTGCTCGGGCCCGTCCCGGATGGGCTCTTCGAACCCATGTCCGGCCCTCTCGTCCCGGCGCCCGCGCCGGCCTCCCCTCCCGGCGCCGGTTGACCGGTTTCATCCCTTTTTCAGCTTTGGCCCGTCGTTCCAGATGTCCACGGCACACCACCAGTGGCCGTCCGGCTCGAGCCTCCACACGGTGACGCCTCGCGCAGAGATGGTCATCGGTGTTCCCTGGGCAACGCCAACAGGCTTTTCATGGAAGTCGCGTTAGAGCCTTGCGAGCTCCCAGACCCCCGACACTCAGCGCAGGAACGTCTCGGCGGTATCGGCCGGAAGCTTCATCGGGGTCGCCGACCGAGGATCGGAATTGAACTTCCCGAAGACGCTCGGGGCGT
>DASPUU010000010.1:0-14329 GCA_035622755.1 Myxococcaceae bacterium
GCCTCGCCCATCTACAAGCAGAGCTTCGACCTGCGCACCGGGCAGTGCCTGGACGACTCGCGGGTGCGCGTCCCCACCTACGAGGTTCGCGTCGAGCGCGGGCGGGTCCTCGTCCATCGCGAGCCGCGCCCCGGAGAGCACCATGGAGCATGAAGCGATCACCGCGGTGGCCGGAGCGGCCCGGAGCAAGGCCGCGCTGCTGCGGCACAGCCCCCGCCAGTACCTGGTCCTCTCCGCGCTCGCCGGCGCCTACGTCGGCCTGGGCATCGTGCTCATCTTCGCCATCGGGGCGCCGCTCCAGGCCGCCGGCTCGGGGGCGACCCGGGCGGTGATGGGCGCCTCCTTCGGCGTGGCGCTGACCCTGGTCATCTTCGCCGGGTCGGAGCTGTTCACCGGAAACAACCTGATCATGACCGTGGGCGCGCTCTCGCGCACCGTCACCCCCGGGGCGCTGGCCAGGGTCTGGCTGGTGAGCTTCGCCGGGAATCTCGCCGGCTCGCTGCTCCTGGCGCTGGCCACGGCCGGCTCCGGTGTCCTGAGCAAGACGCCCTCCCGGGAGTTCGTGCTCGGCGTGGTGGCGGCGAAGATGGCCGCCCCGGCGGCGGAGCTCTTCTTCCGGGGCGTGCTGTGCAATGCGCTGGTGTGCCTGGCGGTGTGGATGGGGATACGCACCAAGGACGACACGGCGCGGCTGGTGCTCATCTTCTGGTGCCTGTTCGCCTTCATCGGCTCGGGCTTCGAGCACAGCGTGGCGAACATGACGCTGCTCGGCATCGGGCTCTTCCTGCCGCATGATCCGGCCCTGGTCTCCTGGCCCGGATTCGCGCGCAACCTGGCCCTGGTCACCGCCGGCAACATCGTCGGGGGAGCGCTCCTGGTCGGCTTGCCCTACTGGTACGTGGCGCAGGGGCAGCGGCGCCTGCTCGCCGTCCGGCCGGTGGAGGACCCGGCGCCGGTGGCGGCGGCCAGATGAGGCCAGGGCTGGACGGCCAGCGCATCGTCCTCTTCGAGTCCCGGCTGGCCGAGGAGATCTCCGGACTGGTCCGGCGCGCGGGGGGCGTCCCGGTGTGCGTCCCGGCGGTGGTCGAGCGCCGCCGGCCCTCCGCCCCCGAGGTGGCCACCCTCCTCGCCGAGCTGACCGTCGCCGAGTCGCCGGTGGTGGTGTTCTCCACCGGGGTGGGGGCGCGCGCCTTCTTCGACGAGGCGCGGGCCCTGGGCTGGGCCCCGGAGCTGCTCGACGCCCTGGCGCGGGGCTGCGCGGTGTGCCGGGGACCGAAGGCGGTGGCCGCGCTCCACCGGGAAGGCGTGGTCTCCTCCCTCAGGGCGCGATCCCCGTACACCACCGCCGAGCTGATCGGCGCGCTCGGCGGGCTCGAGGTCAGGCGGCGGATGGTGGCGGTGGTGCACTACGGCGAGCGGAGCGAGGCGCTGGTGGAGGCGCTGGTCGCGCGCGGCGCGGTCCTCCGCGAGCTGCTCCTCTACCAGTGGGAGCTTCCGGCGGACACGGCTCCCCTGGCCGCTGCCGCCGAGGAGCTCCTGCACGGGGCCTTCGCCGCGGCGGCGTTCACCACCCAGGTCCAGGCCCGCAATCTGATGGCCGTCGCCGGCCGGATGGGCCGCCGCGAGGCGCTCGTCGCGGCGCTGCGCTCGCGGGTGGTGGTGGCCGCCGTCGGCCCGACCTGTGCCCGCGTGCTCGCCGAGCTCGGGGTGCCGGCCGACGTCGTGCCCGAGGTGCCGAGGATGGGCGCCATGCTGGACGCGCTGGTGGCCAGGCTGCGCTCGAGCCAGGGCGCGGGGAGCGCGGCATGAATCTCTACCCGGCGTTCCTCAAGCTGGCCGGCCGGCGGGTGCTGCTGGTCGGCGGCGGGCGGGTGGCGGCCGGGAAGCTCCGCGGCCTCCTCGAGGCCGGGGCGAGCGTGACCGTGGTCGCGCCGGACATCTCGGCCGACCTCGAGCAGCCGGGAGTGCCTCTGCTGCGCCGTCGCTTCCGGCCGCACGACCTCGAGGGCTGCTGGTTCGTGGTCGCCGCGGCGACGCCGGACGTCAACCGGCAGGTGGCGGAGGCCGCCCTCGCGCTGCGCATCTTCGTCAACGCCGTCGACGACCCGGAGTCGGCCAGCGCCTACCTCGGAGGCGTGGTCCGGAAGGGAGGCGCCACAGTGGCCGTCTCCACCGGGGGGCGCGCGCCGGCGCTGGCCGGCCTCCTCCGCGAGGCCCTGGAGCGCCTCCTGCCCGACGACCTGGGGGAGTGGCTCGCGTCGGCGGAGCGCCTGCGCTCTCGCTGGCGCGCCGACCGGGTGCCGGTGGAGGCCCGGCGCCCGCTGCTCCTGCGTGCGCTCGACGAGCTGTACTCCGTCCGGGGGCGGGCGTGAGCCGGGGGCTGGTCTCGCTGGTCGGCGCCGGGCCGGGAGACCCGGAGCTCCTCACGCTGCGCGCGGTGGCCCGGCTCGGCCAGGCGGATCTCGTGCTCTACGATGCGCTGGTCGATCGCGCCGCCCTCCACCATGCGCCGCGGGCGCGCTGGGCCTACGTCGGCAAGCGCGCCGGACGGCACTCCATCTCGCAGACGACCATCGAGCGCCTGATGATCCGGCGGGCCCTCCGGGGCGAGCGGGTGGTGCGGCTCAAGAGCGGGGACCCTTTCGTCCTCGGTCGCGGCGGGGAGGAGGCCCTGGCCCTGGCCGCGGCGGGGATCCCCTGCGAGGTGGTGCCCGGGGTTTCCGCGGCGGTGGCGGCCCCGGCGCTGTCCGGCATCCCCGTCACCCACCGCGGGCTGGCCTCGGCGTTCCTGGTCGTCTCGGGCCACGCCGAGGAGGCCTTCGTGCCGGCGCTGGATTCGCTCGCGCCCGGTGCAGCGACGGTGGTGGTGCTGATGGGCCTCCAGACCCGCGCAGCGACGGCCAGCCGGCTGCTCGCCCGCGGCTGGGATCCGGAGACGCCGGCGGCGATGCTCCTCTCCGCCGCCACGCCGGAGGCGCGCAGCTGGCGCGGCACGCTGGCCTCCCTGGGAGCCTGCGACCTGCCCGAGCGCCATCCCGGGCTGCCCGGCGTGCTGGTCATCGGCGCCGCGGTGGACGTCGCCACCCGGCTCGAGTCGCTCGCGGCTTCCCGCGGGCGCCGAGCCGGGTGACGCTCCCCTCGCGGGCCAGCGCTACTGCGCGTGCACCGCCTTGATGTCCGCCACCTGGCCCGTGCCGTGGCAGAGGAGGCACGACTCCACCGCATTCAGCGCCGTGCTGCGCGGCTGGTAGATGGAGCCCCCGTTGATCTCGATGTGCGCCAGGACGTCGGTGCCGTCATGGCAGGCGAAGCACGCCGTGGAGATGGGGGAGTTGACCAGGGTCGCCGGATCGGCCTGGACCGTTCCGCCGGGCGGAATAGAGACCAGCGTGCCGTCCGGCTTGCAGGTGTTGGTCGTCGTCGCGGCCGAGGCGTTGAAGGTGAACCCGAAGCCGTAGTTGGTCAGGGCGGTGATGTACGGGGACAGCTCGAAGACCCCGAGGGCGGTCTGCGGCGCGGACTGACCCGCCACGCAGGTCTGGCTTGTCGAGCTGTACGTGTAGGTGGTGATCGTCGTGTTCACCGTGCCGTTGAAGATGCCGGTGGCCACCGTCCGGTACTGGCGGTTGGGCAGGGCGGCGGCCGACGTGCCGGCGCTGAAGTCGTAGGTGCCCGGCAGGTGGCAGGCCTCGCAGTTGCCGAGAATGCCCGGATACATCACGTCGGCGAACGACTCGGTGGTGCTGGTCGCATCCCAGGTGAAGGGCACGTTCCGCTTCGCGGCGGCGTGGATGGCATGGACGAAGTTCGTGGAATCCGCCGCCCAGCCGCTGCTCGTCCGGTTCGGCGTGTGGCACCAGGCGCAGGTCGTCCCGTCGTTGCGCTGTCCGGCGTGGAAGGCATCCTCGGTGAAGGTGCCCAGCTCCTGGTGGCAGCTGTTGCAGCGCGCGTCCTCGACGATCGGCCGCCGTCCATTGAATCCGGCGGCCACCTTCTGTGCGTTGGGGGCGATGACGATCAGCCCGCCCGTCTTGTTGGTCTGGCCGGCCGCCGTCGGCGCCGTCACCGGGTAGTCCGAGAGGTTGGTCTGGGTCAGCGGCAGGGTGCTGGTCACGCTGTAGGAATAGCCCAGCCCGCCGGTGAGCATCACCGCGGTGGCGGGGATGGTCACCCCGGTCAGCGTGACGGTGTAGTACCCGTTCGCGTCCGGACCGGTCAGGGTGCCCTTGCCGGTGCCGCTGGCGGTGCCGTTCCAGATGTTCCTCAGGTACCCGCTCACGCTGGCGTTGAAGTCGGCCGGAGCGGCGATCCCGTCCTGGGGAACGGCGAACACGAAGTATGCGCTCGGCGAGCCCATGAAGTTGTCCCAGATCTCCTTGGTTCCGGTGGCCGGGTTGGGGGTGGTGGTGGTGAAGTCGTTGAGGTCGGCCCGGGCGCCGTTCTGCAGCATCCGGAAGACGATCACCGGCTGGCGGCTGGAATTGAGAGAGGCGCTCTGGATGTCGTAGGTGACGGCGATGGCTCCGGCCGGGAGACGGGCCGGGTTGGAGGCGATCCACGCCGCGTTGGTGTTGGCATTGGTGCCGCCGTCGAGGAGCGCGTTCTGGGGGTTGGGCGGTGTGACCGGCGTGTGGTCGGTGTCGTTCTTGGCCGCCGTGTGGCACGTCGCGCAGACGGAGTCGTCCGCCTGTGCCCCGCCGCCGTGGGCCAGGCCTCCGGGAAAGACGGTGGTCTGGGTCAGGCCCTGGGCCGCGTCGGCCAGCGTGACGCCCTTCCCGGTCGCGAAGTCGATGCCATCATGGCACGCCCCGCAGGCGAGGCGGCTGGGGACATTCTTCCAGTTGTCGCCCTGGGCGGTGCCCGCGTCCGAGGTGGAGGAACCCTGGTGGCACTTGGTGCAGTTCCGGATGTCCTGCGGGAAGAGGACGTTGTTGTAGAGCAGACCGCCGTAGTTGTAGTTCTTGTAGGCCAGCAGCTGCCCGCCATGGGTCTTGTGGATGTGGTTGGGCAGGTTGCCCACCGCGCGGTCGTCGACGCGATAGGTGGTGGAGGTGAAGGTCAGATTCGAGCTGTTGAAGGTGGCCTCCGTCCGCCCGTACTTGCGCTGCTCGGTGTGGCAGACCACGCAGTAGCGAGTGTCGTTGCGATTCCCGCCGTGGAAGCCCGCGCCGGAGCTCTCCGGGTCGTCGCCCGGGATGCCGCCGAGGCTGGCGTGGCACTGGTTGCAATTCGCGGTGGTGACGATCTCCCGGCCGGAAGCCGTCACCACCTGACCGGTGGAGGGCGTGAAGTCGTAGATGACGTCGGCCGGCTGCACCATGGCCACGGCCGGTACGTTCTGAACCCCGGTGGGCGTGTTCGTGCCGGTGCCCGGGGCGCTGCCCGAGAGCTGGATCGTCAGCCGGTGGACCAGGGTCGGGTCGTAGGTCAGGTCGCCCAGGTCGGCGGTGTTGTTCGGAGCGGTGACGGTCATCCCGGCGATCTGATCCTTCACCTTGGTGACGTCCCGGTAGAAGGTGTAGACGTACGAGCCGTCCCCGTTGTCGACCAGTGTCCCGGTGTTGTCGGTGGTCGGCCGGGTCGGCGCGGCCGCCGCCGTGGTCGTCGGGACGGTGGTCACGATGTAGCTGACCCAGTAGTTGGGGCTCCCGCTGGAGCCGGGAACGAGCTTGGCCAGGGAGAAGGCGAGGTTGGCCAGCCCCGCCACCGTGGCCGTGCTGCTCTTGGAGGCGTTGCCCAGACCGATGACCGGGTTCCCGCTGGCATCCGTCACCTTGAACTTCACCACCGGCGGGCTGGAGATGGTGACGCTCTGGACGGTCACCTGCGGGGCGAGCGCCGCCCAGGTGGCGTTCGAGGCGGCGGTCGGCGTCGCAGAGTTCTTCCCGATGTTGACGGGAGCCGTGCCCCCGGCCGGGCCGGTGGGGCCGGTGGGCCCAGCGGGGCCGGCGGACCCTGCCGGGCCGGCGTCGCCGACCGAGCCGACCGGGCCCTGACAGCCCGGGGCAACGGCGAGAGCGACCAGGGTCAGCACCGCCAACGGAACACGCGTCTTCATGGAGAGCCCTCCGCGATTGCCGCCGCCCCGGTGCAATGGCACGGCCAATCTCCCCGACCACTTTCGCCAGTCCACATCGCCCCTTGTGTCATTTGAATGGGCCTGGAGCCCCGCTGGTCGAGCACGCCTTGCGAGTCGAGTCAACCTGAGCGCAAGGATTGCGGTTCCTCGGCTTTCACCAAGGGTGCGTGAACCGGGACGTGTCTTGGGACGTGCAGGACGAGGCACCCTTCTTGCTCTCCGGCACCGAGCAGACCGGGGATGCCTCGATGAAAGGATTCCGAGACAAGCGCGAGTTCAAGGAGGTGTTCGAGCACGTCTTTGCCCTGATGAACGAGCACCCGAAGGTCGGCCGGAGGCTGCGCGACGCCCATGCGCCCCACCGCTTTCTCATCACCGACCTCGGCCTGGAGCTGAACGTCGACGCCGCGCCCGACCAGGACGAGAAGCAGGGCCGATTCCTGAAATGGGTCTGGGGCCCGGCGGACTGGAAGCCGCTCATCACGCTGAGGATGTCCAGCACGACCGCCAACCGTTTCTTCCAGGGCAAGGAGAACGTGGCGCTGGCGGTGGCGCTGGGCCGGGTCAAGGTCTCCGGGCCGCTGGTCACCATTCTCCGCCTGGCGCCGGTGACCGGCGCCATTCACCCGGTGTTTCGAGGCTGGCTGGAGAAGACCGGGCGCAACCATCTGCTCGCCTAGGCCGCATGCGCACCCCTCTCTCCAATGTCGACGCCGCCTGGCACCGCATGGACGAGCCGGCCAACCGCATGGTGGTCACCGGCGTCCTGGTGTTCGACACCCCCCTGTCGATGGCGCGTCTCCGGGCGTTGCTCGAAGAGCGCCTCCTCGGGTTCAGGCGATTCCGCCAGCGGGTCGTCGAGCCGTTCGGCGGAGTGGGCGTGCTCTCCTGGGAGGACGACCCGGACTTCTCGGTCGACCATCATCTGGTGAGCGCGCGGCTGCCGGCCCCCCGCGACGAGGCGGCGCTCCAGCGGCTGGCCAGCGGTCTCGCCAGCCAGGGCTTTCCCACGGGGCGGCCCCCCTGGCGGTTCCACCTCGTGGCCCACTTCCAGGGTGGGTCGGCGCTCATCGTGCGCCTCCACCATTGCATCGGCGACGGCCTGGCGCTGGTCCACGTGCTCCTCTCCATGGCGGACGGGGCTCCCCAGCCGCCGCCACCGACGCGAGAGGACGGCGACGGGCGGGGCTTCTGGGCCGGCATCGAGGCTCTGCTCACCGGGGTGCCGGAAGGGATCCGGCGCTCCGCGGAGCTCCCCGACCACCTGGCCTCGCTGGTCCGGCTCCTCGTCCTCCCGCCCGACCCGCGCACGGCATTCAAGGGCCGGCTGGGGAGGACGAAGAGGCTGGTCTGGTCACGCTCGTTCCGGCTCGAGGACTTCAAGTCCGTGGGAGCCGCCACCGGGACGACCGTCAACGACATCCTCATGGCGGCGCTCACCGGGGCGCTCCGCCGCTATCTGCTCGCCCGGGCCCGGGTGACCGGGGATCTCGACGTCCGAGGAGTGGTGCCGGTGAATCTTCGGCCGGCGAGCGAGGCGCATCGACTGGGAAATCGGTTCGGGCTGGTCTTCCTCTCCCTGCCGCTCGGCATCCAGGACACGCTCGGCCGGCTCGAGGAGCTTCGGCGGCGGATGCAGGCCCTGAAGCGAGCGCCGGACGCGGCGGCGACCTTCCAGCTGCTCTGGGTGATGGGGCTGGCGCCGCGAGCTTTCTTCGACCTGGTGGTCAACCTCTTCGCGGCGAAGGCGACGGCGGTGGTGACCAACGTCGTCGGGCCCCGGGAGCCGATCAAGCTCGCCGGAGTCCGCGTTCGGCAGGCGATGTTCTGGGTGCCCTGCGCGGGCCATCTCGCGCTGGGCGTGAGCTTGCTCAGCTACGCCGGCCGGGTCTGGGTGGGCGTCCACACCGACGCCGCTCTCATCCCCGACCCGGAGCGGATCCTGGACGGCTTCGAGAGGGAGCTGAAGGCGCTCCGGGCGGCCGGACGGAGAGCCCGGAAGCGCCCGCCGCGGTGAGGCCCGAGCCGCCCCGCGCTCAGCTCGTCCGCAGAAGGGCGTTGGCCTCCTCGAAGCGCCGCGCCATCCTCGGGCCCTCCGAGCGTTGCTCGAGGAGCGTCTCGGCGTCCCACTCGCTGCGCTGGACGGCGAAGTAATCGCCGCCATACACGTGGATGGCCCCGGTGAGGCGCGAGAGCGGGTTGGTCACCGAGTGGATGACGTCTCGCCCGAGCAGCTGGGTCTCCTTGACGGAGAGCGCCCGCGCGCCCGATGCCTCCACCTTGCTGGTCCGGCCCTCGGGGAGACGGCGCCAGAAGATGTTGTCCTCGCGGCCGGTGTAGATGCCGATCACCGCCCACATCAGGTGGTCGTGCGGAAGCAACGTCATCCAGGGCGCCCAGATGACGTTGAGGATGGTGAGATCCTCCGACCGGTGAAGGGGGCTCATCTCTCCCCGGCTGGGCTCACCCAGCGCGCGGAGCACTGCCTCCGGATGGGAGATGGCGCGCGCCACCACCTCGCGGACGGCCTGCTCGGGCGCCTGCTCCTTGAGCGCCGCGCGACAATCGGAGACGAACCGGTCTGGATCGAACACGTTCGGCCTCCTCGTGCCAGCTTGCCCCACCCCGCCAGGGCAGACAATCCCGCGCGGGCCGCCGGTCAGGCCGACCCTGGACGGAAGGGACCGGTGGCCAGCGCGCGGAACTCCGCGGCGGCCGGGCTCGGGCGGCGCCCGCGCATCTGAAGGAAGGTGAGCGTGCGGCGGAGGACGAGGTCCTCCACCTCCAGCTCGACCAGCTCTCCGCGGGCGACCTCCTCCCGCACCGCCATCCGCGAGAGGATGGCGAATCCCACGCCGGCCGCGGCGAGCCGCTTGATCGCCTCGTTGTCGCTGACCTCGAAGAGGCGGGCCGGGGTGAGGCGCCGGTTCCGGAGCGCGGCGAGGACGACGTCGCGGGTGCCGGCACCCTCCTCCCGGATGAGAAACAGCTCCTCCACCAGACGCGCCGCTCGGAGGCGCTTGACCCGCGTCAGGGCCTGCCCGGGCGCCGCCACCGCCACCAGCACGTCCTCCACCCAGGGCGAGACCTGGACCCGTGGATGGCTGATCGGGCCCTCGACCACGCCGAGCTCCACGGCGTTGGCGAGCAGCGAGTCGAGGACGGCGTGGGTGTTCTCCGCCACCAGGGTCAGCTCGATGGCCGGGTGACGAGCGTGGAAGGCGCCCAGGATGGGAGGCACGAAGTGTCCGGCGAGCGTCAAGCTCGAACCGATGCGCAGCGAGCCCCGGGTGAGGCCGCGCCGGGCGGCGAGCGCCTCCTCGGCGGCCTGTTCCTCGCCGAAGATGATGCGGGCATGGGCGAGGAGCTCCCGGCCCTGCTCGGTGAGGCTGACCCCGCGCGCCGAGCGGAGCAGGAGCTGGGTCCCGAGCTGCCCCTCGAGCAGACGCACCGCTTTGGAGACGGCCGGCTGGCTCACGCGGAGCGACCGGCTCGCGGCCGAGAATCCGCCCCGCTCGGCGACGGCGGAGAAGAGCCTCAGGCCGTGGAGGTTCATTGCCATATCTAGAGGTTATGGCAACTGACCCAAGAATGTCTTGGCCATCTGGCTCGAGCGGGAGCACCTTCTTCCCCGCGCGGCACCCGAGCCGATGCACTGGAGAGACGACCCATGTCCCGTTTCGACGAGAAGAACCCGCAGTGGCTGTTCGAGAACCTGAGCCCGGAGGTCTCCGGCGAGAGTGGAAGGCTGCTCACCCGCTTCCGCCTCCTTTCGATCCTGGGCCTGATCTCCGCGGTGCTGGCCGCGACCCTCATCGGCTGAGGAGCGGTCCGCGGGCTAGACTGCCTCTCGACGATGGACGCTCGCCATGAGCCACCGGCGCCAACCGTCGAGCAGGCGCTGTTCATGCTGCACGGCTATCTGCGCCGTGCCGTGACCCTGGACGAGCTCATCGCCTGGGCCGAGCGGGTGGAGGCCGCGGCCCCGGCGGCTTCCTGGCTCCGAGCCCTGGCCGCGGACCTCGCCAATCCGATGCTCTGCCGGGAGGCAGCGGCCGCCCACGTGCACGAGCACCTGCGCCGGCATGCACGGGAGGAGGCCGCGGCCAGGTGACCGCCGGGCCGGCCGCGCCGCGGTGAAGATCCGCGGCGACTCCGGGCAGTGATGCAGGGTACAAGCGAGGCCGATGCGCGAGACCCTGGCCAGGTTCTGCTCCTGGCTCGAGCTGACACCGCCCAGCCGGACGTTGCAGACGGTGGAATGGGCCGTCCCGGCGGTGCAGACGGTGCACATCCTGGCCATCGCCGCGGTGATGGGCTCGATGCTCTTCTTCAATCTCCGTCTCCTCGAGCTGAGGGGGGTCGACGTGCCGGTGGCCCGGGTCTCGAGGCGCTTCGTGCCGGTCATCTGGGGCTCGGCGCTGGTCCTGCTGGCGAGCGGCGCAGTGATGATCGCGGCCGAGCCAGGGCGGTCGCTGCTCAACCCGGTCTTCCAGCTGAAGATGGCGCTTCTCCTCGCCGCCCTCGCTCTCACCGCGGTCACCGCGCGGCCCCTCCGCCACCGTCCGGGCTACTGGGGCGAGACCCTGCTCCGGAGCCGGCTGGCGCGGGTCCTGGCCGGCCTCTCCCTGGGCGTGTGGGTCGCCATCCTCTGCGCCGGGCGCTGGATCGCCTACGTGCGCGTGCACTGACATGGTGAGCGAGGCCCCATGACGGACTGGCTCGAGCGGCTCTACGAGACCGGCTGGGCGGCGGCCATCCGCGAGAACGAGATCGCCTTCCCCTGGATCGAGTGCGTCCACGTCCTGGCCATCACCCTGGTGGTCGGATCGATCAGCGTGGTCGACCTGCGGCTCCTGGGCATCGCCTGGCGTGACCGCCCGGTGCGCCGGGTGCTCCGCGACGTGCTCCCGGTCACCTGGATGGCCTTCGGGCTGGCAGCCGCGTCCGGGTTCCTGCTCTTCAGCTCGAATGCTCCGGCGTACGCGCGCAACCCCTTCCTCCAGGCGAAGCTCGGGCTCCTCCTCCTCGCCGGCCTGAACATGGCCCTCTTTCATCTCTGGGCGCGCCGGAGCGTGGAGCGGTGGGAGGCGGCGCCGCTGCCTCCCCTGCGCGCCAAGCTGGCCGGCGCCATCTCGTTGCTGGTGTGGATCGGCGTGGTGGCGGCCGGCCGGTGGATCGGCTTCACCATGCTGTCCCATTCATGAGAGGAAGAGCGAGGCCATGACCCGTTCGCTGCTCCCAGCCCTCCTGGTCTGTCTCGCCGGGCCCCTGCGCGCCGAGGACCAGGGCACGGTCGCGGTCAACTCCGCTCCGAAGCCGGGTGACTGGGCGGCGCTCGCCAAGCTGCCCGACTGGAGCGGGGTCTGGACTCCCTTCATCTCCGACCAGAACAGGCGCATCACCACCGACCCGGTGCCGTGGCAACCCCAGGTGGCGGCGCAGATCCGCGCCATGGAGGCCGAGGAGAACGCCGGACGGCCGCGGGGCCTGTTCATCAACTGTCTGCCGGAGGCCATGCCGACCTGGATGCTCATCACCCACAACGCCCTGGAGTTCCTCTTCACGCCGGGCCGGGTGACCATCCTCGGCGAGATGGACGGAAACCGGCTCCGGCGCATCTACACCGACGGGCGACCCCATCCGCCCGACCCCGATCCGACCTTTCATGGGCATTCCATCGGCCACTGGGAGGGCAACACCCTGGTGGTGGACACCGTCGCCGTGCTGCCGCAGGCGTTCCTGGCGGTGAGCGAGGCGGTCGGGATTCCCAACAACGGCGACCTCCACGTCATCGAGCGGATTCACCTCGCCGAGCCGGACGTGCTGCACGACGATCTGGAGATCATCGCCCCGCACGTCCTCACCCGGCCCTGGAAGACCACCCGGATCTACTTCCGGCAGCGCGCCCGCAAGTACGACATCGTCGAGGGCGTCTGCCTCCAGGGCTTCTATGCCGAGCGCCAGGACGAGCACGGGAACGCCATCTTCGTGCCCATTCCCCACGCCGACGGGAATCCCGTGCCGCTGCCGCCGAGGGAGTCGAAATGACGCGAGCCTCGCTGCATCTCGCCGGATTGCTGTTCGCCGCAGCACTGGCCGGCGCCCTGCCGGCCCTGGCCCATCACTCGTTCGCCATGTTCGACTTCACCAAGGTGATCACCATCACCGGCACGGTGAAGGAGTTCCAGTGGACCAACCCGCACGTCGTCCTCTGGGTCAACGTCGAGGGCAAGGACCCCAAGCACCCCGACGTCTGGTGGCTGGAGATGACCAGCCCGGGGAACCTGACCCGCACCGGCTGGAATCGAAAGGCGCTCAATGCCGGCGACAAGGTGGAGGTGGAGCTTAACCCGCTCCGGGACGGGAAGCTCGGGGGGGCGCTGATCAAGGTGACCAACTCGACCACCGGTCAGGTCTTCAGCACCAACCTGCGTGACATGGAGAAGCCCGGACTGAAGTAGGCCTCACGGCCGGGGTTCATCGCCCGAGGTCCGGGCAGCGCACCGGGGCGTCCGAGTCCGGCGGGCGGCAGGTCCCGGAGCGTCGCGCCGCCGCCCAGGCTGGCACGACGTCTGCCGAGGTCCCCCGAGCCCCTGGGCTGCCTTCGGTCTTCGACCTGAACTCTGCCTTCAGCCGGCGGCACTCTCCGGTCACGGCCAGGCCGTAGCCGCCCGAACCGATGAGCACCAGTCCATAGGCTGCCGCCGCGATCGCCCCGGCGAGGACCATCATCCCCATGAAGGGCGCCGAGAGGTTGGAGTTGTCGCTGTTGAAGCTCCCCGGTGCCGAGGCAGCCGGCGCAGGACTCGATTGCGGCAGACTCGACAGGGCGACCAGCGAGGCCGCGCTCACGCCAAGGAGCACTCCTCCGACACTCAGGTCGACCACCGGCGCCGTGACCTCCTCGGTGCAATTCTCGGTGACGTCTGGCCGCAACGGATCCGCCTTGCGGACCTGGATGAACGAGCAGCCAGGGGTCCCGATGGTCAGTGCAACCAGCATCCAGGGTCGCAGGTTCATTGCTCGTCCAGAGGTCGAGGGGGCTCCGTTCCGACTTCGCCGGGCGACGCCAGTGCAGGGCGCGTGCCGGCACTGCTCGGGGCGGTCGCCCGCGGCGAAGCACGCCTGGTGTGCAGAGGCGCGCGCGCTCGCGGGCAGTGGACTGCACAAGGCGCGCGTGATCCACCGAGGCCTTGAAACTGCCCGGAGGCCAGCTCGACTCAAGCCTTCCGGGGCAGCCTCGCCTTCACGCTCTCCGGAACCCCGTCGAAGAAGTCCACCGTTCCGGTGTCGAGGTCATACTCGGCGCCCACCACCGTCAGCCGGCCCGAGGCGACCAGCTCCTCGAGGAGCCGGCTCCCGTGGCGCAGGTGGTCGGCGGACGCCCGGACGTTGGCGCGGACCGCCTCGCGCAGCACCCTCCCTGGATCGCCCGCCCGGACCAGCCCCTGGATGTGAGGAGCGATCCGGTCGGTGATGGCCCGGATGTTCTTCGACTCGGGGCCGAGCCCGGTCTCGATGGCCTTCACCGTGGCGGCGATCGCTCCGCACTGCGTGTGACCCATGACCACCACCAGCCGGGAGCCGAACTGCGAGGCGGCGAACTCGATCGACCCCACCATGGAGGGCGCGACGATGTTCCCGGCGACGCGCACGACGAACAGGTCGCCGAACCCCTGGTCGAAGAGAATCTCGACCGGTGTCCGGGAGTCCGAGCAGCCGAGGACGATGGCGAACGGCCGTTGAGCCTCCGCGGCGAGCTGCGGGCTCCAGCCCCGAGCCGAGGAGGCCCCCCGTCCCTCCCGGAAGCGGCGGTTGCCGTCCAAGAGGCGCGCCAGCCCTTCCTCGGGCGGAAGCGAGCTCGGGTCCGAGATGCGCGGCACGCGGCGCCCTATAGCATGGACGGCTTGCCCTCACCGTCCCGAGCGCCATGCCGCCGGGATGAGCCAGTAGAGCATGCCGTTGAGATCGGCGACGGTCAGGGCGACGAAGGGCGTGTTCCAGCTGCCTCCGGTCAGGTTCCGGAAGCCGAACGAGACGCCGATCCGATCCTGGAGGACGAGGAGGTCGAACTCCACCCCGAACTCCGAGCCGCCGCTCCACGCCAGCGACCAGCGAGGTCCGGAGCCGATCCCCAACGGGCCGAGATGCAGCACGCCGCGCACGCCGAGGGTGCTGGAGACGACTCCGGAGCTGAACTGGATGTCGATGACCTGCAGCGTGGAGTCCACCGAGAACCAGGGACCG
>DASPUU010000011.1:0-32121 GCA_035622755.1 Myxococcaceae bacterium
ATGTGAGAGCCCATCGGCGTCGCGACGGAAGCCTGGAGGATGTACTCCGCGCTCGACGCCTGGACCCATGCCCCCGTCCGGTGGTCGGCGACATAGGCCACCGCGCCTCGGCGCCCCGGATGCTCGGCCAGGTAGCGCGCCAGGCAGCCCACGTCGTCGAAGAAGAGCGGCTCCTCCCCCGGCGCCACGAGCTGCGCGGCGGTGCGCGGGTCGGAGACGAGCATCCGGCAGCTGGCGCAGGCGTCGTTCCGTGGATCCAGCGGCGCCGGGTCCGGTGAACCCCGGGTGCAGGCCAGGGCGGCGAGCAGGGCCAGGGCGAATGGCGGCCGGCGCATCATGGGGGCCCCACCAGCTCCTCGTAGAGGGACTCCAGCCCGCCTTCCAGGGAGGAGAGGCCCCGGAGCTCGAGCCCGGCGGCACGCACCTCCTCCACCACACGCGCCCGCTGCTCCGGGGAGCCACGCACCTCGAGGGCACGGCCATCCCAGCGGGGTGAGGCGGCGAGGGGCGCGCACCGGGCGAGGAGCTCGGGCGGGCACCTGTCCAGGTCCAGCCGAAGGCGCCCGTTCCTGGCCAGGCGTGCCTCGAGCTCCGGGCGGGTGAGCTCGGCCCCCAGCCGGCCGTCGACCAGGATCACCACCCGGTCCGCGAGCTGGCGCACGTCCTCGAGCTGGTGCGAGGTGAAGAGCACGGCGCTTCCCTTCTGCCGGGCGGCGTCGATCAGTCCTCGCATGGCGTGGAGCCCGGGCGCATCGAGCGAGGCGGTGGGCTCGTCGAGGAGGAGGACCTCCGCCTCGGGGAGGGCGGCCACCGCCAGGCCGAGCCGCTGCACCATCCCCCCGGAGTAGGTGCTCACCATCCTGCCGGCGGCGCCGTTGAGCGCCGCCAGCCGGAGGACCTCGCCGGTCCGGCCGGCCGGCCCGGCGCGAAGGCGGCGATAGAACTCCACCACCTCCGCCCCGGTCAGCGCGTCCGGGAAGCTGACCCGCTGCGGAAGGAAGGAGATGGCCCGGCGGGAGGCAGGGAGGTGAGCCGGAAGGTGCTCCGCGCCGAGGAGCACCTCTCCCGAGGTCGGCCGGAGGAGCCCGGCCGCCGCCTTGAGCGAGGTGGTCTTCCCCGAGCCGTTCGGCCCGACCACCGCCACCACCTCGCCCGCCCCCAC
Organism: Myxococcaceae bacterium; assembly: GCA_035622755.1. Lineage (GTDB taxonomy): Bacteria > Myxococcota > Myxococcia > Myxococcales > Myxococcaceae > JADGRA01. Next base: position 1,163 of record DASPUU010000011.1, read on the forward strand.
GACGAAGCTGAGCTCGCGCACCGCCGGGTGGCTGCCGTACCACTTGGAGAGGCGGCGGAAGGCGATCACCGGCGCCTCCCCCGCACCAGCACGCCCGCCCCGGCGGCGACCAGGCCCAGACAGGCCACCACCCCGAGCGAGCTCCCCCGCGGGGAGCGCCCCTGCAGCGCCGGCAGCCGGGAGAGATCCGGCGGCCGCGCCAGCGGCCGGTGGTCCACCGCCTTCACCGCCTCCAGCACGGGGAAGGTCCGCTCCGCCGTGGCCAGGGCCAGCGCCGCCGGGCTTCTGACGAGCAGGTCCGCGGCGGTGAAGTTCCCGCGGACGTGGTCGAAGAGGCTGCCCAGGACGTAGGGCCCGTCCGTCCGGCCGTCGCCGTCCAGATCCGGCCAGTCGTTGTCCGACCAGTAGTTTCCATCGAACGCGGTGTCCGTCCGCCGGCCGACCAGGAACAGGGGCGTCAGGTTCGCCACGAAGGCGTTTTCCACGAACCGGTTGTCGGCGCAGGAGTCGAAGAGGACGATGGCCGCGTCGGACTCGGCGATCAGATTCCGCCGGAACACGTTCCGCCGCGAGCCCTCGAGGAAGATTCCCCGCGCGTTGTCCAGGACGAGGTTGTCCTCGGCCAGCGAGTCCTCGCACGCCTGGCAGAGGACGCCCACCGAGGCGAAGCCGCGGTTGCGGAGGAACTGATTCCGGCGAAGCACCAGGCGGCGCGAGTACATGAGCACGCCCCCGGCGGCGCTGTCCTCGAAGGTGTTGTCCTCGAAGACGTTGTCGTCCGAGTACATGAAATGCAGCCCGTAGCGGACGTTGCGCACCACGTTGCCGCGCATCGTCCCGCCGCTCGACGACTGGATGTAGACGCCGTCGCGTGCCGCGTCGATGGTGTTCTCCAGGAGGTCGAAGCGGTGGGTGTTCCAGACGTGGATGCCCGAGCCCTTCTCACCCTCCGCCTTGCCGGGGATGCCGTGGATCCGGCATCCCTCGACGCGCGCTCCATCCGCGCCGCGGAGGTAGATCCCGAACAGCGCTGCCTCGATGCGGCAGTCGCGGGCGGTGAAGCCGGGTGCGGCCACGTGGATGCCGGCCGAGTCCCGCTCCAGCGCGCCGCCCGCGGCCCCATCGATGTCCAGCCCGACCAGGGTCACTCCCGGCGCCCGCACCCGGAGGACGCTCCCCTTGCCCGAGCCGACCAGACGGGGCCGGCCGCGCCCGACCAGGGTCACCGGACGATCGAGCACCAGGTCACCTCGGTACTCACCGGCCTGGATCTCCACCGTGCCCCCCGCGGGCGCGGCGTCGAGGAGCGCCTGGAGCGGTGAGGTCTCCCCCGGCCGGGGCCGCCCCTCCAGCGCGCCCGGCTCGATGGAAGGCATCTCCTGGCCGCCGACGGCGAGCACCAGGAGCACGAGCAGCGTCACCGCACGGCCCCCGGCGCCCGGGCCCCGGCCGGAGCGCCACGCTGCCGGAGGGCGATGACCATCGCCGCGGCCAGCAGCGTGACGACCACGACCATGGCGTACGACCCGGGCTGGGGGAAGGAGTAGACGTCGAAGTTGGCCAGCTTGGCGTGGCCGAGGAGGGGGGGCATGAACGGCGCCACCTTCACCGCCGCCAGCGGCGAGAGATCATGCCCGTAGCGGTAGAGCGTGTATCCGAACGACCAGAGCGAGTAGAGGCCGAAGTAGGCGAAGAGCACGGTCACGTCGAGCAGCTGCGCCACCCGCCCGTGGACCGCGGCGCGGAGGAAGAGGAGCGCCAGGATGCCCAGGGCGAAGGGAAGCCAGCGGAACTGCGTGAAGTCCTCGGCCGCCAGGTCCTTCATCCCGATGTAGTGGTTGAGGATGTTGATCTCGCGGACGTCCTGGCCCCGGTTCCCGCCCTGGAGCTTGAAGCTGAAGATGTCGAGCCGCAGACCGTCCGGGTACTGCGGCGCGAACATGGTCAGGTTCCAGAGCGGAAGGAGATTGGCCAGGATCAGCACCAGCGCGGCGACGACGAGGAGCGTGCGCGGGCTCCAGCCCAGAGGGCGATCGAGCAGCTGCTGCTCTCTCTCGAGGATGTTGGGCACGGGGCGCTCCTCGCCGGCCGGGGCCGGTCAGTTCACGGTGGGGCTGACGAGCAGGTAGCCCTGCATCTCCTGGTGGAGCGCGGAGCAGAAGTTGGTGCAGTAGTAGGGGAAGACGCCTTGCTTGTCGGCCTTGAAGGTGACGGTCTTCGTCTCACCCGGGTCGACCACCACGTTGATGTTGTAGTCCAAGAGTCCGAAGCCATGGAGCTCGTCGGTGGTCTGCTCGATGTTGGTCAGCGCCACGGTGACGATGTCCCCCGGCTTCACGGTGAAGCTGGTGGGGGTGATGGTGGATCGGGTGAGGATGGCCTTCACCGTCACCTTGTTGCCGTCGCGGGTGACGCCCGTGTCCTTGAGGTCCCACACCGCGAGGGGATGCTTGTTCTCCTCCTTGGGGTAGACCTCGATGGGGTGAATCTTGCTCGCTCGGATGATCTGCGCGTAGTGCGGCTCGGGCTCGGTGAAGGCGTCGTAGATGAGCTTCATCTTCTCGCCGGAGATGTCCACCAGCTGGGAGGACTCGGGCTGGGAGGGCCCGACCGAGAGGTGGCGCCCGTGGGAGAGCTTGTTCAGCCCCACCAGGTACTTGCCCTGGGGGTCGGTGGTGTCGCCCTCTGCGGCGGCCAGGTGGCCGATGGAATAGGACATCGGCGTCTTGTCCACCACTTCCCAGGTGCCGAGCTTCCACTTGGCGATGGCGCTGTCCACGAACAGGGAGGTGTAGGCGTAGCCGTCGGGACCGAACTGGGTGTGGAGCGGTCCGAGGCCGACCGGCACCTCGGCGTCCTTGATGCTCTCGTACTTGAGCACCGGGATGCCGTCCTCGTCGCCGGTGAAGTCCTTGTTGCGGATGGCGGTCTGGATCTTCTCGAAGTTGAAGACGGTGGTAATGCCGGCCAGCTTCCCCGAGCCGACGATGTACTTGCCGTCCGGGGACACGTCGACGCCGTGCGGGGACTTGGCGCAGGGGAGGAAGTAGACCAGCCCGGGCACGTCCCTCGGGTCGAGGACCCGGACCCCGCCGATCATCTTCCCCTTGCCCTCGGCGGCGGCCTTCTCCGCCAGGCGCCAGTCCACCGCGGCGATGTAGTCGCGCTCCCGCTGGGTGCTGGTCACCTCCAGCTTCCCGGTGGCTCGCTCCGAATTGTAGCAGGTGAAGAACATCCACCCGTCGGAGACCTTCTTCCCGGCGTCGCCCAGGTCGTAGTCGAAGGGCGGCATCTGGATCTCCCAGCCGAGCGACATCTGGCCGGTCTTCGGGTCGATCTTGATGCCGGCCAGCACGCCCTTGTACTCGGTGGCGTACCGGTCGAGCGGCACCACCGTGCCCTTGGGGATGGGAATGGAGAAGCGGGTTCCCATCATCGCGTACTCGGTGTTGGGGGTGACGAAGCTCGAGGAGTGGTTGCCCGAGACATTCGGGATGGGGCCGAGGATCTGCTTGGTCTTGAAGTCGCGCAGGTCGATGCGCGCCACCCGTCCATTCATGTCGTTGATGAACAGCCAGCGTCCGTCGTAGGCGCCGTTGGTCTCGGACAGCGCCGGGTGGTGGGCATCTCCCCAGGTGAGATTCCCGAGCATCTTCTTGCTCTCGTCGTCGAAGCCGTAGCCGGTGGCCGGATAGGGGGTGAACACCGGGATGGTGGAGATGTGGCGCATGGAGGGGAGGCCGAAGACGTAAATCTGTCCCGAGTGGCCCCCCGAGGCGAACATGTAGAACTCGTCCAGGTCTCCGGGCGGCACGTAGGTTTTCTGGGCGGCGACGGCGAGGTCGGAGGTGACCGCGCCGGTCGGCCTGGCGGCCTGCTTCGGCGCGCTCGGGGCGCAGGTCAAGAGGAAGGCGGCCACCGCTGCGGCCGCGCCGACGAGATACTTGGTCGATGTCTTCATGACGAACGTTCCTCCTAGTGGTCGGCTTTGGCCGTGCTGGTTCCCGCTGACTTCTGTCGCTGGTGCTCGGCGAAGGCCTCGCGGAGCTTCTGGACGGCGACCTGCTTCTCCTCCGGCGAGAGGATGATCTGCCGCGAGAGCACCACCGACATCGTCCCGGTCGGCGCGGCGATGAAGTCGTCGATGGTGCGGCCGAACCGGGCCTGGACGTCCTCCACCGCCACCGACAGGTCTGGGCCGATCTGCGCCGGGCTCTTCACCCCGTAGACGCTGATCGAGTGGCAGACGAAGCAGCCGGTCTTGACGAACCAGGCGCCCGGCCCGGTACGCATCTTGGCCTCGGCCTCCTTCTCCTCGGGGGTCTGCGGCTCGGTGCGCGGTGCGCCGGAGAGGAAGGAGGCCGGCACCGGTTCGCGCCGCCAGGAGAGGATGAGCGTCGCCAGCGCCTGCGCCTCCTTGGTGGAGAAGTGGAAGTTGGGCATCACCGTGTCCTGGACCAGCGCGCGCGGGTCCTTGAGATGGCCCACGTGCCAGGCGTAGGCCGTCTGCTGCCCGGAGAGATGGCTGAAGTCGTACTGCTCGGCCGGCTTGTCGCCGACGTTGGTCAGGTCCGGGCCGATGGTACCGCCACGGCCGTTGATCACGTGGCAGGCCCGGCATCCCTTTTCCGTGACCAGCGACTTGGCCAGGTTGATCGCGTCGGCCCCCGGCGTCGAGCGGTCGTAGCGGTGACAGACGTTGCAGTTCATCTGCATCAGGGAGGAAGGAGGAAGCGCCAGCGTGTACGACTCGCCGAGCTGCCTTCCGAGCACCGGCTCCTCCCAGTGCTCGATCGGGCCGTGCGCCTCCTGCGGATCCACGGCGTACCCCTGCCCGCCATGGCAGGAGGTGCATCCGAAGCGCGAGACGGGATGGTTGCGGAGGATGTCCTTGGGATGGGTGCGGAACGGCTCCTCGGCGGTCTCGAAGCCGGGCCAGCTCACCGCCTGGTGACAGGTGATGCAGCGATCTGCGCGCTGCAGGTCCGGCACCCAGATCTGCTGCGTCCCGGTGGGCAGCGCGGATGCTTTGGCCGCGCCGAACTTCTCGGCCACCATCCTCACGAACTCGGCCTGGTAATAGCGCCAGTCGTGCTTGCGGTCGCTCCAGGCGAAGAGCCCGGTGGAGACGATGAGCACCAGGCCCACGATGGCCAGGATGGTGCGGTCCCGCTTGGCGAACGACGCGGCGCGGAGCGGTTCCATCGTTCAGATCCTCGAGGGGACCTGGGGCCAGGCTTCCCAGGGCCAGTAGAAGTGCCAGTACGGGCCGCGGCAGAACGTCCCGATGACGGTGAGGAGGAGCACGCCGAGCACGAAGAGGAGGAAGACGGCGTTCTGGAACCGCCGGTTGCGCGGAAGCCAGCGGCCCGCCGTCGCCGCCGGGCTCCGGTCCAGCCAGGGCCACACGGTCAAGAGCCCGAGGAGCGCCCCGGGGAGCAGCACCCCGCCGAGGAAGGCCCCGTTGATGGTCAGCGAGCCGACCTTGAAGGTGGTGTCGGTGACGATCTCCTGGAGCCAGAGGAAGTACCAGGGCGCCTTGGCCGGGTTGGGCGTGACCAGCGGGTTGGCCGGCTCCTCGAGCGGAGAGCGGACGAAGACGGAGAGCATGCTCAGCGCGGCGATGGTCCCCAGAACCACGATGCCGATGCGCCGCACCAGGTCGGGCACGGAGTTGACCAGCTCGTCCGGCGCCTGGAGCGTGGTCGAGCGCACGGTGGGCCCGGTGCCGCGAGCGATGCCGAGCAGCGAATAGGTCTTCGTCGGTGACGGCGGCAGCTCCACCTTCTCGGCCGCCAGGCCGAGCTGGTCGGCCCGCGCCAGGCCGCCGTCCTTGCGCACCCGCCACATGTGGTAGGCGAAGAGGACCCCGAGCAGCCCGGGGAGGAAGACGATGTGCAGGACGTAGAAACGGAGGAGCGTCGGCTGGTCGATGTTCCGGCCGCCGATGAGCAGCTCCCGCACCGTCGGCCCGATGGCCGGGATGGAGGCGGCGATGTTCGTCCCCACCGTCACCGCCCAGAAGGCGAGCTGGTCCCAGGGCAGGAGGTACCCGGTGAAGGAGAGGAAGAGCGTGGAGACGAGCATCACCACGCCGATGACCCAGTTCCATTCGCGGTGCTGGGCGCGGCCGAGCGCGTTCTTGTAGGCCCCGGTGAGAAACACCCGGACCAGATGGAGGAAGACGGCCGCCACCATGAGGTGGGCGGAAAGCCGGTGAACGGCCCGCATCCAGCTGCCGAAGGTCACCACGTACTCGATGTCCTTCACCGACCCGTAGGCCCGCTCCACCGAGGGGATGTGAAGGAAGAGGAGCGGAAGCCCGGAGAGGACGAGCAGGAGGAAGAGGGCGGCGGAGACGGTCCCCAGCCAGAACGAGTAGCTCCAGGCGAGCGAGCGCCGGAAGCTCCGCGCCGGGAACCAGTGCAGCGAGAAGTTGGAGGTCACCGCGTCGCCCGCCTCGCGGTCCGACCGGGGGCGGACGCTCCAGAACCTCCTGGGATGGATGCCGGGGGCGGTGGCGAGGGGCTTGGCCATGAGGAGCCTCAGGCGATGGTGAGCCGGAAGTCGCGATCCACCGGCCGGGCGAGGTCCACCACCAGCTGGCCGTCGTCGGCCGCGAGGGAGAGCTCGTACCAGGTGAGCGGCCGCGGGGCGGGTCCGGCGACGTTGGTGCCGTCGCCGGTGTAGCGAGAGCCGTGGCAGGGGCAGAGGAAGCGGTGGGTGAGGCGAAGCGCCTTGCCTCCCACCTCGCGTGTCTCCGGGCTGGAGAGCGCCTCGGCGCGGACGGTGCAGCCGAGGTGGGTGCAGACCGCGGAGATGGCGTGGAACACCCTGCCCTCGCGGAAGACGAAGAGCCGTTCCTCGGGCAGGTACTTGAGGCCGTCCGGGAACTCGCCCGGTGGCCCGAGCTTCACCGTGGTCGGCGCGTCATAGGACACGTTGGGCACCAGCGAGCGCAGGGCCGCCCCGCCCTGGGCTCCCAGCGCGACCAAACCGGTGCCGATGCCCACCGTCTTGAGCAGCTCGCGCCGGCTGCGCTTCTCCTCGGTCATTGGGCCTCCTCGAAGCGCTCGGTGATGGTGAAGCGCTCCATGGTCATGGCGTCGGTGGGGCAGCGGATGGCGCACAGTCCGCAGCGGATGCACTGCGCGTCGTCCTTGACCATCGCCGAGAGCGGGAGGTCGGTGCCGTCCTCGGCCACCCGCGCCAGCGCCGCCCGCTCGTCCTCGGGGAGCCGGATCTGCTCGAGCGGGACGATGGCCAGGCACTTCTCCGGGCAGATGTCCACGCAGCGCCCGCACAGGACGCACGCCTCGGGGTCGTAGATGGTCTGGACGTGGCAGACCAGACAGCGCGCCGCCTGGGCGCGCGCCTGAGCGTCGCCGTATCCGGTCTCCACCTCGGCGATGCCGGTGCGCCGGCCCACATCGAGCGTGGGAGGCGACTCGCGATCGAGCAGCTCGAAGCCGGCCACCATCCGGTACTGGGAGGTGGGGATCTTCTCCACCTCCATCCAGGCGCGGCTGCGCGCCCGCCCCCTGGCCAGGTGCTCGTGGATGGAGCGCGCCGCCCGCTTCCCGTTGGCCACCGCGTCGATGAGGTTCCTCGGTCCGAAGGCCACGTCCCCTCCGGCGTAGATGCCCGGTGCGGTGGTGGCCAGGGTGACGGGATCGATCCGGATGGCGCCCGAGGGCAGCACCTCGACCCCGTCGCCCGGGTGCAGGAAGGAGAGGTCCGCCTTCTGGCCCACGGCGAGGACGCAGGCGTCGGCGGAGACCGATTCCAGATCGGCGTCGTCGTACTCCGGAGCGAAGCGGCCGCCGGCATCGAAGACCGAGGTCACCCGGCGCAGCTCGACCGAGCCGAGCTTCTTCTCGCCCAGGAAGCGGCGGGGGCCGCGGCGGGTGATGAAGCGGATCCCCTCCCGCTTCGCCTCCTCGAACTCCTCGTGCCCCTGGGTGGTCTTGAGGACCGGCATCTCCTCGAAGCTCTCCAGCGAGACGATGGTCACCTCCATCGATCCGCCGCGGAGCGCGGCGCGGGCCACGTCCATGGCCTCCTGGAGGCGGGCGTCGCCGGGCTCGAGCTCGGCCGGCGGCGCCTCCTGCCCGGCGCGGAGCGCGGTCCGCGCCGCATCGAAGGCCACGAAGCCACCCCCGATGACCACCACCCGCCGTCCGAGGTTGAGCCGGTAGCCCTTGTTGACGTTGAGCAGGTAGTCGACCGCCTTCACCACCCCGTCCAGCTCGACGCCGGGAACGGCCAGGTCCCGCCCGCGCGAGACCCCGACGGAGATGAAGGCCGCCTGGTACCCCTCGGTCCTCAGCTGGGCCAGGCCGAAGGACGGGGTGAGCGCGGTGTTCAGCCTCAGCTCCACGCCCAGCTCGAGGATCTTGTTGATCTCCGACTGGATGAGCGCCCGGGGGAGCCGGTACTCGGGGATGCCGAAGCGCATCATCCCCCCCGCCTCGGCGGCGGCGTCGAAGACGGTGACCGCGTACCCGAGCAGCGCCAGGTCGTGCGCCGCGGAGAGCCCGGCCGGGCCCGCTCCGACCACGGCCACCTTCGCTCCGCGCACCGGCGCCGGGCCGGGAACCACCGGGAGGTGGAAGGCGAACCGGTTCCCCTCCGAGATCAGCGTCTGGCGCAGCCCGTCCTGGGTGTCCGGCCGGGTCGATTCCACGCCGTAGCGCTCGGTGAGGTGCCGCTTGAGCGCGCGGATGGAGATCGGCGCATCGATGGCGCCCCGGCGGCAGGCGTCCTCGCACGGGGCGGCGCAGACCCGCCCGCACACCGAGGCGAACGGATTGGGCGCCCGCGCCACCAGGAAGGCCTCCTCGTCGCGGCCCTCGGCGATCAGCTGCACGTAGCGGCCGGCGTCGGTCGCCACCGGACAGCCGGCCTGGCACTTCACCTGGGCCTTCCAGGCGTCCAGGTCCGGGAGCCGGACCGCCAGCTGGCCGGAAGGGGTCATCCTCACCCCTTCACTGCATGTCGGATGCCATCCGCCGGCCCCGGAACGAAGCGCGAGGCAAGCACGTTGTTTTCCAGATGGACGTGCTCGAACGTGTCTCGCTCCATCATCTCCAGCTCGGCCATCAGCGCCCGGTAGGTGGTGCAGGCCCAGGGCGGCGTGGCGAAGCGATCGCTGAGCGTGCGCAGCTCCAGCAGAGCGTCACCGACCTGGAAATGCTCGGCCTGCATCCAGGCGAGCTCGCGGCGCACGCGCTCGCGGGCGCGCCGCCCGCTGACGAGCAGCGGAAAGAGCACCGCCTCCTCGCGCTCGAGGTGCCGCTCGATGAGGAGGCGGGTCTGCTGGACGGCAGCGTGGAGCGCGTTCAGCGAGGGCTGGCGCTGCGCGTGCGCGTCGGCCACCCGGCCGGCGAGCAGCTCGACCAGCGGCAGGGTCTTCCGGAGGTAGACATGGTGCTGATCGACGATGTGCGAGATGAGCTGGAGATTGGAGAGGGCGCGTGGATCGTGGCCGGCGTTCCCCGGGGGCTCGGCGGCGATGGCCGCCTCCAGCTCCCCGAGCAGGGTGTCCTCGTCGAGCCCGCGCGCGGCGCAGGCATCGGCCAGCGACATCGCCCCCCGGCAGCAGAAGTCGACGCCCCGCTCGACGAAGACCCGCGCGCAGCGGGGGTGCTCGAGCACGATGCTGGCCACCGTCTGGTCGCGTTCGACCAAGATGTGCCGGTCCTGAAGCATCCGGCGTGCCGCCCCTGGCACGACTGGTGAACCGCCGTCCGGAAACCATGGAGAGCCCCGCCGCCGAGCTGCCGCGTCACCGGTCCCTCGCGCCGCGCGAGCATGGCGCCTACGGGCAGCTGGCGGTTCCCATGCTCGCCGCGCTGGCGGGCGGGAGGCCCGGACCGGCGCCCCTCCTCCTCGCGGCGGCCGCCTGGGCGCTGTTCTTCGCCCACGAGCCGGCTCTGGTCCTGCTCGGCCGGCGTGGGGCGCGGGTGCGGGTCGAGGAAGGACGGCGCTCGGCCGCTCGTCTCTGGGCGCTTGGCGCGGCCGGAGCGGCTCTGGGCGGCGCCGGCTGGATGCTCTCACCGCCGGCGGCTCGCTGGGCGGCGCTGGCCCCGGCGCTCCTCGGAGCCGTCTTCGCCGCCCTGGTGGCGCTCGGGCTGGAGCGCTCGGCGCCGGGCGAGGCCCTGGCCGCCGTCACCCTCGCCGGCGTGGCCTTCCCCATCGCCGTCGCCTCCGGGATCGGCGTTCCCCCCTCGGCCCGGGCGTGGCTGGTCTGGTCGATCGGCCTCACCGCGCTGGTGCTCCCCGTGCGGAGCATCGGCGCCCGCCGGCGAGCGGGCTCGTCGCTGGCCGGACGGCTGCTTCCGGCGCTGGTGGGCGCGGGCCTCGGTCTCGGCCTGTTCGGCACCGTGTTCACCCCGCTCGACCTGGCCGCGCTGGCGCCTCTGGTCCTCACCAGCGCCTGGCTCGCCGTGGCTCCCCCCGACCCGCGACGCCTCCGGGGCGTCGGCTGGAGCATCGTCGGCTCGACGCTCCTCACCGCGGCGGCGCTGGTGGCCGCGGGGCGAGGCGTTGTCACCTAATGATGTGCTGATAGAACATGAATAGAACTTATTACCTGGAGTGGGGGCCGTTGGCGGCCGAAGAGGCCGCTGGTGGCGGCCGTTCCAAGTTCGGTTCCACCATGGAACGCATGGAACGCTCCGCCCTGTCCCTCCCGGTGCTGGCCCCCGTTTCCATCGAGCATGACCGCTGCGACATCTGCGGGCTCTCCCCGGTCATCGAGACCGCCCGGGGTCACTCCCGCATCGTCGCCCGGAGCCCGGCCATGCACGAGCTCCTCAAGCGGGTGGCACGCTTCGCCGCCGCCGAGGCGCCGGTGGTCATCCTCGGCGAGAGCGGGACGGGCAAGGAGGTCGTGGCGCGCGCGCTCCACGCCAACAGTGACCGGCGCGACCGGCCCTTCGTCGCCGTGAACGTCGCCGCGCTCCCGAGCGAGCTCCTCGAATCGGAGCTCTTCGGGCATGTTCGCGGCGCCTTCACCGGAGCTGCCACCAACAAGGCCGGCCTGTTCGAGGCGGCGCACGGAGGCACGCTCTTCCTCGACGAGATTGCCGAGATGCCCCTCGGGCTGCAGGCCAAGCTTCTGCGGGTTCTCCAGGACGGAGAGATCCGCCGGGTGGGAGACACCCGGCCCTTCGCCGTCGATGCGCGGGTGGTCTGCGCCACCCACCGGGAGCTGAGCGAGCAGGTCCGGCGCGGGCTCTTCCGCGAGGACCTGTACTACCGGCTCAAGGTCCTCACCGTGCGCGTGCCACCCTTGCGCGAGCGCCGCGAGGACATCCTGCCTCTGACCGAGCAGTTCCTGCGGGACCAGGGTCACCCGGAGGCCCGGCTCTCGCCCGAGGCGGCTCGCGCTCTGACCTCCTACGCCTGGCCGGGCAACGTCCGTGAGCTCGCCAGCGCGGTGAGGCACGGCGTGGCCTTGAGCGCCGGGGAGACGATCCAGGTCGAGGACCTTCCCGAGGACCTCCTCCGGGCCTCGACGGCCGATGCGCCTCCCGGCCCGGCGATGGTCGACCTCCGTTCGCTGGCCGAGGTCGAGCGCGATCACATCCTCAGCGTGGTCGCGGCCTGCCAGGGCTCCCCGTCCGAGGCAGCCCGTGTCCTCGGAATCGGTCGCAACACGCTCTGGCGGAAGCTGCGCGTCTACTCCCTGGCCAGCTGAGAGCCTGGAGACGGGCCTCCGAGCATGGCAAGGTCCGCCGCCCGTGCCCGGCGCCGCTGGAGGACCGCCCGCTGCCCAGCGTCCGCTCGCCCGGGCCGGGAGCCTGGCGCTCGCCGCCCTGGCCGTCCTGCCGCTGCTCATCGGCGCCGCCAACGATGTCCAGGAGATCGACCCGGCCCAGTACGCGGAGATCACCCGCCGGGTGGTGGAGACGGGCGACTGGGTGCGCCTGCGGGACAACTCCGGCCTCTTTCTCAACAAGCCCCCGCTCGCGTTCTGGTTGATGGGAGGCTCCTTCAGGCTCCTCGGCGAGACGTCGCTCGCGGTGCGCCTCCCGTCGCTGCTCCTGGCGCTGGTTGCCCTGCTGGCCACCGCCCGCATCGGCGCCCTGCTCTGGGGTCCGCAGGCCGGCGTCCGGGCTGGCGCGCTGCTCGCCGCCTCGGTCGCCTTCCAGCTCATGGTCTTCGACCCGAAGGTGGACATGATCGTCACCGGGTTCATGGCGCTCGCCGTGATGCTGGTGCTCGAGGCGCGGCGGAGGGGGGCCGCGATGTGGCTCTCCTGGGCGTCGGCCGCGCTGGGGATCCTCACCAAGGGGCCGATCGGGCTGGTCATCCCCGCGCTGGCCGTGCTGCCCGAGGCGCTGCGCCGGCCGCTGGATGCGCCGGACCAGCGTTCCTCGTCCCTCTGGCGACGCCTCCGTCCGCTCCGGCCCGGGGGTGCGCTGCTGCTGCTCGCGCTGATCGTGCCGTGGTACTGGGCGCTGAGCCGTGACTTCGGCTCCTACGGGCCGCGCTTCCTGCTCTGGGACCAGAGCTTCGGCCGCCTCTTCGCCGAGCGGCGCTCCCACGATGCCGGCCCGTTCTTCTTCCTGCACACCGCGCTCTGGGCGTTCCTGCCCTCGGTCCCCTTCCTCGTCGGCGAGCTCGCGCTCCGCTTCCTGTCCTGGCGGCGGGCGCGCTTCGTCCTCCCGCCCGACATGGGCCGGGTTCCGCTCTGGTGGCTTCTCCTTCCCTTCCTCGGCATCTCGCTCAGCACCTACAAGCTTCCCCAGTACGTGTTCTGGCTCACCCCCCCTGCTGCGCTCCTGGCGGCGCACTTCCTCGTCCGCCCCGGGATCGCGGCGCGGACCTGGCGGGCGCTGGCCGCGGTGGAGCTCCTGCTCGGGGCGCTGGTCGTGGGCGTGGTGGTCCTCGTCCTCCGGGCGTGTTTCCCGGCGAGCCTGACCCTGACGCTTCTCTGGCTGGGGCTCACCGTGGGCCTGGTCGCCGGCGGCTGGCTCGTCGCAGGGCGGCTGACCCCGGACTCCCGGCTGCTCACGATCAGCGTCGTCACCCTCACCGCCTTCAACCTCTTCCATGCCGGGTACTTCCAGCCCGAGGTGCTCCGCTTCCAGCCCGCCCGGCGCATCGGGGAGACGGTGCGCGCGGTGGACCCCACCGGGAAGGAGCTTCTCTTCGTCGGGCTCCGGGCGACCAGCGCGGCCGCCTTTTACGCCCGGAGGAGCGCGGTGCAGGTCTCTGCGCACGAGGCGGCGGCGCGGGTCCGGCTCGGCCAGGCGCGGGTGGCGGTGGTCGGTCCAGACGTCGCGCCTGCCCTCCGGGAGGAAGGCCTCGACGTGCACGAGCTGGCGCGGCTGCCGGCCTTTCACACCAGCAAGCCCACCCTGCGCTTCCTCCGCGCCCGGAGCCGGCCGGAGGTGCTCGACACCTGGATCCTGGTGGCGCTCGAGCCCCGGAGCTGACCGCCGGACGGGCTAGAGGGCGCGGCCGAAGAGCCGGAGCTCCTCGCCGTCCTCCGACAGCTTGATCATCCCCTCGAACCCGAACCCGAGCTTCTCCAGGAGCCGGATCGAGCTTCGATTGTCGAGACTGGTGATGGCCACCAGCCGCTTCAGGCCGAAGGTGCTCCGTCCGTGCTCCACCACCGCGGCCGCCGCCTCGTAGGCGTACCCCTTCCCCCAGAACTCGGGGGGGAAGGCGAACCCGATGTCCACGTCCTTCAGCGTCTCGCGCTTGATCAGCCCGCACAGACCGATGGGCCGCCCGTCCTCCCGCCGCTCGGCCAGGTAGAGGCCGAAGCCGAGGCGCTGGTACATGTCCAGCGGGCCCTTGGTGATGTAGGCGCGCGCGTCGTCGAGGGAGTGGACGTCCTTGTCTCCGATGAAGCGGAGCCAGGACGGCTCGTTGAGCAGCGCGAGGATGAAGGCGGCATCGTCCAGCGAGAGGTGGCGCAGCGTGAGCCGCTCGGTTTGGAGAACGTTCATGGGGGCAGTGCCGAGCCTGAGACGATTCCCTCGATCCTGTCGAGCCGGAACGTCCGCCCTTCCCGGCGGTCTTCCGGGCAACGCCGTCGCCCTGCATCAAGAGAGGTGACGGCTCCCGGCTCACCGACCGGGCTGCGGCATATAACGGGGAGCGCCGCGGGTCCCGCCTCCCGCCGGCGAGACCATGTCCTTCCGAACTCGCGCGGTGGAGCTCGTGTTCCGGGTCCTCGGGGTCCTGGTCCTTGCCGTGGCCGCGATTCACCTCTATGCGACGTCGCTCGTCCGAGACCACGTGCTCGCCCGCATCGACGAGGCGCGCCTCCGGGCCCTCGTCTCTCCCGGCTACCTGCTCGATCACGTCCTGGTCGGCGTGCTGCTCGTGCCCATCGGCTTCCTGATGGTGTGGAGCTCGGGTGCGCTGGGCCACGGACGGCGCTGGGCCTACGTCGTGAATCTCAGCTTTTCCCTCGCCTTCCTCACCATGCCGCCGCTCGTCCTCGGTCTCGCGGCCGGCCCCGAGCTCGGCGCCCCGGCGTTTGCTCTCGCCGCCGCCCTGGTCTCCGTGGTCGCCGCCGGCTCGCTCGGGGTGCTCCTCTGGGCGCGTGGCGACTATCGGAGCGAACCGTCCTGACGCGGTGACTCGGGGTCGTTCGCCGGCGAGGAGCAGCCAGCGTGACGTTGACGTGTGGTGTGCGGGTTGCACGGGTGTGGTGCGCACTCCGAGCTCCGGTCCGTCTACTCGCAAGCCTTGCGCGTGGAAGGGCGGGGGTGTGCGCCAGAACGCAGGCTCTGCGCGCTCGACTGCCAACCGGCGCCGCGGCGCACGCTGGTACGCGTCTCGCACTGCCTCCCAGTGGTCTTCCCCCGGACGCGGGTGTGAGGACCTGCGCGGATGTCCGCCACTTCAGCTCGCCCTCCGTCTCCTCGCGCGGCGCCGTCGGCGGCCGGAGGCCTGGCCCGCGCCCGGCTCCATCCGGTGGACGTCGTCCTGCGGCGCGCACGCCGGTACCAGGCGCTGCGCCGGGCGTCGCTTGCCCTGAGCGTGGCCGTGGTCATCGGCCTCCCGCTCTGGCACCTGTCCGCCGTCGGCGCCGCCAGCGCCGGCCTCTCCGGAGGAGGTCCCTGGGCGGCCATCGCCCGGGCGCTCGGTTTCCCTCGAAGCGCTCCGCCGGTCGTCGGGGCACCTCCGGCCATCGACCTCTTCGGGCTCGAGCTCCTCGATCCGCTCCTGGCGCTGGGCGTGGCCCTGGCCCACGGCTTCCGTCTCTCGCTGCTCCTCGTCGCCCTGCCCGCCCTGGTGGTGGTCGCCTTCCTCGGCCGCTTCTTCTGTGGCTGGGTGTGCCCCTACGTCCCGCTGCTCGCGGCGAGCAATGCGCTGCGGTGGCTCCTCGGAAGGATGGGCATGAGGCTGCCCGACCTCCGGCTGCCGCGGCGCACGAGCCTCTGGGTGCTGGTGGGCATTCTGGTCGCCACCGCGGTGCTCGGCACCCAGCTCGCCCCGCTCGTCTACCCGCCGGCGGTCATCGGGCGCGAGGCATTCCGGGCCGTCTTCTTCGGAAGCCTCGGCCTGGGAGCGCTGGTGGTGGGAGCCGCCTTCGCCCTCGACACCTTCGTCTCCCGGGCCGGCTTCTGCCGCTCGCTCTGCCCGGGCGGGGCGCTCTTCTCGCTCGTCGGCGCCGCCTCTCCCGTCCGCGTCCGGCGGGTGGCGGAACGCTGCACCGACTGCACGGTCTGTGACGTGGTGTGCAACCTCGGGCAGCGCCCGATGACCGACGGCCTCGACGCCGGCTGCGAGCGGTGCGGGAAATGCGTCAGCGCCTGCCCCACCGGCGCACTGACCATGGGCCTCGGCACGATCCTCCCGAGGTCGGGGCCGTGAACCGCCGCGGGCTCCTCGGCGCGGCCGGCGCGGTGGCCGCCGCGGCGCTCCTCCCCCGGCGCGCCCGGGCTTCCTCGCCTGCGCTGCGCCCACCCGGGGCCCTCCCGCCGGGCGAGTTCGAGCAGGCGTGCATCGGATGCTTCCGCTGCGCCGAGGTCTGTCCTCCCAAGGCCATCCGCTTCCCGGCCCTGCTCTCCCTGGCCGCCGTCCAGCCCTTCATCGATGCGCGAGAGCGGGCCTGCATCCTCTGCATGCGGTGCACCGAGGTGTGTCCCACCGGCGCGCTGCTTCCGGTCCCCGCCTCCTCCGAGGCGGTGGCCCGCCAGGTGCGGATGGGAACGCCGGTGCTCGAGCGGCGCGACTGCCTCCCCTGGAATGGGCGCGGCGTCTGTCGCCTCTGCTTCTACGTCTGCCCCTACGCCGGGAGGGCGGTCGAGCTGGTGGGGCCCAGGCAGGCGCCGCTCTTCCATGCCGAGGCCTGCGTGGGGTGCGGGCTGTGCGAGGAGGCCTGTCCCGGGGAGGCCCGGGCCATCCGCATCCGGCCCCCCGAGGGCGCCCGGAGCCGGGGATGAGCGGCGAGCGGGTGCCGGTGCGCTTCGTCCAGCGCCTGGGCATGAGCCGGCGCGAGCTGCTCAAGGTCGCACCCGTGGCCGGAGCCGCCGGCGCCGCGCTCGGGCTCGGGCTGGTCGGCCGCCAGCGGCCGCGGGTGGCGCACACGCGCGGGGTGTGCCGCTACTGCCTGGTGCACTGCGGAGTCCGGGCCACCACCGAGGGGTCGCGCCTGGTCCGGGTGGAGGGCGACGTCGACTCCAGGACGAAGGGGTTCCTCTGCCTCCACGGCCACGCCATCCCCGAGGTCGTCCATTCCGACCGGCGGCTGCGCCTGCCGCTCGCGCGCGAGGGCGACACCTTCCGCGAAGTCGGGTGGGACGAGGCGCTGTCGCGCATCGCCGCGCGCCTCCAGGCGGTCCGGGCCGAGTTCGGTCCCGAGGCGTTGATGGTCCAGACCGGATGGCCGCTGGTGCGGCACCCGCTGGTCGGGCTCCTGCACCGCTTCTGTCAGGCCTTCGGGACGCCGAACCTGGCCACGGTGGGGAGCTTCTGCGAGACCGCCGGCCGGATGGGGAAGGCGCTCACCGTGGGGAGCAAGTACGCGCCCAGCTTCCACCGCGTCCGCACGCTGGTGCTCTGGGGCGCCAATCCCACCCACTCGCTGCCCATCGTCAGCCATCTCGTCGCCGAGAAGCGGAGCACCGGGAGCCTCATCGTGGTCGACCCGGTCCGGACCGAGCTGGCCGCCATCGCCAACGAGCACCTCCGCGTCCGGCCGGGGACGGACGGGGCGCTGGCGCTGGCGATGATGCAGGTCATCGTCGACGAGGGCCTCTTCGACCGGGCCTTCGTCGATTCGGAGACGGTGGGCTTCGACGAGCTCCGGGCGCTGGTGGCGCGCTACCCGCCCGAGGCGGTGGCCGCCCTGACCACCGTGCCCCGCGAGCAGATCGTCCGCGTGGCACGCACCCTGGCGCGGGAGGCCCCCACCTCGGTCTGGGAGGGCCTGGGCATCGAGCACCACGAGAACGGGGTGCAGACGGTGCGCGCGGTGGCCGTGCTGGAGGCGCTCTGCCGGCGCAGCGGGCAGCCGGAGGTGAACGACCTGCTCACGCCCGTGGGGCCCCGGTTTCACGACGAGCTCCTGCCCGCCCTGGTCCGGCCCACCACCGCCGAGCCCGTCCCTCCTCCGGTCCGGGCGCGGCCGCTCGGCTACCAGCGCTTCCCCCTCTTCGAGGTCTTCAACCGGGAGGCGCAGGGGAACCTGCTCGCCCGGGCGGTGCTCGAGGACGACCCCTACCCGGTGCGCGCCCTCCTGGTGGTGGCGGCGAACACGCTGGTCACCGCCCCGGGCTCCGACCAGCTCCGGGCCGCGGCGGCGCGCCTCTCGCTCCTCGTCACCGTGGATCCGTTCCTCACCCTCACCGCCCGCCTCTCCGACTTCGTGCTCCCGGCCTGCACCTTCGCCGAGGCCCCCACCGTCGACGCCACCGACGAGGAGGTGGCCCAGGGAGGGATGGTCGCCCCGCAGCACGGAGCCTGGCCGGACTGGAAGGTGCTCTTCGAGCTGGCGCGGGCGCTGGGGCTCGGCCGCTACTTCCCCTGGGGCTCCTTCCGCGAGGCGATGGAGGCCCCCCGCAGGCCCTACCGGCCGGACCCCGAGCACCAGCCGCGCCCGGACCCGCCGCCGGCCGGAGCCCCGCCGCCGCGGTTCGGCACCCTGTCCGGAAAGCTGGAGCTCGCCTCCGGCCTCCTCCGCCGCCACGGCTACGACGCCGTGCCCTCCTGGACGCCGCCCGGCGAACAGCCCGACGACGACTTCCCCCTGGTGCTCGTCACCGGGCCGCGGACCCGGGCGTTCATCAATTCCCAGTTCCACCAGGTACCGAGCGTGCTCGGGAAGATGCCCGAGCCCGAGGTGCTCCTTCACCCGGACCGGGCCCGCGCAGCGCAGGTGGCGGACGGGCAGCGGGTGGCCATCGTCTCGCCCCACGGGCGCGTCGAGATGCGGCTGCGCGTGACCGAGGACGTCCACCCCGATGCCGCGGTGGCCCCGGCCGGATGGGAGACGGCCAACGTCAACGTCCTCCACCACCCGGGGCGCATCGATCCCATCTCCGGCTTCCCGGCCTTTCGCTCCGGCATCTGCCGCATCGAGCCGCTGCGCTCGGTGTGAGCCCTCGCCGCTCACGCCAGTCGGGGTCCTCCCCCGCCCGCCGGCTCCGGCCGCCAGGGTGTGCGCGGCCCGGGGACCTCCAGCCGCTTCCACCTCGGGTCATCGAGCCGTCGCTCGCGGATCCGCCGCAGCCACTGGAAGGTCCGCGCCGCGAGCAAGGTCTCCGTCTCCAGGCCAAAGCGCGCGGCGACGCGGGTCGCCACCCGGTGCTCCCCCGGGTCGAGCAACAGGCACAACCGCACCAGCTGGCCCTCGACCACGAACGGACGGTGCCACCGCGGCAGGACACGGTCCTCGGCGTTGACCGACCCGGCCCAGCTCACCAGCCGTGATGCCTTGACGTCGAGAAGCCGGGCGCCGACGACGATGGAGCGCACCTCCTCGGCGGTCAGGGTGAGCAGGACCGAGACGGCTGGGGTGCCGGCGACCTGGGAGTCCGCGACGACCTTGCCGTAAAGTTCTGCCAGGTCTGGATCCACTGGACGGTGTATTCACGGCATGCCGTGAGTTCCGTCACCGTGCGCCCTGAGTCCAGCGTCAGAAGTTGCCGGACATCGATGAGGGCACCGAGGCGATGAGCGCCGCGGTGACGAGCGCCCCTCCCGCACCCCCGATGCCGAGCGCGATGCCCAGTGGATCGACCACCCACAGCCGGGCGAGCACGTCGGGGAACGCCGTCAGAGCGCCGCCCCCCAGCGCCCCCACCAACCCGATCACCAGGTCGGTCATGACGCCGATGCCCGTGCGCCGGCCGAGGACGACGTTCCAGAGGATCCCGGCCACCGCTCCGATGACGGCATAGAGGAAGAAGCTCATGCCCCCCGGTCTCTAGCCCACCTGGCGTCCGGCCGGAAGCCCGCCGGTGAGCGCCAGCGCCCAGACCGGGAAGATGCGCAGGTAGGCGTCGTAGTGGATGGCGCAGGTCTTGTTGAAGACCCCGGCGATGTGCTCGGGGGGCCAGCGCCCGTCGGGGAGCTGTCGCGCCCGGAGGAAGGCCACCCCCCGGCGCGCAGCCGGGCTCGCCCCCTCTCCGGCCGCGTGCAGCGCCATCAGCGCCCATGAGGTCATCACCGCCTGGCCGCTCTCGGCGTTCACCCAGGTCCGCTGGCGGCAGCTTTCGATGGTCTCCCCCCACCCGCCATCGGACATCTGGTGCGCGCGCAGGTAGGCGGTGGCGCGCCGGAGGGCGGGATGCTCCACTTCCACCCCGGCGGCCCGGAGCCCCCAGGTGCCGAACCAGGTCCCGTAGCTGAAGCACACTCCCCAGGAGCCCTCCCAGGAGCCGTCCTCGCGCTGGGCGCCGAGAAGGAATTGGCGCCCGCGAGCGATGGCCCTCTGCGCGGCCCGCTCCCGCCGCCGGCCACCCCCTGGGTGGGCGGCCAGGTACGCGGCCAGCGCCTGGACCGAGGCCGAGGTGCATTCCACGTACGGGTAGTCGACCATGATGTCGCCGAAGACGTCGGACGGGTTGAGCAGCTCGAGCCAGGTCGGGCCCCGCCGGAGCTCGTAGGTGGCCCAGCCCCCGTCGGCGTTCTGGAGCGAGAGGAGGATGTCCACCGCGTCCGCCAGGCGTGCCGGGGGAATCACCGTGTCGCCGGGCGCGAGCCGCTCCAGGAGCAGCGCCGCCTTGAGACCCTCGGCGGTGCAGTCGCTGATCGGCCAGCCGTGCTCGCGGGTGCTGAACGGCCAGCCGCCCTGGCTCGGGTGGCGGTAGAAGCGCTCGGGCTCGGGCGTGTCCTCGAGCACCTGCTGTCCCTCGATGAAGCGATGCGCCCGGGCCAGCGTCGGCCGCAGGGCCTCTGCCTCCCCGGTGGCGGCGATGGCCTGGACGGCGAACGCCGTGTCCCACAGCTCCGAGGAGTTGTAGCCGTTCATCTTCAGCCCGTCCCGCGCTTCCCAGAGGTAGTCGGTCAACCGGGGCAGGTGCGCGCGCTCCTCCTCGCCTCCCGGGCGCTCGAAGTGCCAGACCAGCGTGTTGTAGAGCTTGTTCACCGGGCCGATGCAGATGTGGTGCGTGGCCGCGTCCTCGGCCTGGATCTGCGAGCGCACCTCGGCCAGCGCCCGCTCCCGCCAGGAGCGGGGATGGAAGCGCTCGAAGGCGTCGAGGAGGCGGTAGGTGTGCCGGAGAAGCGCCGACCGCGGTGTGTAGGCGTCGGTCGGAGCCACGCGGTCGCGCGCCGCCCTCCAGTCGATGCCCGCGTAGGGCTCGGCGTAGATTTCCTCGCGGAGCTGGGCGAGCAGGGGCGACTCCGGGACCCGGGCGCGCCGCCCGTAGAGGTGGCTCATCGGAAGGTACACCATCCGGCAGTGGCACCAGAGACGCCCGGGGTGCACCGGCAACCAGCGGGGGAGGAGCCACAGCTCGGGCTGGACGGGGTGGAGACCCTCGTACTCGTAGAGGCCGAGCACGGCGAGCATGAACTTGCCCCACGAGGCGGACCCGAGCGCTCCGCCCCGCGGAAGAAACCAGGCGCGCGCGCGGCCGAGGCCCTCGTCGTCGCGCGGAAGCCCGAGCAGGCGGAGCGCGACGTAGTTCAGGACCGAGCTGAAGACCTGGCTCGGACCCTCCACGTCCAAGCCCCATCCACCATCCGGGTTCTGGTGGCCTCGGAGGAAGCGGAGGAACCCGGCGCGCGTGGCCTCGTCGGCCGGGCGACCGAGCGCATGGAGCGTGCAGATGTAGAGCGGTGGGAGGAACAGCGGACCGCCGTAATCCCCCTTCCAGGCGCCCCAGGGGGCCTGGGTCTCGGCCAGCACGCGGAGCCCGCGGTCGATGGTCGGGTCGCCCGGGGAATCGGCCAGCACGCGCACGGCTGAGGCTTGTACCTCAGGCCGCGGCCGGAGGCAGGCCGGCCGCGTAGGTCCGGAAGAGGATGCGCAGGGCCCGGTCGCGGTCGACCAGCGCCCGGGTGAGAACCATGATCCGCTTCACCGCCGGCCGGGTGATCTTCACCGGGGGGCCGCTGAACACCTCCGGATTGCCGCGCAGCTGGCCGAGCGTCTGCACGGCGAAGAAGAGCGGCCAGAGGCAGAAGAGCCGGATGCCCCTCTCCTCGCGCGGGATGGCCAGGATGTACTCGAGCGAGACCTCCGCCTCGCGGTGGGCGACGGCGATCAGCTCGTCGAGGAGGTCCAGCGCAGCCGCGCGCTGGTCGTGGACGAGCAGCGTGTCCGCGGTCAGCCCGTGGCGCGCCATCACCGTCCTCGGCAGCCAGCAGGCTCCGCGCTCGTGGTCCTCACGGATGTCCTTGAGGATGTTGGTCAGCTGGAGCGCCCGTCCGAAGGCGGCCGCCCGGGGCTCGAGCTGTTCCAGGCGCGCCGCCACCCCGTCCGAGTACCCGCTGAAGAGCCCGGTGAGCATCTCGCCCACCGTTCCGGCCACGTAGTAGCAGTAGGTCAGCGTCTCCTCGAGGTCGCTCAGGCCGAGCAGCGCCCCCTGGCGCTCCACGCCCTCGAGGACGCGGGCCATCCCGGTGGTCATCTCGCGGACGCAGCGGGCCACGTGGGGCGTCACCCAGCCGGGGAGCCCGGCCACCGTCTCCAGCACCCGCGGCGTTCCCCGCACCAGGCGGACCTCCGAGGCGGGGGCCTCGCCGCGGAGCGCGGCGACGGCGGTCTCGGCGAACCGGCCCGACGCCTCGGGCCAGTCGTCGGGCAGCGCGCAGAGCCGCGCGAACTCGTCCATGAGTGGACGCCGCTCGGAGGCGGAGGCGCGGGACTCGTCCTCCAGCGTGTCGGCGATGCGGCAGAGGAGGTAGGCCACGGTCACCGCCAGGTCGAGGGGCGCCGGGAGGACGGGGATGTTCAGGGCGAAGGTGCGTGACACCTCGGGGAGCGCAGACCGGCAGAACCCTTCGGAGGATTCGACGTCGGACTCGAGTCTCATGGGAGATCACATCCGGTCTGATGGGCCGCCGGCCGCAGGCCCCAGGGAGCGGATGGAAAGTGGCCGGTAGATACCATAGAGAGGCCCCGCCGAGGAAAGACCCCGGAGAGGTGGCACGTGGACTGGCAGGGTGACGTGGTGGTGGTGGGCGCCGGGACCGCCGGTTGCGCGGCAGCCGCGGCTCTGGCCGAGCTCGGTCTGGAGACGCTCGTCGTCGACGCCGGGGTGGATCGCTCGAAGCAGCTCGCCGGAGAGCTGATGCATCCGGCCGGGGCGTCCGACCTGCGCGCGCTCGGCTTCGAAGGCGCCTTGCGCCGCGCCGGGGCCATCCCGGTGACCGGCTTTGCCGTGGTGGACGCCACCGACGCCGACCACCCGACCACCTGCATCCTGCCCTACGGCGCCCTGGGCGATGGCGTGGCGCTGGAGCACGCGGCCCTGGTGGCGGCGCTCCAGTCGGCGCTCGCCGGCCGGCCGCGGCTGACGGTGTGGAACGGGGCGCGGCTCCTGGGAGTCCCCGGGAACGATGCCGGCGGGGTCGAGGTGGACGTCGTCCGGGCGGACGGGTCCGAGGCCCACCTCAAAGCGAAGCTCCTGGTCGCCGCCGACGGGCGCGCCTCCAAGGTGCGAGGCCTCCTCGGCATCGAGGAGGAGAACGTCCGGCTCTCCTCCATGTCCGGCACGCTGGTCGCCGCCGGGCTCCTCCCCTACCCTGGCCTGGGACACCTCTTCATCGGCGGTCCGGCGCCGGTGCTGGCCTACGCCATCTCGCCGGAGCGCGCGCGGGTGATGGTGGATCTGCCGGCCGGCGCGGACCCTGCCACCCCGGCCCAGGACCCGGAAGTGCTGCGCGCGCTCCCGGAGCCGCTGCGCGGCGCCGTCGTCGCCTCACTCCATGCGACGCGGCCGCTCGCCTCGGCCAACTTCACCCGGCTCCCGAGGCAGGTCTCCCGCGGGTCGGCCGTGCTGGTGGGCGACTCGGCGGGGTGCTGCCACCCGCTCAGCGCGAGCGGGATGTCTTCCTGCACCCGCGATGCGCTCGCGCTCCAGCGCGCGCTGCGCGAGGAGCGGGGCGACGTGACCGCCGCGCTGGCCCGCTATGCCCTGCTCCGGCGCGGCCCCCAGCGGACCCGCCTCAGCCTCGCCTCGGCGCTCTACCGTTGCTTCTCCGAGACCAGCCCGGAGATGGCCGCTCTGCGGAAGGGGATCGTGCGCTACTGGACGCGCAGCCCCTCGGGCCGCGAGGCCTCGATGGCCCTCCTGTCCACGCGCGAATCCCGGATGTGGGTGATGAGCCTGGAGTATGCCCGGGTGGTCGGCTACGCCCTGGCGGAGGTGGGCCGGGCGCTGGCCGGGCGCTCGCTCGGCGTCCGGACCGCCGCCAGTGCGGCGCTGGGACTCGTGCTCTCCGCGGTTCCCCACGCCCGCCGGGCGCTCCGCGGGGTGGTCGAGGAGGCCGGGCTCCGCCGCGCGCTCGTCGCCCGTCCGGCGCCGGTGGCCCGCCCCGGGTAGTGCACCTCACGTCTCGCGCGTCAGCTTCGCCGAGGAATCGAGGTTGTAGCTGCGCCCGCGCCAGTCGACCCGGCGGTTGAGCTTGGTGGAGAGGGTGACCAGGGCGGCGACGAGGGGGAGCACCACCGGAACCCACAGGTGCCGGAGGGCCACCCGGGGCCCGCCGTAGCGGGCCTGGAGCTCCACCTGGCTCCAGACGAAGAGCCCCATGGCCGCGGAGCAGGACACGGTTCCCATCCAGCTCCCGGCTCCCAGGGCCACCGCGGTGGCCCCCAGGGCGGCGAAGTAGAGGATGCCGCGGAACCAGTTGGGGCGGGTGAAGTTGCCGGGCAGGCCCCCTTGAGAGAACAGCATCCAGCGCCGGAACACCCGGATGAACTGCCGGAGGCCGAGACCGCCGGTGACGATCCGGAGCGGGTACGGGACCATCACGTTCTTGAAACCGGCGCGCGCCACGCACTGGCCGATGTACATGTCGTCGACGAAGCGGCCCTCGGCGCACTGCACGCCGCCCACCGCGGCCAGCGCCTTCCGGTTGAAGACCATGAGCTGTCCCATGATGAAGGGCACCTCGCCCGGCGCCCCGGCGGCCAGAGCCACCGACGCGCCGTACCAGGCGTTGACCAGGAGCTCGTAGGCCACGTCCCCGGCGGTGGTGACGTCCGACTGGGCCACGATGGGAGCGAAGGTGTCCCCGGCCTCGGGGCGAGCGAGCAACGCCTCCACCAGGATGCGCAGGTGGTGCGGCCCGGGCCGGGTGTCCGAGTCACTGAAGGCGATGAGCGCCCCCCGGGCCCGCGCCTCTCCGAGCATCATCGCGTTCAGCTTCCCGGTCCGTCCCGGGGGAGGCTTGCCCGCGACCAGCACCTCGACCCGGGCCTTGCCCTGGGCCGCCCGGGCGCGCACCAGCTCCACCATCACCGGGTAGGCCGGATCCGACTCGGCGTCGAGGATGAAGAACGTTTCCAGCTCGCCCGGGTAGGCCTGCTCGAGCAGCGCCTCGGCGTTCTCGCGCGAGCCGATGTCCAGCCCCCGGATGGGGCGGATCATCGTCACCGACGGGTAGCGTTCCAGCCGCGGCGGCGGCACCGGAGGCCGCATGATGGCCCGGGCCAGCTGGCGGTGCCCGAGGAGGATGAGCGCGAAGAGGAGCGCACCGAGGGCGAAGAGTCCGAGGGAGAGGAGGCTCATGGCAGTGCGCCCGGGTGGCGGGCCCGGAAGGCGGCGAAGGCGCGCGCCACCGGCCGGGGCGCCCACCAGTTGAGCTCGCCGAAGAGCCGCATCGTGGAGGGCACGATGAGCACCCGCACCAGGGTGGCATCGAGGGCCACGGCGATGGCCAGCGCCAGGCCCATCGCCTTGACGATGACCACCGAGGCCAGGGAGAAGGCGACGAAGACCGCCACCATGATCGCCGCGGCGCTGGTGATCAGCCCGGCCGTCCTCTCCAGGCCCTCGGCCACGGCGTGGGTGTTGTCGCCGGTCCGGAGCCACTCCTCCTGCATCCGGCTGAGCATCAGCACCTCGTAGTCCATGGACAGGCCGAACACGGTGCAGAAGAGCAGGATGGGGAGCGACGGCTCGACGGGCCCGGGATGGAACCGCAGGAGGCCGCTCAGGTGACCCTCCTGGAAGATCCACACCAGCGCTCCGAACGAGGCGACGATGGAGAGAAGGTTGATGAGCACCGCCTTGAGGGGGAGCAGCACGCTCCCCAGGAGGAGGAAGAGCACCACCAGCGTCACCGCCACCACGCTGGCCACCACCCACCGGGTGCGGAGGAGGACGAAGTCGGTGACGTCGACGTCGTGCGCCAGCTGCCCGCCCACGAGCACGCGCCCGTCCCCGAGCCGGCGCTCGGCGCGGATGGCGTCGACCAGCGCCCTCGCCTCGGGGCTGGCCGGCTCGGCCGAGCTGAGGACGTTGAGCACCGCCAGCCGGCCGGCGACCAGGCCCTTGAGCGCGAGCGAGAACTCGGGAGGGAGGAAGGCCGGGGGCATGGAGGCGAGCTGCTGGTAGCCCTCTCGGTCCAGGTTGGGATCGAGGTCGACGATGCTCTCCACCGCGGTGACGGTGGGAAGCGCCCGGTACCGGCGGCTGGCGTCGTAGAGCATTCCCATCCGCTCGGGCGTGAAGGCCTGCCCGTCCGGGAACTCCACCGCCACCAGCACCCGGCTGGAGACCTGTTCCGGGAACCAGCGCCTGAGCGCCTCGTAGCCCTGCCGCGCCTCGGCCGTCGGAGGCAGGACGCGCACGTCGGCGGCGGCGATGCGCAGCCGCAGGAACGGCAGGCCGACCAGGACCAGCAAGGCCAGCGTGGGGAGGAGCACCAGCAGCGGGCGGCGCATCACGCGCTTGGCCAGCCCGTGCCACAGCCCGGGGCGCATGGTCAGCGGCGGGAGCGGCACCCGGCCGAGGTCGATGCGGCGGCCAAGGAGCGCGAGCACCGCCGGAAGGAAGGTGAGGGCGAAGAGCACGGCCAGCGCCACCACCAGAGCGCCGGCGATGCCCATCGTCGCCAGGTACGAGCCCCGGTAGAAGAGCAGGCCGGCCAGGCCGATCATCACCGCCAGCCCGGAGAAGGCCACCGCCCGGCCGGAGGTCTCCACCGCGTGCGCCACCGCCTGGTCGACGGCGGCGCCCCGCCTCAGCTCGTCCCGGTACCGGGAGACGATGAACAGCGAGTAGTCGATGGCCACGCCGAGCCCGATGAGCGAGGTGATGTTCACCGTGTACTGGGCCATGTCGGTGACGTGGGAAAGCAAGAGGACGCCGCCGATCCCGCACAGGACGGCCAGGCTGCCGATGACGATGGGAATCGCGGCCGCGACGACCGACCCGAACACCGCCAGGAGCACGAGCAGGGCCAGCGGGAGCGAGACCACTTCGGCGAGGAGCAGATCATGCTCGAGGGTGAGGTCGAGGTCGTGGAGGAAGGGGATGCGGCCGGTGGCCACGACCTCCAGCGGCGCGGGCCGGACCTTCGCCCGGAGCTCGGGGTAGGCGCGGGCGGCGGAGAGGAGCGTCCCCTTCAGGACCACCAGCGCCACCAGCCGGTGGCGATCGGAGGAGACGAGACGGCGGGCGATGAGCGGCGGAAGCTCGAAGGGATTGGCGATGCCCGCCACGCGCGGGTCGCCCTGGAGCGGCGCCAGCGCCGCCCGGACTGCGGCCGCGAAGCGCGGGTCGGAAACGGTGAAGTCGGCGGAATGAAAGACCAGGGTGAAGGAAGCGTCCCCGGGGAGGCCGAGCGCCTTCTCCACCAGGGCCTGGGTCCGGTCGGCCTCGATCCCCTCGATCGAGCCGGTGGTCAGCGTTCCGCCCCGGAGGAGCGAGGCCAGGCCGCCGGCGGTGAGCAGTCCGCTCAAGGCGAGCACTGCCCAGCGGTGGCGACAGACGAATGCTCCCCAGGCAGCGAACATGTCCCGGGGCGTGCTTACCACGTCCCGGCCGCAGGCCCCGGGCGCTCGCGCCCGAGGCGTAAGCTGGGGCGCATGGAGCACGTCGACCACCTCGTCTTCGCCGCGCCCGACCTCGATGCGACGGTCGGCGACCTCGAGCGGCGGCTCGGCGTTCGACCGGCGGCCGGCGGCCGCCACCCGGGCGAGGGAACGCGCAACGCCATCGTCGGTCTCGGTCCGCGGTGCTACCTGGAGGTCATCGGTCCGGACCCGGAGGCGCCCGCGCCGGCCCGCCCGCGCTGGTTCGGCATCGACGGTCTCCGCTCGGCCCGCCTGGTGACCTGGGCGGTGCGGGACCCGGCTCTCGAGCGCCAGGCCGAGATCGCCGCCCGCGCCGGGATGCCGCTCGGTCCGGTCGAATCCGCCAGCCGGGTGCGGCCGAGCGGGGAGCGCCTGGCCTGGCGCTTCACCCACCCTCGGGTGCTCTCCGCCGGAGGCGTGGTCCCCTTCTTCATCGACTGGCGGTCCGGGGCCCACCCGGCCGAGGGAGCGCCCGGCGGGGTGCGCCTGGTCCGCCTTCGCGCCGAGCATCCCGAGCCAGAGAGGGTCGGCGACCTGCTCCACCTCCTCGGCCTGGACGTCATCGTCGAGCGGGGTGATGGACCGCGGCTCGTGGCCACGCTCGAGACGCCGGTCGGCTCGCTCGTGCTCTGCTGACTCAGCCCTGCCGGCGCGGCACGAGGAGGAAGGCCGCCACCAGGAGCCCCACCAGCCCGACCACCGTGCCGGCGCTTCCGCGGCGCGAGAGAAGCAGGAGGGTCAAGGGAAGTCCGAGCGCGACGAGGAGCGCCAGCGCGCGGAGGCGCCGGTCGGGGATGGTCCGGAGGATCGCCCAGCCTGGACCGGCGCTCGGCCACAGGCCCTCGCGGGCCAGCCGCGCGCGCTCGCGGGCCCCCACGCTGGCCGCCAGCTCCTCGGCGAACCTCGTCCGCTCGGCCGCCCCGGCGCCGGAGGCCGCCTCCTGTTCCCGCCTCCGCTCCGCGGCCTCGGCCGCCTCTCGCTTCCCGGCCGCACGCATCTCCGCCCAGAGGCGGGCGTTGAAGGCACGCACCTCGTCCGTGTCCAGCGTCGCCTCGCAGCCGCGGCAGGCGCGGGCATGCCGGACACTGTCCGCGCTGCAGCGGGGACAGCGGACGAAGGGCTGCTCGTCGTCGGCGATCTCGAGGGCGAGCGGCGCCTCGGGCTCCGGGGTGAAGCGCTCGAGCGAGCCGGCGGGCGCCGGCGCGGCCGCGGGCTCCCGGTCCGCGGGGAGGGCCTCCTCGAGGGTGTCGAAGCGGCCAGGCGCGGCGGGCTGCTCCGGCCCGGTGTCCTGGCGCGCCCGCTCGATGCGCAGGAAGCGTCCGAGCTGCTTCACGCCGAGGGCCCGGAGCGACGGGAGGCGGGCCGGGTTCGGTGTGCTGCCCAGGCGCGGAGCTGCTCCACCTCCTCGGCGAGCGTGACGGCGAGCGGATAGGTCTGGGCGGCGCAGGCGGTGAGGTGTGCGGTGGCCAGCTCGACACGCTGCGCGTAGGCCAGGTGGAGGCCCTCCACCACCACCTGCTCCAGCTCGGCGCCGCTGAAGTTGCCCGTCCCTCCCGCCACCTGGCCGAGGTCGAAGCTCGCCGGGTCACGTCCCCGGCGCCGGATGTGGATGGAGAGGATCTCGGCGCGCTCGCGGGCGTCGGGAAGGTCGATGAAGAAGATCTCGTCGAACCGGCCCTTGCGCAGGAGCTCGGGCGGGAGCGCCTCCACCCGGTTGGCGGTGGCCACGACGAAGACGGCGGCGGTCTTCTCCTGGAGCCAGGTGAGGAAGGTTCCCAGGACGCGCGCCGAGACGCCGGCGTCGACGGCTCCCGAGGACGCCGCCCCGGCGAGGGCCTTGTCGATCTCGTCCACCCAGAGCACCGCCGGAGCGGCGCTCTCCGCCACGCGGATGGCCCGGCGCAGGTTCTCCTCCGAGGAGCCGATGAGCCCGCTGAAGATGCGACCCACGTCGAGGCGCAGCAGCGGCAGCGTCCACTGCGAGGCGATGGCCTTCGCGGTCAGGCTCTTGCCGCAGCCTTGCACGCCGAGGAGCAGCAGCCCCTTGGGCTCGGGGAGGCCGAAGCGGCGGGCCTCGGACCCGAAGGAGGCCGCCCTCCGGCCGAGCCAGTCCTTGAGGTTCTCCAGGCCGCCGACCCCCTGGAGGTCGTGCTCGGCCGGGTAGTACTCGAGGAGCCCGCTCTTGCGGATGACCTGGCGCTTCTCCTCCATCACGCGCTGGATGTCGGAGGCGTCGAGCCGCTGGTCCTCGGCGATGGCCTTGGCGAAGGCATTCTCCGCCTCGTTGAGGGTGAGGCCGAGGGCGGCCTTGACCAGCTGCTCGGCCTCCTCGCGCTTGAGGTCGACGGTGGCGCGGCCGCCCTTGCGGACGACTCCGACGATGTCGCGGAGGAGCTCGGCCAGGTCCCGGAAGGTGGGGAGCGGGACGTCGAGGACGCTCATCTCCTTCTCCAGCTCGACGGGGAGCTGGAGCACGGGAGCGAGGACGATGACCGTGGTGTAGGTGCTCTTCAGGGCGTGGCCGAGCTCGCGCAGCGCCCGCACCACCCGGGGCTCGGAGAGGTAGGGGTGGAAGTCCTTGAGGACGACCAGGCTCGGGTCCCCGTAGGCGCCCACCGCCTGAAGCGCGGCGATGGGGTCCTCGGTCCCCTCCCCGGGCGGGGGCTGGGCGCGAGCGCCGCCGAGGCGGTGGAGGCCCTTGGTGATGGACCAGCCGAGGAGAACCTTGCCGTGCGTCTCGGCCATTCCCAGCAGGAGCGCCTCGACGCGCTGCTCCTCGCTGCTCACCAGCCAGAGGAGCGGGTGGCGTGCGCGGATGAGGGTGTCGAGCTCGGTCAGGAAGCGCGGCCGGGAGGAGATCTGCTGGGTCGGCGCGCGTTCGGGCGCGTTGGACATGGGGGACCCGGGGAAGCTTAGTGGCCGCCCGGTGTGGGCGCGAAGGCGCGGAACGGCGCCACAGGCCCGTTCCGTGTTGACTTCCTCTCCTCTCTGAACGCATGTTCAGGCATGCGATGGACCGCTCCGGGCTCATGGCGATGGTCGAAACGCTGGGGCGGGAGATGGCGGAGCGGGGCATGCACCGGCACGTGGAGGAGCTCCGCCTCTACTGGCTGGCGCTGGCCCGGGGGCTGACCGGAGCGCGGCAGCGGCTCGAGGTCGGCTGGTCCGAGTCGCTGGTGGTCGAGTGGTACCGCATCCTCCGGCTACCGCCGCACGCCAGCGACTACCCGCTGCGTCCTCCATCGAGCGCCTGCCCGCGCTGTCCGCGTCCGGCGGGTCACGCGGTGGAGGTGAAGACCGCCCTCACCTTCCCCGAGGGGCGGAAGGCGGTGTGCACGGTGTGCGGCGCGGCCTGGCTCGAGCTGGATGCGCTCCGGTTGACGGGCAGCCCGCACTCCGCTTAGAGACCCCACCGCTTCAGACAGCAAGGCCCTGTCGTCTAGTGGTCAGGACGGAGCCCTCTCACGGCTCAAACTCGGGTTCGAATCCCGGCAGGGTCATC
>DASPUU010000012.1:0-8140 GCA_035622755.1 Myxococcaceae bacterium
ACGGCTATGCGGTCTGCATCACCAACAGCCTGCCCTACCTCCAGGCGATGGCCGCCGTGCCCTGGGCGCTCTGGGCGTCGGCGCGATTCCTCGAGCGTCCGCGGGTCTCCGGCGCGGTCCTGGCCGGGCTGCTGCTCGCCCTGGTGCTCTTTGCCGGAGACACGCAGAGCTTCCTTCTGACCTGCCTCGTCGGCCTCCCCCTCGCGCTGCTCCTTCCGGGCGAGCGCCGGACCGCCGGGCGGCTCGGGGCGTGGGTGCTCCTCATGGCTGCCGCCGCCGCCATCGCCGCTCCCCAGCTCGCCGCCGCGGCCCAGGTGATGAGCGATGCCCGGACGGCCGAGCGCCCGCTCGACGAGGCGCTGCTCTGGTCGCTTCACCCCGTCCAGTTTCTGGAGATGCTGGTCGGCCCGCTCTTCGGGACGGGAGAGCTCGGCCGCGACTCGGCGGTCAGCGATGCGCTGCTCGGCTCGGGGATGGGGGGCCTGTGGGTGGAGTCGGTGCACTTCGGCGCGGTCGGGGTGCTGCTGGCCGTGACCGGGCTCGTGATGCTTCCGAGCGGCAGGCTCCGGCTCTCGGCCTGGACGGGGGCGGCGGCCGGCCTGCTCCTCGTCCTCGGAAGGCACGGGGGGCTCTACTCCCAGGTCCACCGGCTGGTCCCGCTCTGGCGCCCGTTCCGGTACCCGGAGAAGCTCATCCCCTTCCTCTTTCTCCTGCTCTCGGTCTGTGCGGCCGTGGGGCTCGAGCGCCTCGGGGAGAGCCCCCGCCTCCGCCGCCGGGTCGAGCGGGCGGCGGCGGTCCTCCTGGCCGCCCTCGCCGGGGCCGGTCTCCTCGAGGCCGGGCTGGGCGCGTTCGCCCCCGCCTGCGAGCGGCTCGCCGGCGTCGCCCTGTCCGCCGAGGTCCGGGCGGCCCTGCACACGAACCTCCTCCGTGCCTGCACCCTGAGCGCGCTCGGGCTCGCCGGCCTCCTGGCCACGCTCCGCGCCGTCGACCGCCGGCCGGGCCTGGGATGGCTGGTTCCCGTGCTGACCCTGGTCGTCGCCCTTCTCCAAGGGGAGGGCCTCCCCGGAGCGGTCTCGCCCTCCGTCCTGGACGAGCCGGTCACCGTGCAGTCCATCCGGGCGCTCCAGGGCCCGCCCAGGCTCGGAGCGCCGCGGGTCTACAGCGCGGTGCGTTCCCGGCGCGCCATCCCGTTCCTCCCTGGGGCGCCCTTCGACGACGTCGACACGGTTGCCACCACCACCGGGCTCGAGCCGGTGACGCCGGCGCTCTTCGGCCTCGAGGGAGCGAACGCGTACCTGCCGGGCGCCTCGGCGCGGGTGAGGGCCGTCTCGCGGGCCCCGGGCTTCGTCGAGCGCCTGCTCGCCGTCTACGACACGGCCTACGTGGCTGTCCCGGCCGATGACTACCGGGCTGCCGGGGGCCCGGCGAGCCAGGTGGTGGAGCAGAGCCCGCGTCTGAGGCTGCTCCTGGTCGCGCTCCCCGGCGCCGCGCCGCGCGCCTTCCTCCGGCAGCCGCGGTGCGCGGGCCCGATGGGCGGAGCGCTCCAGGCGCTCTCCGGTCCGGACGTCGACCTTCGCCAGGAGGCCGTCGTCGAGTGCGCCGAGCGCATCGGCCGGGCCGGGCCGGTGCAAGGGGAGGTGCGCGTCGCCCGCGACCTTCCCGAGCGCGTCGAGCTCGAGGCGCAGCTCGGGACGGGGGGCCTCCTCGTCCTGGCCGACGCCTACTACTCGGGGTGGACGGCGACGGTGGACGGGCGCCCGGCGAGCATCCTGCCCGCCAACGTCGCCACCCGCGGCGTGCTGCTCGAGCCGGGCCGTCACCGGGTGGTGTTCTCGTTTCGCACGCCGTGGCTCCGGCCGGCCCTGGCCGTCGCGCTCCTGGCGCTGGCGCTCGGGGGCGCCTCCGGATTGGCCACAGGGTGGACCCGGGTTCGGGCCCGCCGGGGCATGCCGGGGTAGGCTCCCGGGGCGTGACCATGCCCCCGGGCCCGTGGGCCGCGGCCCTCACCTTCGCCTTCGGGCTCGTCGTCGGCAGCTTTCTCAACGTCGTCATCGCACGCGTGCCGGCCGGCCAGTCCATCGTCTCCCCCGGCTCGCGCTGCCCGCGCTGCGGCCATGCGCTGGCCTGGTTCGAGAACGTGCCGCTCCTCTCCTGGATCGCCCTCGGCGCGCGCTGCCGGGCTTGCCGTGCTCCCATCTCGCCCCGCTACCCGCTGGTCGAGCTCCTCACCGGGTGCCTCTTCCTCGGCTGTTGGGTGCGCTTTGGGGCGTCCTGGGAGCTCCTGCGCGGGCTGCTTCTCGTGTCCTTCCTGGTCCCGCTGACCTTCATCGACCTCGACCACTGGGTCCTTCCCTTCGAGCTCACGGTGCCGGGTCTGGGCGCCGGCCTCCTCTCCGCCCTGCTGCTCGGCTGGCCGGAGGCGCTCGCCTCGGCGGTGGGCGCCGCTGTGGCGTTCCTCTTCTTCTTCTGCCTGGAGCGGCTGGTGCGCTGGCTCCTCGGGAAAGAGGGCCTGGGGGCCGGGGACAAATGGCTCGGGGCGCTCCTCGGTGCCTACCTCGGGTGGCGGCCGCTGTTCGGCCTCGTCCTTCTGAGCAACGTCCAGGGAGCGATCGTCGGCGGTGCGCTGCTCCTGGCTCGCGGGCACGCCGGGCCCGCGGGCCCCCGGCCGGCGGTGGCCGGGGAGGCCCCCGACGCACCGGCTCCGGCCGGGGAGGGCGAGCCGGCCGACGACTGGAGCCCCGGGCCGACACATCTCCCCTTCGGGCCCTGGCTGGCGCTGGCGGCGCTGGAGCTCCTCCTCCTCGGCCCCCTGATTCATCACCTGCTGCCGCCGGCGCTGGCCACGCTGCTCACCGGGAGGCTCGGGGAATGAAGCTCCGCCTGGCCGCCATCGCCTTCCTGGTCGGCGTGCTGGCCACCGGGCTGACCTGGTTCTCCTTCCAGCCGGTCCTCGTCCGGCTGGTCGAGGCGCTGCGGCGTGCCGCCGTGCCGGGGAGCGCACCGGCGCTGGTGCTGGCGCGCGCGCGCGAGGCGCTCCCCCTGTTGCTCGCGCTGGACCTCCTCCTGGTGGGGCTCGTCGCCTACGCCATCCTCTGGCTCGCCGTCGCCCGGCCGGTGCACCGGCTCGAATCCGAGCTCGGGCAGCTGGAGCGCCTGGACCTGGAGCTCGGCCCGAGGGGCGCCGGGGGACCTCTCCTCTCGCGCGTCGAGGCCTCCCTGCGCCGGACCGCCGCCGCGCTGCTGGCCGAGCGCACGCTCACCCTGCAGCAGCTGGAGGACCTGCGGCGGGCCAACGAGCGCATCACCCGCGCCCAGGCCGAGCTGGTGGCCGCCGAGCGCCTGGCGACGGTGGGTCGCCTGGCGGCCGGCGTGGCGCACGAGGTGGGCAATCCGCTCTCCGGCATCCTCGGCTACCTGAGCCTGATGCGCACCCAGGCGGCGGGGCGCCCGGAGCTGGGGGACTACGTAGACCGGATCGAGGCGGAGGTGCACCGCATCGATGGCATCGTCCGGGGGCTGCTCGACCTCGGGCGTCCGCAGCGCCCGACGCTGGTGCCAGTCGAGGTGGGCCCCCTGGCGGAGACGTCCCTGCGGCTGGTGGCGGCCGGCCCGGACTTTCGCGGCGTGCAGGCGGCGGTCGACGTGCCGGCCGGGCTCCAGGCCCTCGCCGACGCCGGGGCCCTGAGCCAGGTGCTGATCAACCTCCTGCTCAACGCCGCCCAGGCGATGGGGGGCTCGGGGAAGGTTCGCGTCGAGGCCTCGGCGGGCGCGGAGCCCTGGGTGTGCATCGACGTGCTGGACAGCGGGCCGGGAATCCCACCCGAGATGCGAGCCCGTCTCTTCGAGCCCTTCTTCACCACCAAGCCCGGCGGGAAAGGGAGCGGCCTCGGGTTGGCCATCAGCCAGACGCTGGTGCGGGCCATGGGGGGAACGCTCGAGGCGGGGGACAGCCCCCAGGGGGGCGGCCGGTTCAGCGTCCGGCTTCCGCGGGCGTGACCGGTCCGGCAGGCTGCCCGGGGGCAGGCAGATGGAGGGCGCGGGCCACGGCCTCCGGGTCCGCCCAGGCGTCGCTCGCCTCGAGAGCCATCCACCGGTCAGTCCAGGTCTCGAGCCAGCCGAAGTAGCGACGGCGCACCGCCTCGAGACGCTCGGGGGAGCGTGCGCCCAGGTCATGCATCTCGTTCGGATCTCCCGAGAGATCGAAGAGCTTGCCCGGGGGGATGTCCCGCGGAGTGGCCCGTCCGATGACGAAGCCCTCCATTCCGCGCACCATGCCGCCGCGAAGATTCGAGGCGTCGTAGCGGTTGACGAGGTAGGCCGTGGACGAAGTCCGCTCCTGGAAGATCGAGCTGCCCAGGTTGAGCTGGGGGTCCGGGAATCCGGCCAGCCAGGCCGCGGTGGCGGCGGCGTCCTTCTGCTGGACGATGCGCGCGTCACGTTCGCCGTGGAAGAGGCGGGGGTTGAGCAGCACCAGCGGCACATGGCCCGTCTCCTCGAACAGCCAGGCTCCGTGCCCCATCCCCGAGGCGGGGTGCTCGCCGAAGGACTCGCCGTGGTCCCCGACCAGCATCACCACCGTGCTCTCGGTCAGCCCGCGGGCGGAGAGCGCGTCGAACAGCTCCCCGAGCAAGCCGTCGAGGGCGGTGACCGACTCCCGGTAGGCGGCGAGTGTCGCCGGCGGAGCCCGTCCGCCCTGCACCACGTAGGGCAGATGGGTCCCGTGCGGCCACAGAAAGGTGCCGAAGCGCGCACCCGGAGCGGCGTCGAGGAACCTGCCGAAGGCCTGGAGAAGGGTGCGGTCCGTCACTCCGGGGCCGAGGCGCGCCAGCTCGGCCGCGGTGGTCACCTCGTCGAAGCCGTGCCGGTGGAGGAACGGCGGCTCGCCGATGAACGGGATCTCCCCGTGCCCGAAGAAGGCGGTGCGCAACCCGAGGGAGCGCCAGCGCCCCCCGACCGAGTCGAGCGCCACTGTCGCCCGGTGGCCGGCGAAGGAAGCGTAGAAGGGAGAGGGGTAGATGCCGAAGAGAAGGGCCTCGAGCCCTTTCTGGGACCAGGGTTCGTGCGCGTAGGCCCGGGTGAAGACGGCGGATTCGGCGGCCCGCGCCGCGAGACGGGGCATGGCAGGTGCGGCCGGCGACGGCCAGAGGGTCTCGGCACGTACCGACTCCAGGACCACCACCACGACGTTGAAGTTGCGCGGCACTTCGGCCAGGCCGACCCAGGCCGGGGCGAGCCTCCGGGCCGGAGCCCAGTCCTCCTCGGCGGGTGCGGCATCCGGGAGCCGCGGGATGCGGCCCGGCTGCTCGAGCTCGACGGTGAGCAGCCAGGGTGAATAGGCGGCGGTGGGGAGCGCCGCCGGCAGGGCCAGCTGGGCGGCCGTCGCCACCGCTGCCATCACGGTCGCGACGCGGAGGGCGATGCGGCGGCGTCGGGGAAGCGCCGTGAGCTGGACTGGGCTCGCCCACAGGGCCGGAAGGACGAGCCAGGCGGTGGCCAGGAGCAGCCACGGATCGGAGACGCCGGAGACGACCGACCCTGTCTCGCCGGCGGGGATGTGGATCAGCTGGAAGCCGCGGCTGTACCCGTGCACGACGAGGAAGAGCTTGGTGGCCGCCATCTCGCCGACGAGGAAGACGAAGAGCAGCAGGCGCGCGGGCCAGCGGAGCGAGGGGCGGCCCAGCGCCCAGTTCGCCGCCACCAGCACGAGCAGCTCGAGCCCGAGCGATTGGACGAGCAGGAGGAATCCGAGGAACGCCGCGCCGGGACCGGCCGGCGAGAGGGCTCCCGGCCCGCTGAAGCCGTACTCGGTGCGGACGGCGGCGAAGACGACGAGCCGCAGGGCAACGAGGTTGACGCCGATGAGCGGAAGGGCCCAGCGCTGGAGGCGGAGAACCGGACGCGGTCTCGCTTCAGTCCGCGAGGGCGTGCTCTGGCCGCGAAGATGTTCGAGGTGGGCGGGGCTTTCCATGGGCGTGGCGGGCGTGGAAATTTACCGTCCCGACGCGGTTTCGCACAGCCATCGTCACGGACATCTCGCCGGGAGCGCCTTCTCTGGCCAGAATGGGCGGTTCCGAAGGATGGCTGCCATCCGAAGCATTCTCGTCGCCGACGACGAGGCCCCGATTCGCCACGTCCTGACGCTGGTCCTCTCCCAGCGGGGGTACGAGGTGCGCGCAGTGTCCAACGGGGAGGAGGCGCTGGCCGAGCTCGCCGCCCGCCCCTACGACGCGGTCATCTCCGACGTGCGGATGCCCGGGGTGGACGGGCCGTCGCTGCTCAAGCGGGCGCTGGCGGCGCAGCCCGACCTCACCTTCGTGGTGATGAGCGCCTACGGCGCCCCGGATGCCGCGCTGGAGGCGGTGGCCCAGGGCGCCTACGACTATGTCCCCAAGCCCTTCAAGCCCGAGGAGATGGTCCTCGTCCTCCGCAAGGCGGAGGAGCGGCGCCGGCTCATGGCCGAGAACCGGCGGCTGCGGGGCGGCGGCCCCGGCCAGCGGGCGCTGGAGCGGATCCTGGGGGAATCCGACGCCGTCAAGCTGCTCCAGCGCCAGGTGGTCAAGCTCGCCCCGGTCTCCACCACCGTGCTCATCACCGGCGAGAGCGGTACCGGAAAGGAGCTGGTGGCGCGCGCCATCCACGAGCTCAGCCCGCGCGCGGCGATGCCCTTCGTGGCCGTCAACTGCGGCGCCATTCCCCCGGGGCTGATCGAATCCGAGCTCTTCGGCCATGCCCGGGGCGCCTTCACCGACGCCCGGACGGCCAAGCGCGGTCTGTTCACCGAGGCCGACGGCGGCACGCTGCTCCTCGACGAGGTGGGTGAGCTGCCCGGGCCGGCCCAGACCAAGCTCCTGCGCTTCCTCCAGGAGGGGGAGATCCGCCCGGTGGGCGAGAACCGCTCGGAGAAGGTGGACGTCCGGGTGCTGGCGGCCACGCACCGGGACCTGGGGAAGCTGGTGGAGCGGGGCGAGTTCCGGGAGGACCTCTACTACCGGCTTCACGTGGTCAACCTCAAGGTCCCGCCGCTGCGCGAGCGCCGGGAGGACATCCTCCTCCTGGCGCGTGTCTTCGCCGGGCGCTTCAACCGCGAGCTGAACCGCGAGAAGCCGATCCAGGGCTTCAGCCCGGAGGCGGAAGCGCTCCTCCTCGCCTACGACTGGCCGGGCAACGTCCGCGAGCTGGAGAACGCCATGGAGCGGGCGGTGCTCCTCTCCGAGGGAGCGACGGTGCTGCCCGAGTCCCTCCCCGAGAAGCTCTGGGGTCCACGCGGACCCAAGGAGGACGGCGCCGGGGCGGCTCCGGGCGATGCCTCGCCGCTGGCGCCGGGCCTCTTCCGGGACCTGTCCCTCAAGCGCGCCATGCGCGAGCTGGAGGAGGCCTTCATCCGCGCCGCGCTGCGGCGAACGCGCGGGAACCGGACGCGGGCCGCGGAGCTGCTCGAGATCAGCCACCGTGCCCTGCTCTACAAGGTCAAGGAGTACGGGATCGATCCCGACGCCGAGGCGGAGCGTGGGTAGGCCGGTCCCCCAGCGGTGGGTGGGCGATCCGACCCCACCCACCGCCGGTGGTGCTTTTGCATATCAAAGACATGTCATTGTTGACTCTGAGAGATCAAGCCGCGATTTGACGCCCTCGGCGGACGGCGGGGATACTCTGGGCTCCAACTCGGGAGACAGGGGTGTCTCCCGTCCACGAGCCGGTACCCTGGGGAAAGGCATGGGCCCGCGGATCAAGAATGCTGTTCAACGGCTGCGTGAGGAGCAGCTGCTCTCCAAGGCCGAGCTGGCACGGCGCGCCGGGGTGTCCGTGCTCACCATCGACCGGGTGGAGCGCGGGAGCGCCTGCCGCGTGGATACCAAGCGCAAGATCATCCTCGCCCTGGGGATGAAGGTGACCGAACGAAGGCGCGTCTTTTTCGAGGAAGACGGCGAGCGGCGCTGACGGGCGCCGGGAGAGAGCATGGCGCGGGGAAAGCTGGCCATCGGGCTGGACATCGGGTCGACCTCGGTGAAGATGATCCAGCTCAAGGAGTCCCGGCGCCGCGGGCAGGTGGGCTATTCCCTGCAGAGCTTCGGGATGAAGCCCCTCCCTCCCGAGTCGATCGTCGACAACACCCTGATGAACTCCACCGCCATCGTCCAGG
>DASPUU010000013.1:0-11516 GCA_035622755.1 Myxococcaceae bacterium
CCGATGGATTTCTGCGCCGCCAGCCCCAAGACCACCCCCGCCACGCCGGCCGAGGCGAGCAGGGACACGCCCACCGTCTTCACCACGTCGAACTGCATGAGCAGCGCGGCGAGCCCCAGCACGTAGACGGCGATGGTCAACAGACGCCAGAGCACCGCCACCTGGGTCCGCGTCCCGGCCGCCGCGCCGGTGCCGAGGGCGACGAGCCTCCGGTTCATCGCCGCCGCGCCCACGTCCAGACCGCGGAGGACGAACCAGCAGGCGGCGACGATGCCCAGGGACCGGCTCAGGAGCCCGAGTCCTCGCTCCCAGGCCGGCGGAAGGAGGAGGCGGGCCTGGATCAGGCAGAAGATCAGGATCCACAGGGGAAGCTTGAGCGGCCCGCGCGCCGCTCGCACCAGCTCGTCGCCCCACCGGGCGGCGGTGAGGCGGACCAGGCGCCGTCCGAGCGCGAGGAGCAGCCGTTCACCGAGCCAGCTGCCGAGGAGCGCCGCGGCCAGCGCCAGGAGGAGCCCGAGCCACTGCCACAGCTCGAGCCCGAGCCGGGTGGTGAAGAGGAAGGCCGGCATCCGCTCGCCGAAGGGGGGACCGTACGCTTCGTAGAGCGCATCCACGGCGCGCACCGTGTCCCGGCTGAACACCCAGGCGGTGCCGCCGTCGGTGCGGACCCGGACCAGCCGGACCGGAATCGACTTCCCGTCCACGTCCAGGGTGGCCAGGGCCACCGCACCCGGCCCCGAGTCCCCGTCCTTGGGCAGGCCCTCGAGGTCGAGCGCCTGGCGATCGAGCACGAAGCGCAGCCTCCGCGCCAGCCGCGCCCCCTCCGCCGCCTGGTCCTCCCGGGGCAAGTTGTCCAGCCACAGGTCGTGGGCCGCGGCGGCGACATGGCCCTGGCGCGCCGCGGCCAGGAAGCCCTGGGCGGTGGCGTAGGGGCTGGACCGGTCGAGCTCTTTTGGCGGCTCGCCCAGCCCGTCGTTGAAGGCCCCGGCCGCCCCGGCGAGCACCAGGAGCGCGAGCGGGGCCAGCCTCCTGGGGCGCACGGCTCCTCAGCGCCTCAGCGCCCCGCGGCTGCGGCCTTGCCGCGGACCTTGAGCCGCTTCACCTTGCGGGCGAGCGTGTTCCGGTCCAGGCCGAGGAAGGAGGCGGCGGCGGAGAGCTGTCCGGCGCTGCGCTCCAGCGCCTGCCGGACCACGGCGCGGTCCACCTGGTCGAGCAGCGTCCGGTACAGCTCGGGAACCCGTCGTCCGTGGAGCTGGTCCAGGAAGTGACCGAGGCGGAGGTAGACCAGCTCCTCCAGCGACAATTTCAACGGGTCTGCAGCCACGGGCGCCTCCGGTGGAGACGGCGAGGGCTGAGGCTTACAGCACTGTCCCGGGGCAGAGGTCAACGACCGCGCGCAACCGCCCTGTGTTAAACGCACCCCCGGTGGAGGTGGCGCACGTTCTGCGGAGTTTTCCGCTCCGCGACCGGCTCGTGCCGGTCGTGCTCGCGCTCCTGCTTCTCCCGGGCCGGGTGGAGACGGAGGGCAACGCGCCGGACGCCGGAGGCGCCGCCCCCCGCATCACCCTCTTCGTGACCGCCGACCTCCGGGGGCAGCTCACACCCTGCGGCTGCACGCTCGCGATGCGAGGCGGGCTCGCACGGGCGGCGGCGATGCTCGCGCGGGAACGAACGGCGGGCGTCCCGGTGGTCTACCTGGACGGAGGCGACGCCTTGTTCGGGCGCGGTGGGCTCGGGCCGGAGGAGGTCGTCGAGGAGGAGCGCAAGGCGCGGGCCCTCGCCGAGGCGCTCCGGACGATGGGCATCGATGTCCAGGCTCCAGGGCCGCTCGACGACGTGCAGGGGCCGGCGTTCCGCCGCCGCCTCGATCTTCCCGAGCTCGCCCCCGGGGCCGGACGCCTCCTGCGCGCCGGCGGCCGCACCCTCGGGGTGGTGGCGGCGCGCTCGGCCGCCGAGCTCTCCCGCGGCGGGTCGCGTCTCCGCCAGGCGGGCGCCGCGTTCGTCGTCGGGCTCTACGCCGGGCCTCTCGACCAGGCGGTCTCTTCCGTCCGAGGGCTGGATTCGGTGGACCTGGTCGTCGCCGCCCAGGATCCGGCCCCCGCTTCCGAGTCCGACGACGGGCGCCTGGTCCGAGCCGACGTCCCGGTGGCCCGCCTCCCCAGCCGGGGACGGGCCCTCCTCCGGGTGGACCTGGTCTTCGATGGAGCCGGCCGCTTCCGGCTCGAGCGCTCCCCGGAGGACGTCGAGCGCCAGGCGGCCGTGCTCGACGAGCGCATCGCCCTGCTCACCCGGGAGGTGGCGCTTCCCGGCCAGGACCCCGAGCGCCGACGCCTGCTCGTGTCACGTCTCGGCGCCCTGGTCGAGCAGCGCGCGGCGCTCGCTCCGGCCCCCCCGCTGGCGGGGATGAACGGCTTCACCGTGCGCCTGCTCCCGCTGGAAAGCACGCTCCCCAGCGACCCGGCGGTCGATGCAGTGGTGTCCGCCTTCGACCGCGACGTCTCGGCGCTGAACCTCGCCTGGGCTCGCGCCCACGGGCGCGACTGCCCCCCGCCCGACCGCGGGGAGGCGGCGTACGTGGGCAACGCCGCCTGCCAGAGCTGCCACGCCGCCGCCTTCGCCGTCTACGAGCGCACCGGTCACGCGCGCGCCTACCGGACGCTGGAGGAGGTCCAGAAGCAGTACCGGCTGGAGTGCGTGGCCTGCCACGTGGTGGGCATCCAGCAACCGGGGGGAGTCTGCCGGGTGGACCGCGTCTCCGGCCGGGACGCGGTGGGTTGCGAGAACTGCCACGGTCCGGGCTCGCTCCACGTGGCCCAGCCGGCGGTCCAGCCCATGGGCCGCACCACGCCGGACCGGGCGGTGTGCACGGGCTGCCACACCCCCGAGAACTCGCCCCAGTTCGACTTCGGCCTCTACCTCCCCCGGGTGCTCGGCCCGGGACACGGCGCGAAGCGTTGACGGTGCAGGGAGGCCCTCGTACGCTTCGTCGACACGCCCGAGCTTCCCCGGGTCGCCGGATGGACGCCCCGTCGGACGCCTGATGACGCCCCTTCCCACCCTCGTCGCCCTGACGCTGCTCGCCGCGCCGGCCGCCCCGCCGGCGCCGGACTCCAAGGTCGCCGCTCCGCCGGCAGAGTCCGAGGAGTCGGACGACCAGGACAAGGCATCTCCCGAGCTCGAGGAGATGCGCGCGCTCGAGGAGGCGACCATCGAGGCGCCCCGGCCCACCGGCCCCCTGCAGTCGCTGGTCCGCCTCGGGGCGGGCAGCCCGCTCCGCGCGCGCATCGAGGACCATGACGGCTGGGGGAGCGACGAGCCCGCCGCTCCGGAGCTCGGCCCGGTCACCGACCTGGCCGCCTTCGACGTCTCTCGCGTCGCCGATGGCTACGACATCCCGGTGGAGATGCAGCCGCTGGTGGCCCAGTACATCCGGTTCTTCCAGGGCCCGGGGCGCAGGTGGTTCCGGGTCTGGATGTCCCGGAGCTCCCGCTACATCCCGATGATGGCCCCCCTCCTCGAGGCCTCCGGGCTGCCCCGGGATACCGTCTACCTGGCGATGATCGAGAGCGGATTCTCGCCCGAGGCCTTCTCCTGGGCCCGGGCCGCCGGTCCGTGGCAGTTCATCGCCAGCACCGGCCGCCGCTACGGGCTGCGCCAGGACTTCTGGGTCGACGAGCGCCGGGACCCCTTCAAGGCCACCCGCGCGGCCAGCCGCTACCTGCACGAGCTCCATGACGTGCTCGGCACCTGGTACCTGGCCTGGGCCGGCTACAACGCCGGCGGGGAGAAGCTCCGGCGCCTGGTGGAGCGAAGGGGAACGGACGACTTCTGGGAGCTCGCCGAGGGGAGAGGGCTGGCCAAGGAGACGAAGCACTACGTCCCCAAGCTCATCGCCTGCGCCCTGGTGGCCAAGCATCCGCGGGCCTTCG
Organism: Myxococcaceae bacterium; assembly: GCA_035622755.1. Lineage (GTDB taxonomy): Bacteria > Myxococcota > Myxococcia > Myxococcales > Myxococcaceae > JADGRA01. The sequence continues at coordinate 3,930 of DASPUU010000013.1, forward strand.
GCTTCAGCGATGACGAGTTCGCCTACCAGGAGCCGTTCAGCTTCGACGAGGTGAGCCTCAGCGAGGCCACCGACCTGGACGTCGTGGCCCGGGCTGCCGAGGCGCCGGTGGAGCAGATCCGCGCCCTCAATCCGGAGCTGCGGCGCTGGTGCACGCCGCCGGCGAGCCGGGAGCGTCCCTACGCGCTGCGCATCCCAGCGGGGACGGCGGAGACGTTCCTCGCCAACCTCGCCCGGATTGCGCCGCGCGAGCGGCTCACCTTCCGCATCCATCGCGTGGTGCGGGGCGACACGCTTTCCCGCATCGCCGCCGCCTACCACTCCGCTCCGGAGGCCATCGCACTGTTCAACCACCTCAAGAACGTCCGCATGCTCCGGGTGAACACCGAGCTGGCCGTCCCGGTGCCCTCGGCGAAGGCGGAGTCGCCGGCGGCGGCGCTGGAGCGACAGGTGGCGCGGGCCCGGGCCCGCGGGGTGACCGTGGCCAGCCCCGAAGAGGAGGTCCCGGCCGGCACGCCGACGCGGAGGTCGACCGCCTCCGGGGTGCTGAAGACCGAGACCATCGAGGGCAAGACGCGGGTGACCTACGGCGTGCAGTCCGGCGACTCCCTGTGGACCATCGCCCAGCGCTTCGGGGTGACGGTGGAGGATCTCAAGCAGTGGAACCATTTCGGGGCCCTGGGCCGGCGCTCGCGGGGCCTGCAGATCGGGACCGTGGTCGAGGTCTGGCCGGCGCCGGGCACGCAGGTGGCTCCCCCCCCGCCGGCATCGGCGGCCAATCCGCCGATGGTGGCGCTCGCCGGCGCGGCGTCCGTGCCGACGACCGGAGGCGCCTCCGCCCCGGCCGCTCCGGCGTCGCCCTCCGAGCCGAGGCCGACCAGGCATCTGCTCGCTCCCGGCGAGACGCTGTGGAGCGTCGCCCAGCGCTACGGGCTGTCGGTCGAGGACCTCAAGCGCTGGAACGGCATCACCCGCGCGCGAAGCATCCGGGCCGGGACGCAGCTGAGCCTGGTCGCACCCTGAGCGCGGGGGCGGTCCTTTCCCCGTGGGCCCGGGCGTGCTACCCACGGCCGCCCGCTCTGCAACACCGCCTCCGTTCGCCTGTCCAGGGTGCTTCCCATCGAAAGGTCGAAAGCCGTGCTCCTCCGTTCCCTTCCCCTGCTCGCGGGGCTCGTCGCCTGCGCAGCGCCGCCCACGCCGCCGGAGACGAAGGCCGTCCCACCGGCGCCGGGCGTGGTGGTGGCGAAGGACCTCGGCGCGCCCGCTCCGCCTGCCGGGATGCGGCTCCCCGGCAATCTCCGCCCCCTCGCCCAGCGCGTCGAGCTGACCATCGTCCCGTCCTCGGAGACCTTCCAGGGCACCACCGAGCTGGATGTCGAGCTGACCGCCGCCACCGACGTGGTGTGGCTCAACGCCCGCAAGCTCGCCGTGCAGCGCGGCTCGGCCCGGCTCGGTGACGCGGAGCTGCACGCCCAGGTGTCGCTCGCCCCGGAGCGCGTTGCGCTCCGGTTCCCCCAGGCGCTCCCCCCGGGACGGACGACCCTTCGCCTCGCCTTCTCGGGGACCCTCTCCGGCACGGAGGACGCGGGCATCTTTCACCAGCTCGAGGGGGGCGACTGGTACGCGATGACCCAGTTCGAGGAGACCGACGCGCGCCGCGCCTTCCCCTGCGTCGACGAGCCGTCGGCGAAGATCCCCTGGGAGCTGACCCTGGTCGTCCCCAAGGGCCTGCTGGCCGTCTCCAACACCCCCATCGCCGGCGAGGAGCCGGCCTCCGCCGAGACGAAGCGAGTCCGATTCGCGCGGACCAAGCCCCTCCCCTCCTACCTCATCGCCTTCGGCGTCGGGCCCTACGACACCGTCGATGCCCGGCCGGCGGGGATGAACAAGGTCCCGATGCGCGTCTACGCGCCTCGCGGGCGGGCGTCGGAGGCCGCCTACGCGGTGCGGACCTCGCCGGACATCCTCGAGTCGCTGGAGCGCTACTTCGGCATCCCCTACCCGTACGAGAAGCTCGACCTGCTCACCGTGCCGCTCACCGTGCACTTCGGGGCGATGGAGAACGCCGGACTGGTGACGGTGGCCTCGGGCCGGCTCCTCGCCCGGCCGGAGAACGAGAGCGTCAAGTTCCAGCGAACCTGGGCCGCCTACGCCGCACACGAGTTCGCCCACCAGTGGTTCGGCGACCTGGTCACCCTCGCCTGGTGGGACGACATCTGGCTCAACGAGTCCTTCGCCACCTGGATGGAGAACAAGGCCCTCGACGCCTGGAAGCCCGAGTGGGGCATCCAGATGGACGAGGTCCGGGAGCGGAGCTACGCGGCCGACCGGGACACGCTGGTCAGCGCCCGGCAGATCCGACAGCCGATCGAGAGCTACGACGACATCAGCAACGCCTTCGACGCCATCACCTACCAGAAGGGCGCCGCCGTCCTGCGCATGTTCGAGACGTTCGTCGGAGAGGAGACCTTCCGCAAAGGCGTGCAGCGCTACCTCCATACCCACGCCAACGGCAACGCCACCGCGCGCGACTTCGTCGCCGCCATCTCCCAGGCCTCCGGCCGGGACATGTGGCCGGCCTTCGACTCCTTCCTGGACCGTCCGGGCGTTCCGCAGATCAGCGTCCGGCTCTCCTGCGGCCCCGGCCAGGCGGCCGAGCTCCGGCTCTCCCAGGAGCGCCTCCTGCCGCTGGGGACCACCGGGACCGAAGCCCCTCCCTGGCAGGTCCCGGTCTGCGCGCGCTGGGCGAGCGGCGGGAAGCAGCGCCAGGCGTGCACCCTGATGACCGGCCCCACCGCCACGCTGCCCCTGGAGGGCCCCTCCTGCCCGGCGTGGGTGCTCCCCAACGTGGCCTACGCCGGCTACTACCGCGCCAAGCTCGAGGGGGCACTGCTGCGCGACCTGGTCACCCGGGGCCGCGCCTCCCTCGGCTCGGCGGAGACGGTGGGCCTGCTCGGGGACGTCGAGGCCCTGGTCGAGGCGGGACGCTTCCCGCAAGGGACGGGAATGGAGCTGGCCAGCCGCTTCGTCGACGCCCGGGAGCGCTGGGTGGTCCTCACCGCGGTCGACCTGGCCCAGGTGCGGGCCGCGTTCCTGGAGGGCGCCGCGGCCAAGGCTTACCCCGGGTGGGTGCGGCGGCATTTCGGCCCCCGGGCGCGCGCGCTGGGCGTGAACACCCACCCCGGGGAGGACGAGGAGACGCGGCTCCTCCGACCGGGGCTGGTCGGCTTCGTCGCCGTCCGGGGCCAGGACCCGGAGCTGATTTCCCAGGCGCGCGGCGTGACTCAGAAATGGTTGGACGCGCCGACCAGCGTCGATGCCGACGTGGTGGAGAGCGCGCTGGGCATCGCCGGGTGGTTCGGCGACGCGAAGCTGCACGGCACGCTCGTGGAACGCCTCAAGGCCAGCCCGGACCGGGCCACGCGCAACAAGCTCATCGGTGCGCTGGCCGCCTTCCAGGATCCGGCGCTGGTCCGGGCGAACATGGCGCTGGTCGAGGCGCCGCCCATCGACCTGCGCGAGCTGAGCCGGCTCCTCGGGGGCCGGCCCTCGGAGGTCGTCCAGCCCAAGGGCATCCCGCTCACCACCCGGGAAATCGTCTTCCAGACCGTGACCGGCCACTTCGACCAGCTGGCCGCCGCGCTCCCGGAGCGGAGCGCGGCCTACCTCTTCGTCACCGGCGCGTCCTTCTGCGACCCCGGCCACCGGCAGACGGTGGAGGCGGCCTTCGGGCCGCGGGCGGAGACGGCGCTCGGCGGCAGGCGCTCCCTGGCCCAGGTGCTGGAGCGGGTGGACCTGTGCATCGCGGGCCGCGCCTACCAGGTCCCGAGCATCAACGCCTACCTCGCCGGGCGGGCCGCTCCGCCTCCCAGCCGCTGAACCCTTCCCGAGGGAACCCTCAGCGCTCCTCGAGGAGGAGCTTCAGCTCCCGGATGCGGCGGGTGATGGCATCCCGCTCCATGGTCCGGAACGCCTCGGGGAGCAGCTCGCGACTGGTGCACTCCTGCACCGCGGCCAGGTTCTGGAGCTCGATCTCCAGAGGGTAGGAGGGCGGGACGAAGTCGTTCACCACCGCGCGGACGTCTCCCTCGGTCGGGTGTTCCCGTCCGGCGGCCAGGGCGGCGAACTTGGCCCGCACCAGGATGGCCTCGATGTCCGCCCCGGAGAGCTGCGCTCCCTTGGGGAGCACCCCGGCGAAGGAGGCGATGTCCAGCGTCATCTTCAGCTTCCGCGCCACCACCTGGTAGAGCTCGTCCCGTTCGGCGTCGGACTGGGGGTAGAAGAGCGCCAGGTGCTCCTCGGCGCGCCCCTGGCGCTTCAGGTCGATGGGAAGCAGGTCGGGCCGGCAGGTGAGGAGGAACCAGATGATCTTCCCCCGGTACTCGGTGTTCCCCATGAAGGAGGCGATGGAGGCAAACACCCGCGACGAGGTCCCCGAATCTCCCGAGGCGTCGCGGTTGCCGAGGAAGGCGTCCGCCTCGTCGATCATCACCGCCACCGGCCAGAGCGCCTTGAGCAGGTTGAAGATCTTCTCCAGATTCGCCTCGGTGACCCCCTGCCACTGGGAACGGAAGTTGAGGAACTTCACGCACGGGATGCCGATCTCCCCGGCGAAGCAGGTGGCGAGGAAGGTCTTCCCGGTCCCCACCGGACCGGCCACCAGGTAGCCCATGGGCAGCACCTCCAGTCGCCCCTTCTTCAGGGCACTGGCCGCCTGGCGCAGCATCTGCTTGGCGCGGGTGTGCCCGGCCACCACATCCAGGGCGTGGGAGGGCTCGATGAACTCGAGCAGGCCGTGGCACTCGGCCTGGATGATCTCCTTCTTCTTGTCCTTGAGCAGGTCCGGGGTGATGCGGACCTGCCGCTCGGTGGCCTCGGTGAGCAGGCGGTCGAGGTTGATGCGCGACAGGCCGGCGGTGGTCTTGGCCAGCGCGGACAGCGCCACGTCCGAGACCGAGGCCAGCTTGCGGCCCTCGAGCTTGGTCTGCACGAACTCCAGCCGCTCCTCCTCGGCCGGGAGGGGAAGCTCGATGCTGGCCACGTACGGGTTCCGGGCCAGACGCGCGGAGATCTCCGCCAGGTTCTCCACCAGCAGCACCACCGAGAGGTCGCCGGCCAGGAACTGGGGGTCGCTGGCCCACTTCACCAGGGTGGCGAGGCTGAAGCGGTCCTCGGCGGAGAGCGCCCCGATCTCCGCGCCGGGGGCGAGGGTCTCGGCGAAGTCGATGATCAGCGCCAGCGACTGCCCGTCCGACAACCGCATGCGCAGGTAGTTCTCCAGGATCTGCAGGGCCCGCCCCGGGTCGCGCGGCAGGACCTTGGCGTAATCGGTGCCGTAGAGCGTGTCGTAGGCAGCCATCGCCCGGGCGAGGTCCTTCTGCGTCTCCGGCGAGGCGGCCCGGATGCCGCTCGAGCGGTCGTAGAACAGCACGTGTCCCCGGCCCCCGAAGAGCTCCTCGGCGAGGAAGCTCTTGAGCGGCCCGAACGACCTCTTTCCGTCGTCGGCCTGGAGCGGCTGGAGGTCTCGCACGTTCCCGTGAAGGAGGAAGGTGCTCACCGTCTTGGTGTAGTAGGCCTGCGCCAGGCGGCGTGCCCAGCTGGGCAGGCCGGCCAGCGGATCCGCAGCGTCCGATTTCCGTGTCCGGGCCAAGCTCGGGCTCTCCTCGGAGGCTCTCTCTAGCGGCAGTTGGGGGCGCGCCGCAGCACCACTTTCACCGGCACCGCCGGCCCCGGCTGCTCGGGAAGGCGGAGCGGCACCTGGGCGGTCTCGAAGCAGCGCTTGCGGAAGGTGAGCGCGGTGGCGGTGGCGGGGACGCGCGCGCTGAGCGGGGTGACGCCGAGCTGGCGCTCACCGTTGAAGACGGCCGCCCCCGGGGGCTGCGAGGTCACCCGCACCGCGAAGTCGAACGGCTCGAGGACCGCCCTCACTTGGAGGGAGTCCTCGGTGGAGCGGGCGAAGGCGCTGGAGGTGAAGGACCGGAAGCCGCTCCGCCGCACCTCGATCTGATGGTCCGCCCCCACCGGGACGTCGCCGGCCCAGAAGCCATGGACCCCGCTGCGCTTGACCACCGAGCCGTTGACCCGCACCTCGGCGTCGTCGGGATCGGGAAGCACCACCAGCCGGGCCGTCCCGACGTTGCGCTGCAGGGTGAGGGTGTAGGGCGTGGACTCCGAGCCGCGCGGCACGCTGACCGTTCCCACCGCCGGCTTGAACCCTTCGGCGGTGACCATGACCACCACATTGCCGGCAGGAACTCGCTGGAGGAGCGGCCAGGTGGTGGGAGTGCCGAGCTCGTTCCCGTTGACGTTCACCCGCGCGCGCGCGTGCAGCTCGGGGGGCGAGATCTCGAGCAGGAGCGTCCCCTGGGGGGGCTCCCGGAGGAGGAGGATTCCCACAGCGGCGAGGACCACGGCCGCCGCCCCGCCCAAGAGCCAGGGACGCGGGATGCGCCGGGACGGACGGCCCGCCGCGGAGAAGAGCTCCGGGGCCGGCGCCGGGGCTTCCGGGGCGGGGGCCGGCTCGCTGGCCGCAGGAACGGGCGGGGGCCGGGGAGCGCTCGGGGCCGGCTCGGGAACCGGCACCAGGACCGGCGGACCGGCTGGCTCGGCCCTCGCCTCCCGGGCAGGGACGAAGGTCTGCGCGCTCCCCGAGGGGCGGCTTGCCTCGGGCGGTGCCGCGCTGAGCACCGGCCGGGGCGGCTCCAGCGCCGGGTCGGTCACCGCGTCCGGAGTGCGCTTCGGGAGCGGCTGCGCCGGGGAGGCCGCCGGGGCGGGCGCGCCGTCCAGGTACTCGCTGCCGTCGACGAGCAGGGTGGCGCCGTCGGCGGAGTGAACCTCGAGCTGGGGCGCGGCGGCGGTGAGCTGCGGAATGGTCGGCCCGGCGGGGCGGACCACCACCGCTCCCCCCGACCCCACCGCCCCGTTCCCCGTCGGAGCGGCCGAGGCGGTGGCCAGGGCGGCCGGAGCAGCATCGGCGGCCTCGACCAGGCCTTCCGGCGCCTTCACCTCGGCATACTCGGCCAGCCGCGCCTTTTCCCGCTCCACCTCCTCGGCGAAGGTGGACTTCATGTATTGCATGAGATCTTTGCGGCTGAAGATGCTGTCCGAGGTGATGAGGAAGCGCTGCAGCTCGTCGCCCAGCTCGCTGGCGTACTGGAAGCGGGCCTCGGGGTCCCGGGAGAGCGCCTTGAGCACGATGCGCTCCAGCGCCTCGGGGATCTTCCGGTTGTAGGTGGAGGGCGGGAGCACCTCCGCCTTCCGGACCTTCTCCAGCACCTGGAAGTCGCTCTCTCCCACGAACAGCCGCTCGCCGGTGAGCAGCTCGTAGAGGCAGACCCCGATGGCGAAGACGTCGCTCCGCCGGTCGAGCGGCAGGCCGCGGATCTGCTCCGGGCTCATGTATCCGAACTTGCCCTTGAGGATACCGGCCTGGGTCTTGGTCACCTTCCCCGCCGCCTTGGCGATCCCGAAGTCGATGACCTTCACCGCGCCCGACACGCCGACGAGGATGTTCTGCGGCGAGACGTCGCGGTGGACGACGCCGAGGACGTTGCCCTCCGCGTCCGCGAGCTCGTGCGCCGCGTGGAGC
>DASPUU010000014.1:0-5264 GCA_035622755.1 Myxococcaceae bacterium
ACCCTGGTCGGCTACGCCGGGCTCCTCGTCTCCTTCTCCCCCTGGGCGGTGGTGGGGCTCCTGCTCGCCGCCCTTCCTGCGACGGTGGCGGAGATGCGCTTCAGCCAGCAGGCCTTCCGCCTGCGCAACTGGCGCTCGCCCGACAGCCGCCGGCTCCTCTACCTGGAATACGTGCTGGCCAACGATGACCACGCCAAGGAGGTGAAGCTGTTCGGCCTGGGGCCGATGCTCCTCGGGCGCTACCGGTCGCTGGGCGAGACGTTCTACCGGGAGGACCGCCAGCTCGCCCTGCGCCGGGCCGCCTGGAGCTACGCCCTGAGCTTGGTGGCCACGCTGGCCTTCTACGGCTGCTACGCGGTGGTGGCCGTCGCCGCAGCCACCGGCGCCCTGTCGCTCGGCCTGATGACCCTCTACGTGGTCGCCTTCCGCCAGGGCCAGCAGGCCTTCCAGAGCATCCTCACCGCCGTGGGCGGCATGTACGAGGACAACCTCTACATGTCCAACCTCTTCGAGTACCTGGCCATCCCCACCGGGACCAAGGCGGCCGCCCCGGCGCTCCCCGAGCCGCGCCCGGGCGAGGAGCCCGGCATCCGCTTCGAGGACGTCGGGTTCCGCTATCCCGACGCCGAGGGATGGGCGCTGCGCCACGTGAGCCTGTTCATTCCACGGGGCCAGAGCCTGGCGCTGGTCGGCCAGAACGGGGCGGGCAAGACCACCTTCATCAAGCTCCTCACCCGCCTCTACACGCCCACCGAGGGCCGCATCCTCCTCGACGGCGTCGACCTGCGCGACTGGGGCGAGGCGGCCCTCCGCAACCGGCTGGGGGTCATCTTCCAGGACTTCAACCAGTACCAGCTCCGCTTCCGGGAGAACGTCGGCGTGGGAAGCGTCGACCACCTCGAGGACGCGCCGCGGGTGGAGCGGGCGGTGGAGCAGGGCGGCGCGGGCGAGGTGCTGGCCGGGCTGCCCGCGGGACTGGAGACGCCGCTCGGCCGGTGGTTCAAGGACGGTGTCGAGCTGTCCGGGGGACAGTGGCAGAAGGTGGCGCTGGCGCGCGCCTTCATGCGCGAGGAGGCGGACATCCTGGTGCTCGACGAGCCCACCGCCTCGCTCGACGCCGAGGCCGAGCACGCCATCTTCCAGCGCTTCCGCGAGCTGGCCCGCGGACGGACGACGCTGCTCATCTCCCATCGCTTCTCCACCGTGCGCATGGCGGACCGCATCGTGGTCATCGAGCAGGGCCGCCTCGTCGAGGACGGGACCCATGCCGAGCTGATGGTCCTCGGTGGGCGGTATGCCCACCTCTTCACGCTTCAGGCGAAGGGGTACCAGTGACTAGGCTCCGTGTGGCCCCGGCACCGGGGCGATGGAGGTGAGACGGATGGACGCACCGCAATGGCCCGAGTCGAGCCCTCCGCCGGGAGGGCCGCTGGCCGGCTTCCAGCCCGGCAATCCGGCGCGCGAGAGCGGCCTGGCGGTGGCGAGCCTGGCGAGCGGCATCCTCTGCTGGTTCCTGCTCCCCGTCGTCGGGGCGGTGGTGGCGGTGGTCACCGGCGTGCTGGCGCGGCGGGACATCCGCGCCTCGCAGGGCGCGGTGGGGGGCTGGACCCTGGCCACCGCCGGCCTCTGGCTGGGAGGCATCCACCTGGCCCTGGTGGCGCTGGCCATCCTCACCGTGGTGGCGCTTCTCATCGCCGGCGTGGGGCTCGCCTTCCTCTGGCACTAGCCCCCCGGGGGCCCCCGGGTCGCCTCTGAGACGCTCCGGTCGGGGTCGACCCACCCCGAGGCCCGGTCAAGTGCGCTGATTTCAAGGGAGGACCGGGCGGGCCCGGCCCTTGCTTTTCGAGCCGGCGATGTCAGCCATAGCCTGCTCCCAGTGCCGGACGACGAACCGCCGCGGCATCCTCTTCTGCATCGTGTGCGGCCAGCGGCTCCCGCGCATCGAGTTCGCTCCCGATCGCGTGACGGCGGTGGCCTGGCCCGGGCCGGAGATCCTCCAGCCTTCCGCCCTGGCCCGCCCCAGCCTGTGGGCCGTCGCGGCGGTGGTGGCCGCGGCCCTCGCCTGGTCGGTCCTTCCGCTGGTCGGAGCCGGCCTGGCGGTCCTCTTCGCCCTGCGTGCCCAGGAGGACGTGCGCGCCGCCCGCGGTGCGCTGGCCGGTGAGCTGCTCATCCGCATCGCGCTCTGCCTCGGCGGTGGGCAGCTGGCGCTCGCCCTCGTCGGCGGAGTGGCGGCGATGGCCGCCGCGGTGGTGAGCAGCTTCCTCCACTGAACGCGAGCCCCGGGGAGACGAAGGGTGGGTGTTCCGGGGCGGGCGGCGCCGTCTCCCCCTCTGGGAGGGCAGTGTAGACTCGAGCGGCGCTTGAGCGTCACCCAGACGTCCACCTGGTTCGGTCGCTACCGGCTCACCTCACGGATCGCCACCGGGGGGATGGCCGAGGTGTACCTGGGCCGCATGCTGCTCCCCGACGGGCGCTTCGGCCCGGCGATGGCGGTCAAGCGCCTGCTCCCGCACCTCATCGCCGACCCGGCCATCGTCCGGATGTTCCTCAACGAGGCGACCATCACCCGGCAGATCCGCCACCCGAACGTGGTGCGCATCCTGGACCTGGGCCAGGTCCACAGCGAGCCGTTCATCGCCATGGAGCTGCTCGAGGGCCACAGCTTCGCCGAGCTGCGCCAGGCGGCCGCCCATTCCGGGATGCGCGTCCCCCTGGGCATCACCCTGCGCGTGCTCACCGAGGCGTGCCGGGGCCTGGATGCCGCCCACCGGGCGGTGGACAGCAAGGGCCGGGAGCTCCAGATCGTCCACCGCGACTTCACCCCGGACAACATCCACGTCGGCGTCAACGGCGAGGTGAAGGTCATCGACTTCGGCATCGCCAAGTCCTCTCGGATGGGGGGTGGGACGGAGCCGGGGACGCTGAAGGGCAAGTTCTTCTACATGTCGCCGGAGATGATCGCCGGCCAGCCGGTGGACCACCGCGCCGACCTCTTCGCCGCCGGGGTGATGCTCTACGAGCAGCTCTGTGGCCGCCGCCCCTTCACCGGGCTGAACACCGAGGAGGTCCTGAACCGCATCTCCGAGGGCAGGCCTCGGCGGCCGACCGAGTTCGACCCCTCGGTGCCGCCCGAGCTCGAGGAGGTGTGCCTGACCGCCCTGTCCAAGGACCCGGCGCAGCGCTTCCCCAGCCTGCACGAGTTCATCCATGCCATCGAGGGCATCGGCGGAGCGGCCCGGGTGGCCAGCACGGAGGAGGTGGCCAGCTACGTCACGACCATCTTCCCGGCGGAGCAGGACCCGAAGCGCATCGCCCTGCGCAGGGCCCGCCTGGCGGACCCTTCCAATCCGGCGGGGCGCGTGGAGGACCCGCCCTTCGACCTCCTTCCGCCCCACGAGGACAGCCAGCCGCCCAAGAAGGTTCCGGTCAAGCCGGCCGGACCCTCGGCCATCACCCGCGCCGTGCGCGCCGTGGGGCAGGGAGTCCGGCGGCTCTTCAGTCCCCAGGTGCTCGGGCCGGTGGCGCTGGCGCTCATCGTCCTCGCCGCGGCTGGCTTCTGGGTGCTGAGGCCGAAGACCACGCCGGCCGAGCGGCTGGACCGCGCCGAGACGCAAGGGGACCCCACGGCGCGGATGCGCGACCTCCTGGCCGTGGCCCAGGATCCGTCCTCGACGGTCGACCAGCTGCGCCGGGCGGGTGAGCTGTCACTCGCCCTCCCCGACCACGAGACGGCGCTGGACGTGGTGCAGGCCTTCGTGCGGCGGTTCCCGGCCACCGAGGAGGCCTACCTCCAGGAGGCGCGGGCGCTCATCGCGCTTCGGATGGGGAAGAAGGCCGACGCCTCCATCGACAAGGCGATGGAGCTGTCGCCGCAGGACCCGCGGCCGGACCTGCTCCGCGCCGACCTCCGGCAGCTCCAGGGCGACGCGTCGGCGACGCTCGAGTCGCTGAACGCCGCCACCCGGAAGGCCCCCGGCGACCGGGACATCGCGCTGCGGCGGGGCGAGCTCCTCAGCCAGATGGGGCGGCTGGACGAGGCGGCGGTGGCGCTCAACGCCGTGCTCAAGAAGCGGTTCCACCCGGGGGCGGCGGCCGAGCTGGGGTTCGTCCGCCTTCGCCAGAACCAGCCCCAGGAGGCGCTGCGCCTGGTGAAGGCGGCGCTGGGCAAGGACCCGCAGCTGGCCCGGGCCTACTACTACCTCGGCGCGACGCTGGCCCAGACGGGCGACCCTGCGGGCGCGGAGCGCGCCTACCACGAGGCGGACCGGCTGGATCCCGAGGACCCGCGCCCGCTGGCCGCGCTGTGCATCGCCCAGGCCCAGGCCGGCAAGACCGCCGAGCGCGAGGCGATCCAGAAGGACCTGGCCAACCGGTTCCCGGCGCAGGCGCCCCGGCTCATCGCCGAGTGCCACCCCTGATCCCCTCCGCGCGCTTCGACCAGCCGCAACCTCAGGCCTTGGCCTCGATGTCCCCTGCGCGCCGGATCTGGAACGAGAGCGCGGGCTGATTGTCGGCGGGCATCTCCGTCAGGACGAGCATCAGGTCGGTCGACGTCACCAGCCCCAGCAGCTCGTTCTCGCCGGTGATGATCGGGATGCAGTCGATCTTCGCCGTGACCATGGTCTTGGCGATCTCGCTGACCGGCGTGCCGGGTCCGGCCGAGATGGGCGACAGCGACATGACCTCCCCCACCGCCCGGGCGGGGTAGACATAGGTGCCGTTCTTGAGCCGGCCGCTGGCGAGCAGGATGTCCCGGTCCGAGACGATGCCTGCCAGCCGCCGCCCGGAAACGACCGGAAGATGGCGCACGCCGCGTCTCAGCATGAGCGTGTGCGCCGCCTCGAGCGGCAGGTCCGGTGGAACGGTGACCACCTCGATTCTCATGAGCCTGTCCGCCTTCACCGGAGCCTCTCGTCGGGCGCCGATGCGAACGCGGTGCCAGTCGGTCGCCGGGCTACGGGCCCGCCGCCGACGCAAGTCTCGCGGCTCCCCACCCGGCGAGCGCACGAATGGCGGCCCCCAGCGACGCGGACCGATTGCCCGCCCGTGAATCGCGCGGCAAGCTTCGTTGCCCCGGCTCGCCACGCCGCAGCAACCCGGCGCCCGGACTCCATCCTTGAGGCACCTGATCATCAACGCCGACGACCTGGGCTACGACCCGGCCGTCGACCGCGGGCTGCTGCGCGCCATGCGTGAGGGGGTGGTGAGCTCGGCGACCCTGATGGTCAACACCGCCTTCAGCCGCGAGGCGGCGCGCGCGGCGC
>DASPUU010000015.1:0-4978 GCA_035622755.1 Myxococcaceae bacterium
GCTCCACGAGGAACCAGGCGTCCCCGCGGCCGCGCGAATGGGGGTCTGGGAGGCGGGAAGGACGAGTCGGTCATGGGCAAGAATTCTTTCCTCAGCTGGGTCCTGGCGATCGCCATCGCGGCCATCGTCGGCGTCATCGAGTTCGGAACCGCGGGGTGGCTCGCGCAGCGGGCGGACTCGATGGTCACCCAGGCACAGCACCAGTCGTAGCCATTCCGGGTGTCCGAGCGCCGCCAGAGCGTCACCCGCATCGCCCTCGCCGACGACGACCCGCTCACCCTCGAGGTCCTCCGGTCGGCCTTGAGCGCTCCGGGCGTCGAGCTGCACGAGGCCTCCAGCGGCGCCGAGCTCCTCTCCCTGCTCGCCGACCCGGACCCGTTCGACCTGGTGGTGACCGACGTGTCCATGTCCTGGATGAGCGGCCTCGAGGTGATGCTCGGCGCCCGCGACGCCGGGATCGCCGTCCCGGTGCTGGTCATCACCGGGCTCGCCGATCCGGAGATCCAGGCCGACGTGAGCCGGCTGGGGAGGGCCCGGCTGCTCCGGAAGCCCGTCGGGGCTCAGCAGCTCCGCGAGTCCGTCGCCGACCTGCTCGCCGGAGCGGTGCGGCGGGCGACCTGATCGCTGCGCTCGGGCTCAGGCGCGGGGGAGCCGGAGCCGGACGCGCGTGCCGGCGCCGGGTCGGGAGGCCAGCTCGGCCGTCCCTCCCGCCGCCCGGACATAGCCATCGACGATGGCCAGGCCGAGCCCGTGTCCCGGGACATCGCTCCGGCCCCGGTAGAAGGGCTCGAAGGCGTGCGTGGCCGCCTCGGTGTCCATCCCCACGCCGTTGTCGGCGAGCTCGAAGGCGACGAACTGGCCCTCCACCTCGGACCGGGCGTGGATCCGCAGCGGACGCTCGGGAGCCCGGTACTTCACCGCGTTGCTGAGCAGATTGCGGACGATCTGACCGAGCACCGTGGGAGGGCACTTGACCCGCTGGTCGCCGACGCCGCTGGAGACCTCGGCCCCGCCGAGCTCGCCGTCGAGCTCGTCCACCACCTCGTGGAAGGTCTCCGCCAGCGAGGCTTCGCCGGGCGGCAACCGCCCGATGCTCGCCAGCTCGAGCATGTCGTCGATGACCCGGGCCATCCGCATCACCGCCGTCCCGATGTGGCCCGCCCGGGCCCGGACTTGTTCCGGGCTTTCGCGGTCGAGGACGATGAGATCGGCGAACACCCGGATGGGGTGGAGCGGAGCCCGGAGGTCATGGGCCGCGCGGGCGGCAAAGGCCTCGAGCGCATGGTTCTTCTCCACCACCAGCGCCAGGTTGCGCTCGGCCAGCCGGCGCTCACGGTCGATGGAGCGGAGATGGGCCAGCCCCATCTGGAGCACGACCAGGAGCGTGGTCAGTCCGGCGATGCCGTCGATGACCACCTCCCGCCGCCGCAGGGCGTGCATCTTCTGGACGGTGGCCAGGAGCGACACCTGGGCACTGACCGAGTGAAAGGAGCTCTTGACCACCTCCTCCGAGCCGCGGGCGATGGTCAGCGCCGCCACCACGTCGACGGCGAGCATCACCGACACCGCTCCCAGGATGATGACCAGCGCGCCGTAGAGGCGGAACCGAACACTGCCTCGGGGAATCACGCTCTCCCCTGCCGATGTCGTTGCGTCGACTTCCCTTCAGTCTCTCACCCCGAGGTGCGCGTCTGGGTAAGGAGCCGCGCCCCCGGGGGGCGTGCCCGCTTGCACGCCGGGCGGACCGGCGCTCTCCTCGCGCTCAGAAGGACACCGCGCCGCGCGTCACCACGACGCTGACCACGCTCCCGTCGCGGCGGCGCACCTCGAGCCGCACCGCGCTGCCTTCCTCCCCCCGCAGACGCTGCACGGCTGCGCCGAACCCCAGCTCGGCGACGGGAGCCCCGTCGATGCGGAGAATGGTATCGCCCTCGGCCAGCCCGGCCAGCGCCGCGCCACCCGCGGGCACGACCGTGCCCAGGACGATTCCCTGGTCGCCGTGGTTCACCACCGCGCCGATGCCCACCAGGTCGGTGGCCGGCTCGCGGCCGGTGGGGACGGACCGGAGCAGCACCTCCACCTCCACCTCCGCCTGCGACCCACCGAGGGTGACCAGCTTCCGGTTGTAGCCGTCGGCGGAGACGGTCACCGTCGCCGGTGCGTCCGGGAGCCCGTCGAGCACGAAGCGTCCGTCCTCCCCGGAGAAGACATCGCCGCGCGCCAGGACCGCATCCTCGGCCGGCGAGGCCTCGAGCGCGACCTCGGCCCGGGCCACCGGCGCGCGGGTGCTCGCATCCCGGACCACGCCGGTCAGCGTGTGGCCCCGGCGCAGCCACACGTCCCGCTCGACGCGGCTCGCCCCGGTGGGCAGGTCCACCCGGACCGGCGCCGACGAGCCTGCTCCCGGCGCCGCGGCCTCCAGGAGGTAGGCCCCGGCCCGGAGCCCGCGCAGCTCCCAGCGCCCCTCGGGCTCCATCACCGAGAGCGTGACCGGCTGGCTCTCCGGCGCGCGCCGGAGGCGCGAGATGCGGAGCGCGAACGCAAGGGCTGGACGCCCGTCCGCCTGGAGGACCCGGCCGGCGAGGACGCCGCCCGGGCGCAGGGTGAGGACGATGTCTCCCTGGCCGGGAACGGAGGCCGGGTCCGAGAGAAGGTCGGCGTTGCGCGCCTGCACCCAGGCGGCCGTCTCCGGAACCGAGGCGAAGCGGAACCGGCCGTCCGAATCGGTGGAGACCGGCGCCGGAAGGAGCGCCCAGCCCAGCCCGCCTCGCCCACGGCCGGCTCCCAGCGTCACCGTCGCCCCGGGAACCGGCGCGCCCTCGGAGCCGAGGACGATGCCCGCCACGCTCCGGTCACCGGCCTCCCCCGCGACAGGCTGGAGCACGAGGCGCACGAGCTGGGGGCCGGGCCGACCCGAGCGGAGCTGCACGACCGCAGGTAGAAACCCCGGGTGGCGAGCGACGAGCACGCCCTCCTCGGGCGCGGTGCCCCGGAACTCTCCCTGCGCATCGGTCGTCCAGCTCCGCTCGGGGCTGGCCAGGCTGGCCCCCGACGCTCCCGGGATGCGGAGCGTGACCGTGGCCGCCGGGAGGGGAGCCCCGTCGCTTCGCTCCACCCGGCCGGCGAAGCGAGTCTCCGGCTCGAGCGTGACCACGAGCTCGGGTGCTCCGGCGGGGACCGGGGAGACGAAGCGGATCGGGCTCTGCCCCCAGTCGGGCCCGAACGGCACGTAGCCCTCGGCGAGCACCGCCGCCAGCTGGTAGCTCCCCGGCCCGGGCGGGACGAAGCGAAATGCCCCATCCGGACCGGAGCGCGTCGACAGCGCACCCCGCGCGGCGCCGAAGGTGAGCTCCGCTCCGGCGACGGGGGCACCGTTCCTGGCGGAGACGACGCGCCCGAGCACCGGCGCCTCGGCGGCGCCGGCCGGCTGCGGCGTGGACGGCGCGGCTCCGGGCCAGGAGGGCTCGACCGGCCTCGATCGCGCTCCCGGATCGATCCGCGCGGGCAGGTCTGTCTCCCGGGGAACCGACTGCGAACGAACGAGGACCGCCACGAGCGCGACCACGGGCAGGACCAGCGGGAGCACCCACCTCCACTGCCGCCGCCCTCGCTGCCCCGCCGGCCGTTCCCTGGCGTCCACGCCGGGAAAGGTATCCGATGACCCACTCCCAAAGTCGTGCTGCTCGGCCGATCAGCGAAGCGCCCGGGTCATCGTTCACCATCGAACGAGCCTGTGCAGCGCTCCCGGCGAGGCCCGGGCGGCGTCGAAAAGAAAGCCGAGTGACTCCGGAAGCCTGCTCGCACCCCCGACCAAGGGATCGCTGCGCGCCTGCGCAGTCCAGGCGTGCGGCCTCCCGCACTTCTGACTTCTGGTTTCGACGCGTGCGGTGCGTTAACTCCGGTGGCGAGCGCGTACCGGATCCCCCCCATCGGTGCGAGCTCCCGTGCGCCCCCGGCCCCCTCGCGGGAGCCGGGAGGTGCGCGGTTTACGGCGTGGCCGCCTTGATGACGATCTCGATGCGCCGGTTCTTCGCCCGCCCCTGCGGCGTGTCGTTGGAGGCGACCGGGTGGGTGTCGCCGAAGCCGGTGGCCGAGAGGATGTTCTGGTTCACTCCCTTGGAGACGAGGTAGCGGACGACGTCCGTGGCCCGGGCCGTCGACAGCTCCCAGTTGGAGGGGAACCGGCTCTTCAGCTCCGGGCCGATGGGGACGTTGTCGGTGTAGCCGTCCACTTCCACCTTCTGACCCTGGAGCGACTTCAGCGTGGGGACGATCTTGTCCAGCGTCTCCTCGCCGGTGCGGTTGATCTCCCAGCCGCCCTCGGGGAAGAGGATCTGGTTGACGATGGTGACCTTGACCTGATCCTGGAGCTTCTGGATCTGGACCTGGTCGGCCTTCACCTCGCTCTCGAGCTGGGCATCGAGCTTCTGGGCGGCCTGGGCCTGAGCGGTGGCCGCGTCGGCCTTCTGCTGCTCCTGCTTGTAGGCGCTGTCGGTGACGCAGGCGCCCGACAGAACGGCGGCCATGAGCCATGGCGAGATGCGCATCTGGAATCCCTCCTCCCTCGGGTCGGCCGCCGGACCTTGGCACCCGTGCCGGTCGCTAGGCAACCTTGGGAAGCCCGGCCAGCGCGGCGGCCAGATCACGCTCGTCGTACGGCTGGTCGACGAGCTTTCCCGCGAAGTAGTCCGCGTAGGCCTGCATGTCGAAGTGGCCGTGCCCGCACAGGTTGAAGAGGATGGCCCGCGACGCTCCCTCCTGCTTGCAGCGCAGCGCCTCGTCGATGGCGCCCTTGACCGCGTGGTTCGCCTCCGGCGCGGGGACGATGCCCTCGGCGCGGGCGAAGGTGACGCCCGCCTCGAAGCAGGCGGTCTGGTGGTGGGCCACCGCCTCGATCAACCCCAGCTCCTTGAGGTGCGAGACGAGCGGTGCCATGCCGTGGTAGCGGAGGCCGCCGGCGTGGAAGCCCGGCGGGGTG
>DASPUU010000016.1:0-3405 GCA_035622755.1 Myxococcaceae bacterium
CCATGGCCTCCACCGCCGCCTGGAGCCGCTCCGACCGGGCCCGCATCGCCGGAGTCGCCGCGATGCCGGCCACCTTCAAGATCCGCTCCAGCCTCTCCGACCAGTCGTGGCGCCGGAGCGAGTTCACCACCCCGGCGATCCGGATCCGCTCGGTGCGCGCCGCATCCCGATCCAGCGCATGGACGACCTCCGCGATGTCCGGGGCGTGGAAGGGCGTCGGCACCACCGCATCCTCCCAGTCGAACTGGCTCCGGAAGTCCTCCGTGTCCGGCGGCTCGCCGAGCATCACCGTCCCCGCCGCCGCACCCTCGTAGAAGCGCGCGGCGATCTCGTCCTTCCCTCGCGTCAGCTCCGGCTGGTCCGCCCAGGCCCGGTTGGCGATGAAGTAGCGGCTCCGCTTCAGGAGATTCGAGTAGAGGAGCCGGTGCTCGGCCGCATCGATGACCCGGAAGGTCATCGCCCCGTCCCGGCCGCTCCGGAGGATGGTGTCGTAGAAGTAGAAGAGCCCCTCCCGCCCGGCCAGCTCGAGCAGCGCCCGGTGGGTCACCGCCGAGCGCCGCCCGATGCCGCACACGTCGATGAGCCGCAGCGAGGACACCGACGGCGGCGCGAACCGCAGGGCATCCACCCCCATCGGCAGGTAGGTGCAGGGCCGGCCGGCCAGACGCTCCACCGCCGCGCGCGCGCCGTCCACCCCGAGGAAGACATGGTCGAACGGCTGGAGCAGCTCGAGCAGGTAGTCCGGCAGCCGCGCCTCCCAGGCCTCGCAGATGTAGACCGCGGCGAAGCGGCACCGCTCCCGCCACCCGGAGAGCGCGTGGAGGTTGAACAGCTCGTGCGGGTGGTTGAACACGGCCAGGAAGAGGTCGTAGTCGCCGCGCACCGGAGCCGAGCCGAGCCGCGGCCGGAGGGCCTCGGCCACCCGGCCCGACCGGGTCATCGCCCGGGTGAGCTTGTAGGCCCGCCTCGCCAGCTCCAGCGGCTCGGGCGTGCGCGGCGCCGCCCGGTCCGCGCCGAGCAGCTCCTGCACCAGGTCCTCGAACTCGTACATGGCCGAGTAGCCGACCACGTCGGCGATGCGGCGCATGGAGAGCAGCAGGACCCGTCCCCCGCCGGTGACCAGCTCCACCGGACCCCCGCCGCCGGGCTCGGTCACGTGCGGGGGAGATCTCCGAGGACGGGGAGCCCGAGCAGCCGCTCGATCTGCCACGGCTCCACCAGCCGCCGCGACCGCACGTCCACCATCGCCGCCGCCCCGGCCGTGGCCAGGAGCGCGGCGAACAGCCCCATGGCCAGCACCACCGGCACCTTGGGCTTGATCGGCCCCTTGGGCAGCTCGGCCGGCCGGATGATGCTGTAGCGGTACTTGAAGGCCGCCCGGGCCGTGTCCAGCTCGATGCGCGCGGCGTCCAGCCGCTCGAGGAGGCTGTCGTACTTGTTCATGGCAAAGCGGAGCCGGGCCTTGGCGTACTCCTCGGCCGGCGCGTCGCTGGCGCTCCCGAGGAGCCGGCGAGCCTCGGAGAGCCGCCCGGGCGACACCCGCAGCTCGCCCTCCGGACCGACCTGCTCCTCGCCGGTGAGCTGGGAGTACTCGGCGGCCAGCTCGCGCTCCTGGGCGCGCAGCTCGGACAGCTGGGGCGACTCCTCGCTCACCGCCTGCACGCTCTGCCGGAGCCGGACCATGTTCGGGTGGGCCTCGGCGTAGATCTGCTTCTGCTGCCCGAGCTCGGCCTGGAGCTCGGCGATGCGCTTGCTCCGGAACTCCTCCAGGTCGTGGATGGCGCGCCGCTTCCCCTCGAGCATGGCCCGGAGCTCGGACACCTCGCCGACCTTGGCCTGGCGCGTCTGGTTCACCCGCGGGTTGACCATGGGGACGATGTCCGAGGCCCGGAGCGGATTGGTCAGCTTCAGCCGCTTGATGTCGTCCAGGGCCCCGTCCACCGACTGCTGCACCTCGGCCGCGTGCCGCTCGAGGATGGAGATGGCCTCGGCGATGGTCCCCACCTCGGCCGCGTGGCGGGCCTCGAGGAAGTTCTGCAGCGCCGTCTCCACCAGCTGGTGGGCGAGCTGCTTGTCCGGCCAGTCGATGCCGATGGTCACCGTCCGCTCGCTGGCGGCCACGGAGAGATGCTTGTCCAGCATCTCCACCAGGGCGTCGAGCCGCTCCTCCTCGGTGGGCGCGCCGGTGAACAGCCGCACCACCCAGTCCTTGGCCCGCACCGCCGGGGCGCGGGTCTTGTCCCAGCGGTCGAGCAGCCCGGTCTGCTTCACCAGGCTGACCAGGTTGTCATGGCGCCGCACCGTCTCGCCGGCGGCGCGCGTCGGCGCGTCGGCCTCGCCGGGAACGGCCCGGTTCGGGTTGCCCAGGGCGGGCATCATCAGATTCCGCTGGGCGAGGAGCTCCGTCTCCACGTGGTAGGTCTTGGGGAAGGTGAGCAGGCCGACGATGGTCAGGACCAGCACCACCAGGAAGGCGCCCCCGGCCACCCGGGGATGGCGGCGCACCGAGTGGACCACGTAGACGGCGTAGTCGCGCACCTTGTCCAGGTCGATGAGCTCCAGGTCGTCCCCGGGGCCGCTCTCCTGCTCCCGGCCGGAGGCGCTCACGGGTGGCCCTCCTCGGCCGGTCCGCCGTTGAGCAGCTCGTCGACCGCGGCGTGGAAGGCCTCCCGCCGGAACGGCTTGACCAGGTAGGACGTCGCGCCGACCTGCTCGGCATAGGCCCGGTCCTGGGGAAGCGCCCGCGCGCTCATGATCAGGATGGGCACCGCGCGCAGCTTGGCCTCGCTGCGCATGTACTCGCAGACCTCGTAACCGGACAGCTCGGGCAGCATCAGATCCAGGCATACAAGATCCGGCGGCTGGTGGACCGCAACGTGGAGGATGGCCGCCCGCCCGCCGTCCACCTCGGCGACCTCCATGCCCCTCCCCTCGAGCAGGTGGCGGACGAGCCGGCGGAGGGCCGGATCGTCCTCGACGACGAGTGCGGTGCGCTTTGTCTGGCTGGGGTCTTGAGCTTGAGCTGCCACGGTCCTGCCCTTCATCGAAAGACGAATCCCCCTCCCGGGGTCAGAGGAGCTGCCCGGTGGCCCCGGCCACGCCGAGGGACACCGACCAGCTGAATCCGTTGAGCGCCCCCGGCACCGAGTAGTTGACCCAGGCCACCCGGGCGCTGACCGACAGGGCGAAGTGCAGCGACGCCTTCCACAGCATCCGCACCTCCCCCCGGACGTCCACGTCCTGGGGGTTGAACGAGGCGGCGGCGCCGGCCGAGGCCTCCAGCTCGAGCCGCGGGGAGGGCAGCCACTGGGCGGAGACGATGCCCTCCAGCCGCTCGAAGACCGTGCCGGCGAACTGGTCGACGATGGGGGTGAGCGCCGCGGCCGCGGTCAGCTCCAGCGGCTG
>DASPUU010000017.1:0-12833 GCA_035622755.1 Myxococcaceae bacterium
ACGATGGCAACCGTGTAGGGCTGCGTTGCCTGCGTGCCGCTCACCGGCGAGCCCGTCGTGACGAAGAGAGTGTTCGTCGCCGCGTCGAGCGTGGGTGAGCTCCAGAGCGCTGCGCCCAGCTCTCCACTCCCCACAGCGTTCCAGGTATTTGCCACGGTGTGATCGGCGAGACGCACCTGAAGGACGGCCCCTGCCACCGATGGGCAGTTTCCAGCGCTGGCAATATTGATGTAGGCGTACCCGTTGTACAGGAGCGGGCTCGACCAGTTGTAATAGCCACCCGTTTCCGCGTTGCCAGTGTCCACGCTCCACAGGATGGCTCCCGTGGAGGCGTTCAGCGCGTACCAGAACGTATCCGTTTGCCCGGCAAGCGGACCGCCGCCGCCGACGTAGAGGGTGTTACCGACCACCGTGGCGGTAGAGCTGATTCCCTGATTCGGCGGGTAGCCGTTGCAGCTGCCCACGTCGGTTTGGCCGAGAAAGGGCGACTTCCAGATCTGTCCGCCGTCCAGCGCGTCAACGGCATACTCGTGGCCATCCCAGGAACCGATGTACAGCACATTCCCGATGATGATCGGCGATGCCTCGATTGCTCCGCCCGTGGGGAAGGTCCACAGCAGCTTGAGCTTCGGGGCGGTCGAGGGGGAGAGCTGTGTTTCGAAGGGTGCGGTCGACGTTCGCAAATTGTCGTGCAGGTACGTCGGCCAGGCGAGGCTCGTTCCGTTGCCGCCATCGGTGCCGCCGTCGGGCGTTCCTCCGTCGGGTGGCACGCCCCCTCCGTCCGGGGCGCCGGCGTCATTACCGGCAGCGTCCGTGGTTCCGCCCACCGTGGCGACCGGACAGCCGCAAAGCGCAAGGAGCAGGGCAAGCAGGCTGCCAAGGCGCGCGGACTTCAGAAGTCCCATCTTGAAAGAGGCTAGTCGGAAATCCTCCGTGGGATAGCCCACGCTGTCGTCGCTGGACCTACAGTGCCGCGCACGCGCGAGGTCACCTGACCTGCTGGGGCGGCAGGTAAGCCAGGTAGAGGTAGGCAGCCGCGACCTCCTCGTCGCTCAGGTACGCGAAGATCGGCATGCGCGACGCGGGCCGGGCCATCCCCGCCATCGAGGTCCAGCCATGGCGCACCTTGTGGACCACCCCGTCGAGCGACATCTGCTCGGGAAGGTTGCCGAGCGCCGGGACCAGGCCGGCCATCATCAGGGCGTGCCCACCGCTCATTCCGGTGGCGTCGTGGCAGATGCGGCAGGTGCCGCGCACCAACTGCTCGCCGATCCGCATGGCCGACTGGTTGACCTTCTGGACGGCGGTCCCCTTGCCGGCGACACCGGCCAGCTGCTTGAGGTAGTCCGCCAGCGCCAGCACCTCCTGCTCGGAGAGGAAGGCGAAGGGCGGCATGGTTTCCAGGTAGGGCAGCTTGGGCGTGACCCCGCCCTTGGCCAGCCGCTCCCGCAGGAGCGCCTCGGCGTGCAGCGCCAGCTGCCGGGCCAGCTCGGGGTTCGGTTCGGACCCAGCCGCCTTCATGACCGCCTCGTGCTGGGCTGGCGAGAGGGCTCGTGCCGGGCCGATGATCGAGGCGATGGCGGGCGGCTTCCCGGCCCCGGCTGGGCCGTGGCAGGACCGGCAGTTCAGGCGATAGATGTCCGCGCCGCTGACCGGAAACGTCGCGCGCAGGCTCTGGAGCGCCGCCTCGTCCCTGACGCCGGCCTGAGTGAGCGCCTTGCGGACGGAGTCGATGAAGGCCTGAGGCAGAGTGCTTCGGGGAGGGCCATCTCCACCGAGCCGACCGAGCGGACTCGCGTCGACGCTGAGCGCCAGGGCTCGGAGGAGGCTCGGGCCGCTGAGGGGCTGGGGCGCCCCCGGGGACGCGGCGGGCGCCGGCGGAGCGCCCTGCGCCACGGCCACTGCCGGTGCGGAGACAGCCAGGAACAACAACAGGGGCGCGCGGCGGTGACGGTTCGCGTCCATGCGCGGAACCATACGCCCCCGGGCCGGGCGGCCAAGAACCAACCGGCATCTCCAGATCTCGGGGGCTCTTTGAGAACGCCTCTCAGGAACAGCGGAGTGGGCGCTGCCCTCGACGCTGCGTCGACGCCCGCCTCACCCGCCGCGACCCTGAGGCAGCAGCTACGCCGGCGGTTGGCTCCGCCACCGCCGCCCTAAGTCCGGCGGTGGCTTGCGAGTCGGGGCGACAGGATTTGAACCTGCGACCACTTGCACCCCAAGCAAGTGCGCTACCAGGCTGCGCCACGCCCCGGAGAAACGACTGGAAAGACTCTACCGCCTTGCGCTGCGGGGAGCGCCTCCCTTAGCGGGGACCGGCGACCCGGGTCAAGGCTCCGAATCGTCGTCGCCCGCGTCGTGGTCGGAGGACGCGCTGCCCGGGGCGGGGGGAACGTAGCCGTTGTTCAGCGCGCTCTTGAGCACCTGGCTCGGGCGGAAGGTCAGCACCCGGCGGGCGGAGATCTCGATCTCCTTCCCGGTCTGGGGATTCCGCCCGACCCGCGCATTCTTCTGGCGCACCTGGAAGTTGCCGAACCCGGAGATCTTCACCCGGTCCCCGCGCTCGAGCGTCTCCTTCAGGGTGTCGAAGACCAGCTCCACGATCTCCGCGGACTCCTTCTTGGAGAAGCCCACGCGTTCGTAGACGCCCTCGATGATGTCCGCCTTGGTCATGTAGACCCCGAACTGTGCCGAATGGGCCGGGAAGCTGTCAACCCAGCGACCTCACTCGGCTTTTGGCGACCCTGGACCCACACGCCCTCCCCTGCGGCCGAAGGCGGTCATGCGCGCAGCTCCGCTCCCACCCGGCGATTGACCTCCTCGACGATGCGGGCGTGCGCCGCCTGGACCTCCTCGTCCCGGAGCGTGCGGTCCGCGGCACGGTACCGGAGCGCGAAGGCCAGGTTCTTCCGCCCTGGAGGGAGCGGCTTCCCCGTGTAGACGTCGAAGATGACCACCTCCTCGACCAGCGGGGCGCCGACCTCGGCCACCACCCGGCGGACCTCCTCGGCCGGCGTCGACTCGAGGACCACCACCGCCAGGTCTCGCAGCACGGCCGGAAATCGATTCAGGGGCCGGAGCCGCGGAACGATCACCGCCACCTGCGCCAGGGCCTCCAGCGAAAGCTCGAAGAGGAAGACCCCTTCCGGCAGGTCCAGCGCCCGGGTCACCCGGGGATGCAGCTCACCGACCGTTCCGAGGAGCGTGTCACCGATGCTCAGCGTTGCGGACGCTCGGGGATGATAGGGCGCCATCCGTGCCGGCCGGGCCACCGGCGCGGGCGCGCCGAGCGCGGCCAGGAGCGTCTCGACCGCTCCCTTGGCGTCGTAGAAGTCGTTCCGGGCGTCACCGGAGGTCCATCCGCGCGGGAGCCGGCGGCCCCAGAGCAGGCCGCCCACCTGCATCGGCTCGCGGGCCACCGGCCGCAACCCCTGGCCGCCGTCCGCGTCCCGGAAGTAGACGCGCCCCAGCTCGTACATCCGGACCGACTCCTGTCCCTGGCGGAGGTTGTGGGCCAGGTTGGGGAGGAGGCTGGCGTGAAGCGAGGTCCGCATCACGGACTGCTGCGGGCTCAGGGGGTTCTTCAGCTCGACCGCCTCCACCGGCGCCCCGAGCGCCTGGAGCGGACGCACGGTGACCAGCGGGAGCAGGGCCGGATCGACGAAGCTGTAGTTGAGCACCTCGTCGAACCCCGCACCGGCCAGGGCGGCCCGGACCCGCCGCTCGACGTCCACCTCCGCCGGCTCCGGCCGCAGGCTCTCGGTGAGCGCCGGGAGCGTCGCCGGGATGGTGTCGAAGCCGCGGATCCGCGCCACCTCCTCCACCAGGTCCTCGGGAAGCGTGACGTCCGGGCGCCAGCTGGGTACGCGCCAGGAGGTCGAGCCCTGGCCCCGGCTCTCGGGCTCGAAGCCGAGCGCCCCGAGGATGCGCTCCGCCTCGGCGTCGTCCACGACAGCGCCGAGCTGCCTGGCCACCGCCCCGGCCCCGAGGACAACCACCGTCGCCGCCCGGGGCGCCGGGTAGACGTCGATGCGTCCGCGGCGCACGCTCCCTCCCGCCAGCTCGGTGAGCAGCGCCGCGGCGCGGTCGACGCCGGCTGGCGCGGCCTCGATGTCGACGCCCCGCTCGAAGCGATGAGAGGCCTCGGTGTGGAGCTGGTGGCGCCGCGCCATCCTCCGCACCGTCACCGGATCCCAGTTCGCCCCCTCGAGCAGCACCCGGGTGGTGGCGTCGGAGACCTCGGCCTGCGCCCCGCCGAAGGTCCCCGCCAGCGCGTGGGGATGGTCCCGATCACAGACGAGGAGGTCCTCGGCGAAGAGCGGTCGGTCCTTCCCGTCGAGCGTGGTGAGGCGCTCGCCGGGCCGCGCGCGGCGCACCACCAGCTCGGCGCCGGCCAGACGGTCGAGGTCGAAGGCGTGGAGCGGCTGCCCGAGCTCGAGCATCACGTAGTTCGTCACGTCGACGACGTTGTTGATGCTCCGGACGCCGCAGGCGCGGAGGCGGCGCACCAGCCACTCCGGGGAGGCACCGATGCGCACGCCCTCCACCACCCGGCCGGCGAAGCGCCGGCATCCGGCCGGGTCCTCGATCCGCACCCGGGCCCCCTCCCCCACCCCAACCGTCGACTCGCGGAGGGCCACCGGGGCCCGCCGGAGCGCCTGCCCGGTGAGGACCGCCACCTCCCGCGCCACGCCGAGATGGCTGAGCGCATCGCCCCGGTTGGGAGTGACGTTGACCTCCAGAACCGCATCGTCGAGCCCGAGCGCCTGGGCCACCGGCGTCCCGGGCACCGCCTCGGCCGGTAGGAGGAGCAGCCCGGAGGCGTCCTCCGAGACCCCGAGCTCTCGGGCCGAGCAGAGCATGCCCTCGCTCTCCACCCCGCGGACGGTGGCCCGGGCGATGGCCGTTCCGCCCGGCAGCACCGTGCCCACCGTGGCCAGCGGAACCCGGTCCCCGACGCGGAAATTCTTCGCCCCGCACACCACCCGGACCGAGCGGCCCTCGCCGGCGTCCACCCTGGTCACCGAGAGCTTGTCGGCGCCGGGATGCGCGGAGACCTCCTCGACGCGGGCCACCACCACACCGGCCAGCGCCGCCCCCGGGGACTCCACCGCCTCCACCTCCAGGCCGGCGAAGGTCAGCCGGCGCGCGAGCTCTCCGGCCGGGGGCACCGCGGCGAGAAAGTCACCGAGCCAGTGACGCGAGATCTTCATGCTCAGAACTGCTCCAGGAAGCGAAGGTCGTTCTCGAACAGGCTCCGGATGTCGTCGAGCCCGTGGCGAAGCATGGCGATGCGCTCGATTCCCATCCCCCAGGCGAAGCCGGTCACCTGCCCCGGGTCGTACCCGCCGGCGGCCAGGACGTTGGGATGCACCATGCCGCAGCCGAGGATCTCCAGCCAGCCGGTCTGCTTGCAGACCCGGCACCCCGCGCCCCCACACGTCCCGCAGCTCACGTCCATCTCCGCCGACGGCTCGGTGAACTGGAAGTAGGACGGGCGGAACCGCGTCCGGCGGTCGGCGCCGAAGAAGCTGGTGACGAAGGCGGTCAGCGTCCCCTTCAGGTCGGCGAAGGTGATGTCCCGGTCCACCAGGAGCCCTTCGATCTGGTGGAACATCGGGCTGTGAGTGGCATCCGAGTCGACGCGGTAGGCCTTCCCGGGGACCACGATGCGCAGCGGCGGAGGCCGGCTCCGCATGGCGCGGATCTGTCCCGGCGAGGTGTGGGTGCGGAGCAGCACCTCGCCGGCGGGCGCCCTGGACCAGGGCGCGTCGACGTAGAAGGTGTCCTGCATGTCGCGGGCCGGGTGGTCGGCGGGGATGTTGAGGGCCTCGAAGTTGAGCGCATCCAGCTCCACCTCCGGTCCGGTGAAGACCTCGAAGCCGAGCCGCTGGAAGCTGCGGATGACCTCCTCCAGCGTCCGGGAGACGAGGTGCCGGTGACCGGGCGGACGCCGCCGGCCGGGCAGCGTGACGTCCAGCGGCGCCGCCGACAGCTCCGCCTCCAGGGCCGCCTCCTCGACCCGGGCCGCCGCCTCGGCCAGGAGCGCCTCCAGCTCCGACTTGACCCGGTTGGCCACCTCGCCGACGGATCGCCGCTCCTCCGCCGGAAGCTTCCCCATCCCTCCCAGCACCTGCGCCAGCTCACCCTTCTTCCCCAGGTAGCGGACGCGCAGCGCTTCGACCTGAGAGGCGTCGGCGGCGCGGCGCATCTCCTCGCGCGCTCCCCGCAGCAGTCCCTCCAGCCTCTCCTGCATCCCTCTCCTCCTCCCCCGAAACGAAAAAGGGCCGCCCCTCGGGGGGGCAGCCCTGGTCACTCACCGAGGCTCCGGGTCGGACGTCAGGCTGCCGCGATCTTGGCGATCGCAGCAAACCCACCCGGGTCCGCCACGGCGATGTCCGCCAGCACCTTGCGGTCCAGGGCCACCTGGGCGCGGGTCAGCGCGGCGATGAGCTTGGAGTAGCTCACTCCCGAGGTCCGAGCGGCCGCGTTGATGCGGACGATCCACAGCGAGCGGAAGTCGCGCTTCCGGCGCGCCCGGTCCCGGCTGGCATAATCCAGCGCGCGCTCCACCGCCTGGTTCGCGCGCTTGTAGCAATTCTTCCGGCGGCCCCGGTACCCCTTGGCCAGCTTGAGAATCCGGTTCCGGCGCCGGCGCGCCTTGAAGCCTCTCTTGACCCTCATACCTGCTCCATTCCCTCGTCGCGTCAGCCCCCGTAGGGGAACAGCTCGTGGATGACCTTCTTGGCATCCATGCCCCGGAGAAATCCCGTCCCCCGGTGGTGGCGGTCGTGGTCGGGCGTCTTGGCGTGGGTGAAGAGATGCTTCCCGTAGGCCCGGGCGTGCTTCACCTTCCCCGACTTCTTCACCTCGAACCGCTTCTTGGCCGCGCTCCGCGTCTTCAGCTTCGGCATGGCTCGTTCCTTCCCGTCAGATCTGCCCCGACCCGGCCGGGGCCTTGGGCGTGGACTGCGGACCGTCCTTCTTCGAGGCCGTCCGGGCGGCCGTCTGGCGCGCCAGGTCCCGGGCGCGCTGCGCCACCTTGGCGTTGGGGGCGAGAATCATGAACATCTGGCGGCCTTCCATGCGCGGCACCTGCTCGACGACTCCCACGTCCTTCACGTCCTTGACCACGTCATCGAGGATCTGCTGGCCGATCTCCTTGTGGGTGATCTCCCGCCCCCGGAACATGATCGTGATCCGCGCCTTGTTGCCCTCCTCGAGGAAGCGCTTCACGTTGCGGACCTTGAACTCGTAGTCGTGCTCCTCCGTCTTCGGGCGGAGCTTCACCTCCTTGAGGTGAACCACCACCTGCTTCTTCTTGGCCTCCGAGGCGCGCTTCTTCTCCTCGTACTTGAAGCGCCCGTAGTCCATGATCTTGCAGACCGGAGGCTTGGCCATGGGATTGACCTCGACCAGGTCCATCCCGGCTTCGTTCGCCTTCTCCAGTGCTGCTTCGATGGTCAGGACACCCAGCTGTTCCCCCGCCGGACCGACGACGCGGACCTCACGGGCGCGGATGCGCCGATTGGTTCTCTGGTCGCGAGCGATGTGAGTCGACCTCCAGCCTGGGGGAGACCCCTCCCGGGCCAAGGCGGAGGAGCCGAAAAAGAGGGCGCAAAATACCCGCCCGACGCCCCAAGTCAAGCCACCCTGACCGGGGGGCTGCAAGTTGAATGGCCACCCGGTCGTGGGGTCAGGGCGACTTCTTCGACGGCGAGGTTCCGAGGGGCGCGAGGATGGCGGAGAGGAGATCGCGGCGACCGGGGATGGGCTCCAGCTTCGGGTACCGCGCCCCGCCCTGGTAGTCGAGGCGATACGTCCGGAAGGTCTCCGCATTCTCCACCAGGAGCTCGAGCGGCTCCGCCGGGGTGCGCGCCACCGCCCGCCGCAGCATCTGCTCGGAGGAGGTGCTCCCGGTGAACTTCCGGCCGTTGACCGCCACCAGGCGCATCATCGGTCCGAGGCCAGCCCGGAACGCGGGCGAACCGGGGACGACGTCGACCAGGTCACCCGCGCTTGACAGGCGAAGGTCGACCACCATGCCGATGCTCGCCCGGAGGTCCATCTGCTGGTCGCGCGTCTCGATCGCCTTCTGGAAGGCCGATCGCACCGGGCCGTACACCAGCCGCCAGCCGGCCGCCTCCAGGCCCTGCAGCGGCGCGTCCTTTGCGGTGGCCTGGAGCCGCTTCTCGAAGTGGCCGCGCCAGTCGTAGGGCACGAGGTCTGCCAGGGTGGCCACCACGTCGTCCAGGGTGTAGGGGCGCATCTCCGGCCCACCGCTCTTGCCACCGTGGAAGCGGCGGCAGAAGTCGTTCATCGACCGGGCGCCGTTGCTCTTCTCGCGGAGAAGGGCGTCGACCTCGAGCCAGATGAGCGTCCCCTCGAAGTAGAAATCCACGCCCCGGCGCCAGGCTTCCCAGTCGTGCCGCGCCGGGTAGAGCACCTGCGCCGCGACGGCGGTGTCCTCCAGCGGCCGCCAGGTCCGCCCCCGGTGCTGCTCCATGTCGTCCGCCTCGGTGGCGATGTTCTCGAGCACCGTGGGCTGCGCCTGGAGCCCGCTCCGGGCGGCCAGGACCACCCCCAGGTACTGGGTCAGACCCTCGTAGACCCAGAGCAGCCCGTCCTTCATCGGCTGCTGGAAGTCCGGCGTCGCCAGACCGATCGGCCGCCGGTACTTCCCGTTCCACGAATGCACGTACTCGTGCGACCAGAGTGTGGCCGAGGCGGTGAAGAGCTCGGCGTCGACGAAGGCGTCTCCGCCGACCCGGTCGTCGCTCGACTGGTGATGCTCCAGACCGAAGTGAGCGACCGAGTCGCTGATCGAGGTCAGGAACCGGTAGCTGTCGTAGTGCCTGGCGCCGAACAGGGCCTGCGCCTCGACCACCAGCTTCTCGAAGGCTGCCCGTTGCTCGGGACGGAGCTCCGCCTGGGCCTCCGTCTCCGCCGCCAGGACGAGGAAGTGCGGAGCCCCGTCGACCACTCCCAGCGGCACCTCGTGCAGATGCGAACCGGCGAGCACGGGAGAATCGATCAGCCGGCTCAGCGACACCGGCTGGAAGGAGATGCGGCCTGGATTCTTGCCCGCGCCCGCGAGGGGAACGAGCGGCGTCGAGGCCGTCCAGCCGGCGGGCAGCGTCAGGCTCGGGGCCACCGGGAGGGACCTCGGGTCCGAGCCGGCGGGATAGAGCACCAGATGGTTCCAGCTCAGGAGGGCGAGGTTGGCGGTGGCCGAGGCCGCCGCGGAGAAGCCGCTGTTCGTCCCCGGCGGCGGGGAGAGCGAGTCGAGCGTGACCTCCAGCTCGGTGGCTCCGGACGGCACCTCCACCTGGATGGCGAACATGTCGACGTCATCGCGGTGCCAGCGCAGCGTCGTGCCGCCGGCGCGGATGACCAGCCCGGCCAGGTCGGCCAGAGGTCCGCTGGGCATGTGCTCGCCGGGAACCCACTTCGGATAGAGGAGCGTCACCGGCCCGGGCGAGATGGGGATGACCAGCCGGGCCTGGAAGAGGCGACGCTGGGCATCGGCAAGGTTCACCTCGACCAGCATCGGCCGCTGGATCGCCTTGGCCGGGGGGGCATCGGCCAGGGCGGTCCCGGCGGGCAGGAGGAGCGCCAGGCAGGGCGCGAGGAGCAACCAGCGCGTCGGCGGCGGGAGTGCGGGCACGTCGTTCTCCTCGGGTGGGAGGATGGCTTCGGTTCCGGCCGGGATCGGCTCGGGGCTCATGCCGGGGGAGCGCCCTCGCGTCCGAGCAGCGCCAGGAAGGCGTCCAGGCCCATGGTCTTGAGGTCCTCGCCGCCATGCCGCCGGGGTGCCACCCCCTGGGCCTCGACCTCGCGGTCCCCGATGACCAAGGTGAAGGGGACCTTGTGCAGCTCGGCCTCGCGGATCTTGGCGTTGAGGGTCATTCCCCGCTCGTCGAGCTCGGCACGGTGCCCGGCGCCCCGCAGACGCTCGAGCACCGTCCTGGCCCAGGGGAGGTGGCGGTCGGCGACGGTCACCAGCGTGGCCTGCACCGGCGCGAGCCAGGTCGGGAAGGCCCCGGCATAGTGCTCGATGAGGATGGCGATGAAGCGCTCGAAGCTCCCGTAGATGGCGCGGTGGAGAACCACCGGCCGGTGCTCGGCGTTGTCCTCGCCCACGTAGGAGAGCTCGAAGCGCTCGGGCGCCAGGTAGTCCACCTGCAGGGTCCCCAGCTGCCAGGACCGCCCGAGGCTGTCGGTGACGTGGAAGTCCAGCTTCGGACCGTAGAAGGCTCCGTCGCCCGGATTGAGCTGGTAGGCGATGCCCAGGCCGTCCACCGCCGACCGCAGGGCGCCCTCGGCGCGGTCCCAGAGCGCATCGTCTCCGAGCCGGTTGGCCGGCCGGGTGCCGACCTTGGCCACGTAAGTGAGACCGAAGGCGGCGTAGACCCGGTCGAGGAGGTGGAGGAAGCGCTTGGCCTCGGAGCCGATCTGGCTCTCCATGCAGAAGATGTGCGCGTCGTCGGTGACGAACTGCCGCACCCGGGTCAGGCCTCCCAGCGTGCCCGACGCCTCGTTGCGGTGGACGATGTCCTGGGTGGCGAAGCGCAGCGGCAGCTCGCGGTAGCTGTGCTTGCGCGTCCCGTAGAGGACGTAGTGGGAGGGGCAGTTCATCGGCTTGAGGCTGAAATCGTGCTCCCCGGTCTCGTTGTTCAGCACCAGGAACATGTTCTCTCGGTACTTCCCCCAGTGGCCGGAGATCTCCCAGAGGTCCTTGTTGTAGAGGAGCGGCGTTTTCACCTCCTGGTACCCGTCGGCCAGGGTCCAGGCGCGCATCCGGTCCGAGAGGAGCTGGTAGAGGACCGTCCCCTTCGGCGTCCAGAAGACGGCGCCGGGGGAATAGGGGTGGAAGTGGAAGAGGTCGAGCTCCTTGCCCAGCTTGCGGTGGTCGCGCCTCTTCGCCTCCTCCTGACGGGTCAGCCATTCGGCCAGGCTCTTCTTGTCGAAGAAGGCGGTTCCGTAGATCCGCTGCAGCATCGGATTGCGATGGTCGCCGCGCCAGTACGCCCCGCTCGAGGAGAGCAGCTTGATGACGCCGATCTTGCCGGTCGACGGGCCGTGCGGACCGAGGCAGAAGTCGACCCAGTCGCCGTGGCTGTAGAGGGAGAGCGTCTTCGCCCCCTTGGCCACGATGTCCTGGATGATCTCCACCTTGAAGACCTCTCCCTTGTCGCGGAAGAGGCGGATCGCCTCGTCGGCCGAGACCTCGGTGCGCACGAAGGGCAGATCCTTCTTCAGCTCCTCGTTGGCGGCGGCCTCGATGCGAGCCAGGTCGTCCGGGGTGAAGGGCGTGTCCCGGGAGAAGTCGTAATAGAAGCCGTCCTCGATGGTCGGGCCGATGGTGACCTGCGTCCCCGGAAAGAGACGCTGGACCACGCTGGCCACCACGTGGGCGGCGTCGTGGCGGATGGTCTCCAGCGCCTCCGGCGACTTCGAGGTCAGCACCTCGAGCTGGCCATCCTCGGTCAGCGGGGTGGAGAGGTCGACCTGCTTGCCGTTGTAACGCGCCACCACGGCAGCCTTGGCCAGCCCGGCGCCGATCTGCGCCTGGACGAAGTCGGCGATGCGGGTCCCCGGGGGCGCGGCCTTCTCGCTGCCATCGGGGAGCTTGACGTGAATGGCGTCCGGCATGTGGGCGCCGGGCCCGGATGTGAACAGACGGACCGCAGCGCAGCGGCGCGTTTCAGCACGCCGCGCCGAGCGCCGTCAACGCCCGCCCCTCACGGGGTGAGGTCGAGGTAGGTCACCGCCGGCGCCAGCTCCGCCTGGGTGAGCACGCCCGGCGTGGCGTGCGCAGCGGCGGCCATGGTGGCCAGGTCGACGCGGGCCACCCAGGTGGTCTCGAGGTTGACCAGGAGGCCCACCGGGCGGCCGCGGTCGGAGAGGGCGGCCAGGATTCCGTGGGGGTCTCCGGCGTTGCTCCACAGCGTCCCGTCCGGAAGGTCGGGCAAGGTGGCGTTCAGGAAGCCCGAGCCGTCGCCCGCGTTGGCGGCAGCGAGGTCCACGATGGCCAACCCCGGACTGTAGTGGTTCTCGAAGAAGGCGAAGTGCCCGCTCGCTTCGACGGCCACCCCCTCGTACCCGGAGCTGGCGATGACGTGCTGCGGGGCGGTGAAGGTACAGCCCGTCCGGTCGAAGCTGGCATGCGCGAGGTCGACGATGTTCAGGGAGCCGTCGCTCTCCGAGGGAACCACCGCCACCCCGCTCGAGGTGTCCACGGCCGCCGAGTCCGGCTCCCCTCCCACCGGCTCCTCGGATGTCGGCCCGGAGGGCGGGGAGGCTCCCAGGCGGTACTGGTAGACCGTGTCGTCGAGGAGGTCGATGACCGTCAGCCCGTCGCTCTGCACCCCACCCGACGGGGTCAGGTAGGTGCTGCACAGGCCTGCGGCCGGAGGGCAGTCGTAGAACGGGGCCACGATGCGGCGGGCGACCGAGTCGAACCCGAAGTTTTCGGCCGGCGGCGCCTGGACGTGCGCGCCGAAGGCGCGGGTGGACAGGTCGAGGAAGAGGAAGCCGTCCCCCACGCCGAGGATGGCCTGGTTCTTCGCCTCGTCGACGACCACGCCGGTGACGTAGCCGCCGCCCCCGGAGAACGTCGACTGCGGGATCCCGGCCGGAAGGGTGGTCGTCCCGACCAGGGCATCGGTGCGGGGGTCGATGAACCACAGCGTGGCGGCGTCGGTGGAGGCGGCGACCACCAGGTTCGCCCCGCCGGCCAGGGTGGTGGCCGCGGTCGACGCGCCGAGGTCGATGGTCCCGAGCAGCGCCTTGGCCCCGGCGGTTCCGTTGCCGGCCACCGAGAGATCGAC
>DASPUU010000018.1:0-25837 GCA_035622755.1 Myxococcaceae bacterium
CAGCTCGACCGGATGGGGCCGGTAGACGCCCGGCCGGTCTCCGCACAGCCGCGGGGTGGGGAACACCTTGCCCGGGTTGAAGCGCTGCTCCGGGTCGAAGGCGCAGCGCACCCGGGACATGGTGTCCAGGTCCGCCTCGCCGAACATCTCCGCCATGAAGGGAGCCTTGTCCGCGCCCACGCCGTGCTCCCCGGTGATCGATCCGCCGTGACGCAGGCAGATGCGGAGGATCTCACCGGCCAGGGCCTCGGCCCGCTTCTCCTCGCCGGGCACCTTGGCGTCGAAGAGCACCAGGGGGTGGAGGTTGCCGTCCCCGGCGTGGAAGACGTTGGCCACGCGCAGTCCGTCCTTCTCCGAGAGCCGGGCGATCTCGGCCAGCACGTCGGCGATGGCGGTGCGGGGGATGACCCCGTCCTGGACCAGGTAGTTGGGGCTGATCCGGCCCACCGCGGCGAAGGCGCTCTTCCTCCCCTTCCACATCAGCATCCGCTCCGCGTCGTCCCGGGGCACCCGCACCTCGAGCGCCCCGGTCTTG
Source organism: Myxococcaceae bacterium (assembly GCA_035622755.1). Classification (GTDB taxonomy): domain Bacteria; phylum Myxococcota; class Myxococcia; order Myxococcales; family Myxococcaceae; genus JADGRA01. Next base: position 536 of record DASPUU010000018.1, read on the forward strand.
CGCGCCAGCTCCACCGCGGCGGCCGAGGTGTGCTCGCACTCGGCCACCGGACCGTCGACGTCCATGAGCAGCGCCGCGCCCACCTCCGGCCAGTCCAGCCCGGTGGCCGCCTTGGCGGCCACGATGGCCAGCCGGTCCATCATCTCGATGGCCGCCGGAACGATGCCCGAGGCGATGATCTCCGAGACACAGGTTCCGGCCTCGGTGGTGGAGGGGAAGGTGGCGAAGAAGGTGCGCGTGGCCTCCGGCTTGCGCAGGATGCGGAGCGTCACCTCGGTCACCACCCCGAGCAGACCCTCGCTCCCCACCAGCACGCCGAGGAGGTCGAACCCGGGCGCATCGGGGACAGCCGAGCCCAGGTCCACCACCGCTCCGTCCTCGGTCACCAGCCGCGCGGCCAGGACGTGATTGGCGGTGAAGCCGTACTTCAGGCAGTGCGCGCCGCCGGAGTTCTCGGCCAGGTTGCCGCCGATGGTGCACACGCTCTGCGACGACGGGTCGGGCGCGTAGTAGTAGCCGGCCGGGGCGAGCTGCTTGCTCACCTCGAGGTTGATCACCCCCGGCTCCACCCGCATGAAGCCGTTGTCCAGATCCACCTCCAGGATACGGTTCATCCGCGAGAAGCCGAGCAGGATGCAGCCCGGGACGGGCAGGGCGCCCCCGGAGAGGCCGGTCCCCGAGCCACGCGGGACGAGCGGCAGGTCGGCGGCCCGGGCCGTCCTCACCACCTCCACCACCTCCCGGGTGGAGGCGGGCAGCACCACCACCCCCGGCTCGACGGCGAAGGTGGCCAGGGCATCGCTGGCATAGGTGCGCAGCGCCGCCGCATCGTGCAGCACGTGCTCCGGCCCGACGATGGAGGCCAGCTGGCCGAGCACCCAGGCGCTCACCGGCCGGGCCGGGGTCGGGGCGACGGGGGAGACGGCGGAGGGATGGGACATGCCCCGGACCCTCCCTAGTCGAGGAGCCCGTAGGCCGGCAGGGTCAGGAACTCGATGAAGTCCTCGGTGAGGACCAGCCGGTCGAGCAGCGCCGCCGCGTCCTGGAAGCGCTCCTGGCCCGGTCCACCCAGCCTCGCCAGCTCCTCGGTGCGGACCTGCTCGTAGAGCGCCCGGGTGGCCGGCCGCCCGTCGTCGAGCTTGGCCCCGTGTCGGATCCACTGCCAGAGCTGGGCCCGGGAGATCTCCGCGGTGGCGGCATCCTCCATCAGGTTGTGGATGGCGGCGGCGCCGTTCTCCAGGAGCCACTGGTTCAGGTACTGGAGGGCCACGTCGACGTTGAGGCGGAAGCCGGCCTCGGTCACCTTCCCTCCGGGCACGGTGGGGTCGACCAGCTGGGCGGCGGCGACGCGCACCTCGGTGCGCGTCTTCTCCTTCTGGTGGGGCCGGTCCCCGAGCACCTGGTCGAAGACCTCCATCGCCACCGGGACCAGATCCGGGTGGGCGACCCAGGTGCCGTCGAAGCCGTCCTTGGCCTCGCGCAGCTTGTCCTCCCGCACCCTGGCCAGCGCCCTCTCGTTGATCTCCGGATTCTTGCGGCTGGGAATGAAGGGCGCCATCCCGCCCATGGCATGCGCCCCGTGGGTGTGGCAGCTCTTCACCAGGAGCTCGGTGTAGGCCCGCATGAAGGGCACGGTCATCGTCACCTGGGCACGGTCCGGGAGCAGCTTGTCCTTCCGGTTCCGGAACTTCTTGATGAAGGAGAACATGTAGTCCCAGCGCCCGGCGTTGAGGCCGGCCGAGTGGTCCCGGAGCTCGTAGAGGATCTCCTCCATCTCGAAGGCGGCGGGGAGCGTCTCGATGAGCACCGTGGCCCGGATGGTGCCCTGGGGGATGCGGAGCTCCTCCTGGGCGGCGCGGAAGACGTCGTTCCACAGCCGCGCCTCGAGGTGGCTCTCCATCTTGGGGAGGTAGAAGTAGGGGCCGGTTCCCCGCTCGAGCAGCGCGCGGACGTTGTGAAAGAAGTAGAGGCCGAAGTCGAAGAGGCTGGCGGAGATGGCCTTGCCGTCGACGGTGACGTGCTTCTCCGGAAGGTGCCAGCCCCGCGGCCGGACGAGCAGGGTGGCCGTCTTCTCGGCCAGCGCGTAGGACTTGCCCTCCGGGCTCCGGAAGGTGAGCGTCCGCCGCACCGCCTCGATGCAGTTCTGCTGGCCCTGGACCACGTTTCGCCAGGAGGGCGAGAGCGCGTCCTCGAAGTCGGTCATGAACACCGAGGCGCCCGAGTTGAGCGCGTTGATCATCATCTTGCGCTCGGAGGGACCGGTGATCTCCACCCGGCGCTTCTGGAGGTCGGGCGGCGTGGCGGCCACCTTCCAGTCTCCTCCCCGGATGGCCTTGGTCTCCGGGAGGAAGTCCGGCATCGTCCCGGCATCGAAGGCCTTCTGCCTCTCCGCCCGGCGCGCGAGGAGCTGCTCGCGGGTGGGGTTGAACCGTCGGTGCAGCGTCTCGACGAAGGCCAGCGCATCCCGGCCGAGCACCTTCTCGGTGCCCTCGGGGGCGGCGGTGAGGACCTGGAGCGACATGGACGCCTCCCGGGGCCACCCCTCCACCCCGGTGTCCGGTGGGGCGGGCGGGCTCGGCCCGGCGAACAGTGCGGCCTCCTCTATACGAGGATCTCCACCGGCGCCGCCAGGGGCAGACCAGACCCCCAGCGCCGGCCTACTTGCCCGGCGGGATGGGGATCGCGCCGGTGAAGACGTAGGCCTGGAGGAGGGCGATGACGCCGATCACCGCCGCGCCGGCCACCGAGTGCCACCACACCTTTCTGAAGATGGGCCCCAGGGCATGGCTCCGCTCTTCGGGGTCCTCGTAACAGGCGGCGCAGGCGACCATGATCGACTGGGCGTCGATCATCTTGCCCATCACCCCGCCGGTGGAGTTGGTGGCCACGATGAGGATCTCGTTGAGCTTCAGCTGCTGGGCGGTGATGCGCTGCAGGCTCCCGAAGAGCGCATTGGACGCGGTGTCCGATCCGGTGAGGAAGACGCCCAGCCAGCCGAGGTAGGCGGCGAAGAAGGGGTAGAGGACACCGGCCGAGGTGAAGGCCAGGCCGAGGACCGCGTCGGTGCCGGCGTAGCGGGTGAGGAACCCGAGGCCGAGAACCTGGCCGATGACCAGCACCGGGATCTTCATCCGGTTCAGGGTGCGCCGGACGGCCTCCTTCCACTGCGCCGCGGTCAGGCGGAGGGCGAACCCGGAGAGGATGGCGGCCACGAACACGCCCGTCCCGGCCGCCGAGAGCCAGTTGATGACGAAGCGCGCCGCCTCCGGCTTGGCGTTGGCCGCGGCCACCGGGGGCATGCGCTGCACCAGGTTGTGGAGCGCCGGCATGTCCCAGGCAGGGAGCGAGAGCGTCCCGGAGAAGTTCGAGCCGAGCAGGGTGGTCTTGAAGGTGATGCCGGCCAGGAGCGTGTTGAGGAACTTCTTCACGTCCGGGCTCCCCCACACCGCGCAGCAGACGATGAGGATGGCCCACGGCGTCCAGGCGTAGATGGTCTGGCCCACGCTGTACTTGTACTTCCAGCGCTCGGCCTCGGCCGCAGCGCCGGCCGGCTTCGCCCCGGCGGCCTCGCGCTCCGACTGGAGGAGGAAGCGCGTCTTGGGATGCCAGACGAAGCGCAGGAAGAGCGCGGTGCAGATGACCGAGACCACGCCCGCCACCACGTCGGTCATGAGATGGAACTGGTTGGTGCCCGAGGCCAGGGCCTGGACGACGGCGAAGGAGACGCCCGAGACCACCGCGCCGGGCCAGACCTCGAACGCTTCCTTCCAGGTCCCGCCCTCCATCTTCACGAAGGTGACCACCAGCCAGAAGGGCACCAGCACCGACACCCAGGGAAGCTGGCGTCCGGCCATGGTGGAGATGGTGAGCTGGTCCAGGCCGCTCACCGCCGCCAGGGTGACGATGGGCGTGCCGATGGCGCCCCAGGCCACCGGGGCGGTGTTGGCCAGGAGGTTGAGGACGGCGGACTGGAAGGGCTTGTACCCCAGGCCGACCATGACCGCGCCGGCAATGGCCACCGGCGTCCCGAAGCCCGAGGTGCCCTCGATGATCGCGCCAAACGAAAAGGCGATGAGCAGGACTTGAAGGCGCCGGTCGAAGGAGATGTGGATGATCGATTCCTTGACGATCTCGAACTTCCCGGTGATCACCGTCATCGTGTAGAGGAACATCGCCCCGAGCACGATCCAGATGATCCCCAGGAAGCCAGAGAGCGTCCCCAGGGCGAAGGCCGACACCGCCGAGCCCACCGGCATCTGGAACACCAGGCAGGAGACGACGAAGGCGGCGATGACTCCGAAGAAGGCGGCGTAGGGCGCCGAGATGCCGAGGTGCTTCGTCCCCTTCTTGTCGCGGTGCGGATGGAGCGCGATGAAGTAGAGCAGGACCAGGATGGGGATGGCCGCCACCAGGGTGGACAGGAACGCGCTCCCCAACGGGTTGTAGTTCTGCCGGTACATGACGCCCCCTCCCGTGAACGGCCGGACGACGGCCCCACTCCCACGAACGAACGTCAGCGGGACCGCTTCTAGCCTCCGGAGAGGGCGTGTCTCAAGGAGAGTTCGCCTCTGGTGCAGCGCGTCGTGAAATCTCGGTGACGAACGCGCTCGACCGCGCCGGCCGCCGGAGGGGAGAGTCGCGGGCGTCCATGACCGACCCGCCGGTGCATGCCCGACCCAGCTTGCGTGCGCTGGCCGCGGGGATGGTCCTCTGCATCGCGCTGTGCGCGATGAACTCCTACCTCACCCTGACCTTCGGCATCATCGAGGAGGGTCCGACCATCGCCGCCCTCTTCTTCTTCGCCGGCTTCGTCCTCTCCAAGACGGCCATCACCACCTCGGAGATGGTCATCGTCGCCACCATGGGGAGCGCGGGCGGGGCGTTCGGCTTCATCAGCAACTTCTTCGCCGCCAAGGTGATGACCGGGCCGGCCTACACCTTCACCGAGATGACCGCCTTCTGCGTCGTGTCCAGCCTCCTGGGCATGCTCGCCGTCATCCCGCTCCGCGAGATGGTCGTCGTCCGCGAGCAGCTCCCCTGGCCCGGGTCGAAGGCGGTGGCGGCGGTCATCTCCGCGCTGGTGGAGAAGCCGGACCGGCGCCAGGCGATCTACCTCCTGGTCGGCACGCTCCTCTGCATCGGCTACGTGGTGGCCAACGACGACGGCGGCTACCGGCTCGTCCCGGCGGAGGTCGCCCTGCCCCTGTTCGGCCTCTCCGCCTACGGCGCCGGGCTGGCGCTGTCGCCCTTCGCCATCGGCGGGAGCTACCTGATGGGGTTCCGCACCTGCGTCGGATTTCTCGCCGGCGGGCTGGTTCTCCTCGCGCTCGCCCCGCACCTCCCCGAGCCGTCGGCGCCGCACCGCTACGTCTGGCCGGGCATCGGCTTCCTCCTCGGATCCGGGCTGATGCTCATGGCGCTCAACTGGCGCACGCTCCGCGATGCCTTCCGGTCCATGGCCCAGCTCCGGGCGCCCGGCAAGGGCGGCGAGGAGTCCGCCATCCTCGGGCGGCGCGGCCTGACGGTCTTCGCGGTGGCCGTCCTGGCGGTGACCTTCGTCTTCGCCGTCGGGGTGGAGGGCCTGGGCGTGCTGCTGGTGGTGGTGATCGTCGTCCTCGGCGGCTTCGTGCAGAACGTCATCGCCGCCCGGGCGGCGGCGGTCACCGCCTTCAATCCGGTTCGGGTGATGGGAGTCCTGATGCAGGGGGTGTGCGCCCTGTTCGGGGCGCGCTCGGCGGCGCTGAACCTCACCGGGGCGGGTTTCGTCGCCGGGAGCAACTCCCAGGCCTGCGTGCTCAGCGCCGACTTCGTGTACGGGCGCTGGTTCCAGGTTCCGCCGCGCTGGCAGTTCTGGTGCCAGATGTCCACCATCCTCCCCAGCGCGCTGGTGAGCGCCTACGTCTTCCAGAACCTTCAGGCCCGGACCCCGCTCCTGCTCGAGGGCGGCCACATCCCGGCGCCGGTGGCGAAGATCTGGGCCACCACCGCGCTCATCTTCGAGGGACAGCGTCCGCTCCCACCCCACGCCTTCCAGGTCCTGCTCCTCGCCGGCGCGGTGGGAGCGCTCTACGTCGTGCTGGAGGACAGGCTGCCCTTCGGGAAGTGGCTCCCCTCGTCGATTGGCCTGGGGATCGGCCTCGTCCTCCCCGTCTCCATCGACTTCGCCTTCTTCTCGGGGGGCTTCCTGCTCTGGGTGGTGCTCGGGCGGTGGGCCCGGGTGCCGGCCGTGACGTTGACCACCATCGCCGTGGCCTCCATCGTCGGCGAGGGGATCGGCGGGGTGGTGAAACCGCTCCTCGACGTGGCCGGGCTCATCCCGCACTAGCGTCCGAGGAGCCGCTGGACGAGCAGGCCGGCGCCGAGCAGGGCCACCGCCAGGGAGAGGAGCCGCACCCCGGCGGGCTGGAAGCCGCGCAGCGACCTGAGCCAGGAGAGCACCGGGAAGGCCAGGGCGACGATGGCCACCTGGCCCAGCTCCACGCCGAGGTTGAAGGAGACCAGGCCGGCCACCAGGGCCGGGCGGGGGAGCTGGAGCTCGCGCAGCGCCGCGGCGAAGCCGAAGCCGTGCACCAGCCCGAAGGCGAAGGCGATCCGCCAGCGATGGCGCAGGGCGGAGTCGAGCCGCGCCCGGCTTCCCTCCTCGTGCCGGAGCACCCACAGGTTCTCGGCCGCCACGGCGACGATGCTCAGGGCGATGAGCGACTCCACCCAGCGGGCGGGTGGGCTGAACACCCCCAGCGCCGCCAGGGCCAGGGTGATGGAGTGGGCGATGGTGAAGGCGGTGACCATCTTCACCAGGTCGAGGAGCCGGCCGCCGAGGAGCAGCAGGGCGATGAGGAAGGCGATGTGGTCGTAGCCGGTGAAGATGTGCTCCATCCCCAGCCGCAGGAATCGCCAGCTCGCCGCCCAGACGCCCGGCTGCGCCTCCACCTCGAAGGCCGGGGCGCCGGACCGGGCCACGCGCTCCACCACCAGGCCCCCGGCCGAGACGCGGGCCAGATGGGTCTGACCGGCCGGGAGAAGCTCGAGCACGCCGAGCTTCACCGACCAGCGGCCTCCGCTCGCCGGGCAGGTCCACCGGGCCGCGACCAGCCACCCGTCCTCCCCGGCCGGAGCGATGCTCCGCTCGGCCAGCCGGCAGGTGCGTCCTCCCACCTCGAGGCGCGCCGTGTCCGTGACCAGGTCGAGCACTCGCTCCCGGACCTCGCCCTCGGGCGTCGCCGGCGGCACCAGCCCGGCGAAGTCGCCGCGGAAGAACTGGAGCTGGGCCGCCGCCGAGCCGTCCGCGAGCGTCCACTCGCTGGTCGAGACCCGGGTGAGATGGGCCGCCGCCGGAAGGGAGAGGGCGAGCGCCGCGAGGAGGACCGGCCGCCGTGCCGGAGCCGGCACCCGGAATCGCACGGCCCTCTTCTATTGCATCCGCCCGGTCGACGTCTGCGTCATGCCCACCGCCGGCGCGTCCACTGTCCGCACCCCGTGTCCAGCGGGACGGTCCCGTCACCGAACGTGCACTTCGCTCCCGGGAAGTCCCCCGGCGTCTCCGGAACGCTGACACTGTTCCTCCGAGAGGGGATGGCGGCATCCCGCTTGCAGACGGAGGGCTGCTTCGATGATCGGCGTGCTCGGCGGGCTGTTCCTCGGCGTCCTGCTCGGGCTGCGCCATGCCCTCGAGCCGGACCATCTCGCCGCCGTCTCCACGCTGGTCGCGCACCGCCAGGACCCGCGCGCCGGGCTCGCCGTGGGCGCGCTCTGGGGCGTGGGCCACACCTTCGGCCTGCTCCTCCTGGCCGGCGGCCTGACCGTGCTCGAGGCGCACCTCGCCCCGTCGACGGAGCTCGCGCTCGAGTGCGCCGTGGCGGCGATGCTCATCGTCCTCGGCGTCCGCTCGCTCCTGCTTGCCGCCCGGGCGGGCACCGCCGGCCCGCCCAGCCCGCACTTCCACGGCGGGCACGCGCACGTCCACCCCGCCGCCCCCGGGGGCCACGTCCACCTCAGTCGCTGGGCCCTGGCTCCGCGCCCGCTGGCCATCGGCATCGTGCACGGCCTGGCCGGAAGCGGCGCCCTGACCGCGCTGGTGATGGCGCGACTGCCGACGCTCCCCGCCCGGCTCGGCTACATCGTCCTCTTCGGAGTGGGCTCGGTCGCCGGGATGGCGCTCCTCACCGGGGCGGCCGGCCTGTCGCTGCAAATCTTGCGTCCCGGGGCCCGGTGGAACGCGCGTTTGGTCACCGTCACCGGTCTCGTGTCGCTGGGGCTGGGGTGCTTCTGGGGCTGGACCTCGGCCCGTGGACTGATCGGCTGACCGCCGCCGGCCGGCGCGCGGTCTCCGGGAGGGCGGTGGGCGGCTCGGCGCCGCTCCCCGGCCGGAAGGCTGGCTCGCCCGGATGGACCGTGCCCAGGCGGTGCTCGACGCCCTCGGCGAAGAGGGTGCGGTCGGCCTTGAGGAGCAGGGTCTCGAGCCCGTCGCGGTTCAGCGCGCTCACCGCCACGCCGCCCCGGCTCCGGAGGAGCCTGGAGAGCTCGTCGGCCTGGACCCGGTCCGCCTTGTTCCACACCAGGAGCCGCGGGGTGCTCTCCAGCCCGAGCGACTCGAGGATGCGCTCCACCGCGGCGACCCGGCCGTCGCGGGCCGGATCGGCGGCATCCACGACGTGGAGGAGGAGGTCGGCATCGTCGAGCTCCTCGAGCGTGGCGCGGAAGGCGGCCACCAGGTCGCGGGGGAGGTCGCGGATGAAGCCCACCGTGTCGGTGATGATCACCTCGCGCTCTCGCGGGAAGCGGAGCCGGCGGCTGGTGGGGTCGAGGGTGGCGAAGAGCCGGTCCTCGACCAGGACCGAGGACCCGGTGAGGGCGTTGAGCAGCGTGGACTTGCCGGCGTTGGTGTAGCCGACGATGGAGATGACGGGGAGATCGCGCCGCCGGCGCCGGCCACGCCGCACCTGCCGTTCCGAGGAGAGGTCACCGATGCGCCGCTCGAGATGGGCGATGCGATCGCGCACGCGGCGGCGGTCGACCTCGAGCTTGGTCTCGCCCGGGCCACGCCCGCCGATGCCGCCGGCCAGACGGGAGAGGGAGTCGTCGCGCTGGCTGAGCCGGGGCAGCAGGTACTTGAGCTGCGCCAGCTCGACCTGGAGCTTGCCGGCGGCGCTCTGCGCGCGCTGGGCGAAGATGTCCAGGATGAGCTGGGTGCGGTCGAGCACCTTGAGGCTGGTCTCCTCGGCGATGTGCCGGCTCTGCGACGGGCTGAGGTCCCGGTCGAGGACGATGACGTCGGCCACCAGCTGCATCGAGCGCAGCACCAGCTCTTGCAGCTTGCCTCGCCCGAGGAGGTAGCGCGGATCCGGCTGGCGGCGGACCTGGAGAATGGAGTCGAGCACCTCGACACCGGCGGTGCGCGCCAGCTCCCCGAGCTCGCGGAGCGATGCCTCGGCCGCGGCGCGGTCCCCGTCGAGGCAGACGGCGACGAGGATGGCCCGTTCGCGCCCGGCCACCGAGCGGACGTCGGCTCCGCGGGCAAGCTCGTCCTCGAGGGCGGCCAGGGTGGCGGCCAGGTCCGGCTGATGGGCATGGACGCCGGGGAGCGTCTCGGTGTGCCAGTAGCGTCCATCGCCGCTGGCGGGCACGAGGTGAGCCCAGTGCACGACGTCGGGGAGCCCGTCCTCGCGAACTCCCACCGCCGCCACCAGGTCCAGCCGCAGCAGGGCGAGGTCGGTCAGGTCGTCGCGGGTGAGCGGCTCGGATTTGAGGTGGGTGTGCACCAGGCGCAGGCCCCGGAGGCGGACCTGCCCGGCGCGGGCGCGTCCGATGTCGGGGAGCTCGAGCTTCTGCGCGTCACCGACCACGACCTGCTCCACCTCGCCCTTCCGGTTGAGCAGCACCCCGACCTGGCGATGGAGATCGCGGGAGAGCTCGGTCAGGTGGCGGGCCAGCTCGGGGCTGACGATCTCGTGGGCCGAGACGCGGCGGCGGTAGGTGTTGCGCAGGCGCTGCAGCTCGCTCGGCTTGAGCCCGAGCGTGTTTCCGGCGATGTCGTTCAGGCGGTTCCCGTCTCCGCTACCAATCTAGCGCCACGGCCGCTCGGGTGCTCGCCGGAAGTGGACTCGCGGCACAGGCTCGGGGCGCATCGCCGTTCCTCGGACAGACGGGCGGAGCCGACGGTAGCCAGCCCGGCGGCGGCGATGTCCGTGCCGCCGGCGGCTGCTCCGGGGGTACGGGCGGCTCGAGCGACTCCCGGCAGGCAGCAGTCCTCTCGTAACCGACCACCGCCGAGCTGGTGAACACTCCCGTGCCGACCAGCCCGAGTCCGACGAGGGCCCACGCCGCGCCGAGCACAAGGGGCTGGTAAGCGCAGGAATCGACGGGAACCGGGGTGCCGCAGTGGCTGATCGAGACGCCGTAGAGACCGTACGCTGCAACCGCCACTGAAAGGGCGGCCAGCACCGTGTCGGCCACGGGGGCGGCGCTCGAGGAGGTGCACTTCCGGGGCGGCTGAGCCTCCGGCTCCGGCCCTCGTGTCAGGATGAAGGAGCATCCGGGGCACGCGGCGACAACCAGCGCCGCTGCCGAACCACGAAACACCCAGCACACGCCCATGGGCCCCCCCGCGCGTCGAATCTAGCGCCAAGGCCAGAGCGGCGCTCGTCGGGCCGGTTCCGACGGGACGGCACAGCCACCCGGAGCGTCTCCGGCACCGAGGCAGGGGGCGGAACGTGGGCAGGCTAACGCAGCCGAGGCAGACGTCCGAGGCGCCGTGCCGCCTCGTCGAGCACCGTGTCCGTCTTGCAGAACGCGAACCGCGCCACCGGAGGCGCGGATTCCGGCCGCAGGTAGAAGGCGGACAGGGGGATGGCCGCCACGCCGACCTCGGTGGTGAGCCAGCGGCAGAAGGCATCGTCGGTGGGATGCCCGAAGCCGGCCACGTCGGCGCAGACGAAGTACGCGCCCTCCGGCGCCCAGGGCGAGAAGCCTGCGTCGCGCAGGGCCGAGAGGAGTCGATCCCGCCGCGCCGTGTAGGCGGCGAGGAGCCCCTCGAAGTAGGCGTCCGGAAGGCGGAGCGCGTGGGCGATGCCTTCTTGCAGCGGCGCGGCCACGGCGAAGGTGACGTACTGGTGCGGCTGGGCCACCGCGCGCCGGAGCTCCGCCGGGCCGATGGCCCACCCCACCTTCCAGCCGGTGTAGCTGAAGCTCTTCCCCCCGCTGCTCACGGTGAGCGTCCGCTCGGCCATGCCGGGCAGCGTGGCCAGGCGGAGGTGGCGGGCGGGCGCGAAGACGAGGTGCTCGTAGACCTCGTCGGTGAGCGCCACCACCCGGTGGCGCTGGCAGGCGTCGGCCACCTGCTCCAGCTCGGCGCGGGTGAAGACCTTGCCGGTCGGATTGTGCGGCGTGTTCACCACCACCACCCGCGTCCGGGGGCCGAAGGCGGCCTCCAGCTCCTCGGTCCGGAACCACCAGCCCGGGTGCCCGGCGTCCGGCGGCCGGAGCGTCACCGGGCGGATGACCGCCCCGGCCATGGCCACCGCCGCCGCATAGGAGTCGTAGAAGGGCTCGAAGAGCACCGCCTCGTCTCCCGGGTCGAGCAGCCCGAGGAGCGCATCGAAGAGCGCCTCGGTGGCCCCGGCGGTGACGGTCACCTCCCGCTCCGGGTCCACCGCCTGCCGGTGAAAGCGCACCGCATGCTCGGCGATGGCGCGGCGCAGGTTGGCGCTTCCGGCGCCGAGCGCGTACTGGTTCACCCCGGTGCGCAGGGCGTGCACGGCCGCCTCCCGCACCTCCTCCGGCCCGTCGAAGTCCGGGAAGCCCTGGCCCAGGTTCACCGCGCCGGTGCGGGCGGCGAGCGCGCTGTACTCGCTGAAGACGGTGGCCGGCAGGTTCCGGACGCGCGCGGCGAGCGAGCTCATCGCGCCGGCCGCGGCGCCGGCTCGGGGAGCTTCACTCCGTCGCCGACCTGCACCTGCACGTCCCACAGGCACGGGGCCGAGGTCGGGCCGGTGGAGAGCGTCCCCAGCCAGTCCAGGCCGGCCAGGTCGGCCACCGCCTGCTCGGCGGCGCGCCGAGCGCCCTCGCCGTCCCGGGGGCAGTAGGCCACCGCCGTGACCACCGCCGATTCCGACCGGGGCGCCCACCACACCGCCGAGGTGTTGCGCCCCACGTTGCGCTCGATGAGCCGCTCCACCACCTCGCGCACGGCGGGCGCCGGGGCATCGTGCGCCAGCACCTGGATGCCGATGCGCTTCTCGCAGCCCTGGTGATGGCAGTAGTAGCTCCCGCGGGAGAAGGGCACGTCGCCAGGGGTGGGGTCGACGGTGATCGCCCGGTCTCCGACCACGTCGACGATGGCCTGGTAGCTCGTGCCGAAGACCTTGCAGTGCGGGCCGGAGCAGCTCTTCACCGTGACGGTGAGGCGGTTGCCGGCCACCTTCCAGGTTCCCCGGGCATGGGTCACCCCGGCGGCATCCTTGCGCTCGGCGAGGTAGCGCCCGTCGGTGGCGAAGGTCATGGCCTGCTCGCGATCGCCGATCTCCGCGCCCTCGAGGCGGTCGCGGAGGCTCTGGTTCCCGGCGGAGAGCAGGAGGAAGAGCAGCGTCGCCTTCACCGGGAGGCACGTTAGCCCAGGAATTTCCGGTCGTCTCTGCCTTGACGCCCTCGGCGGTCGGTCTCCAAGCTCTCCACCCTGCCGTGGACCGGACGGAACGACTGCTCGACCTGGTGGCCCTGCTCCTCGACGCCCAGGAGCCGGTCTCCTGGGCCGAGCTGAAGGAGGCCTTCCCCGAGGATTACGGCTCGGGAACGGACGAGGCCACCGAGCGCAAGTTCGAGCGCGACAAGGCGGAGCTCCTGGAGCTGGGCATCCCGCTTACCTACGTGCAGGGCGACGAGGACCGGAAGGACGGCTACCTCCTCGACCGCGACGCCTACTACCTGCCGGACGTCGGATTCACCCCGGAGGAGATGGCCGTCCTCTACGCTGCCGGGTCGGCGGCGCTGGCCTCGGGAGCCGTCCCCGGCCGCCAGGACCTCCGGCATGCCCTCCGCAAGATCGCCTTCTTCGCCGACCCGGACCTGCCCGCGCCGCGGGTGCGGATGGAGCTGGGCGCGGTGCGCGAAGTGCGCCACGTTCCCCAGCACCTCGAGCTCCTCTGGACCGCGGCCAGCACCCGCAAGTCGGTCACCCTGGTCTACGCCTCCCCGCGCTCGCCGCGGCCCTCGCAGCGAACCGTCGATCCCTACGGCCTCGCCCTGCGGCGCGGGATCTGGTCGCTGGTCGGCTTCTGCCACGAGCGGCAGGCCCTGCGCACGTTTCACGTCCACCGCATCCGCGATCTGAAGATGAACGCCAGCAAGCCACGCACCGCGGATTTCCAGGTGCCGGCCGACTTCCGGCTCGACGACCATGTCCCCCACGCCCCCTGGCAGTTCCGCATCGAGCCCCCGACCACGGTCACCCTGGCGCTGAGCGGCGGGCTGGCCGACCGGGCCGAGGCCCATTTCCCCGAGGCGCGGATCAGCCGGGAGCGCGGCCGAGCCACCGCCACCCTGACGGTGACCAATCTCGACCCGCTCCTGCGTCACCTCCTGGCGCTCTCCCCCGACGTCCGGGTGCTCGGTCCCGAGACCGCCCGGGAGCGCATCCGCGGCATGGCCGAGGCGGTGCGGGCCAGGCACCGGGCGGCTTCCCGATGAGCGACGTCCACGAACGGCTGCGCCGCCTCCTCCTGGTGGTGCCCTACGTCTCGCGGCACCCGGGCATCACCGTGGATGCCCTCGGCTCCGCGCTCGGGCTGTCGCGCGAGGAGCTGCTCCGCGACCTCGACCTGCTCACCCTGGTGGGACGCCCGCCCTTCCAGCCCGACGACTTCATCGACCTCCACGTGGAGAACGACCGGGTGACGGTGGAGCTCGACCAGCGGTTCACCAAGCCGCCCCGGCTCACGCCGGCCGAGGCGGCGGCGCTGGCCGCGGCCGGCGAGCTGCTCCGCCCGGCCGCCGGAGGGGCGCTGGCCACCGCCCTGGCCAAGCTGGAGAAGGTGCTCCCGGCGGCGGCCCGCCTCCGTTACCGTGTCCTGGAGCGAACGGTGGACATGCGGACCACCGGGACGGCCGACCTGGGAGCCATCACCCGGGCCATCGCCGAGCACCGCGAGCTGACGTTCGACTACGCCGGGACCGGCCGCGATGCGGTCGAGGCGCGCCGGGTGGAGCCGCTCGAGCTGTTCAGCCACCGCGGCCAGTGGTACCTCAGCGCCTGGGACGTCGGACGGGCCGACCGCCGGCTCTTCCGGGTGGACCGGATGGCCCACGTGGCGATGACCGAACGCACCTTCACCCCGCGCACCGCGCCGCCCTCCCACATGCCCGACCCGGCGCAGCGGGGCGAGGTGCGGGTCCGGTTCTCCTCCGGGGCGGCGCCCTACCTGCGCGAGCGGTTCGGATCCGAGGTCAAGGAGCTGGCCGGCGGCGGGGTGGAGGTGCGCGTCGCCGGCGATTCGGAGCGATGGCTCACCCAGTGGGTGCTGTCCTTCGGCGGCGAGGCCGAGGTCTTGGAACCGGCCTGGGCGCGGGCGGCGGTGGCCCGCGCGGCGGAGCAGGCCCTTGGCGACTGACCGGCTCGCCTCCTCGGCCCTCGGCCTGCTGCTGGCGGCCTGCGTGGCCAACGACCGGAGCGACCGCCCCCCGCTCGTCCCTCCTGCCCCGCCCCAGTCGGTGATCAACACCGTCGGCTTCGACGATGCGATGCGCGTCGGCTCCGACTACATCTATGCCTCCAAGCTCCCGGACCGGGTCTTCCTCGGAGCGCAGGAGCTGCCCGGCAACCTGTGGCTGCTCCGTTTCGGCCCGGGGGCCAGCGGCGGACCCCCGGTGGACCTGTACATCGACGCCGCCAGCGGCAAGGTGGTCCGCGAGGAGCCGGCCGACGCCGAGCTCAAGCTCGTCCCGGTCCCGGCGCCGCCGGCTCCGGTGCCGGCGCCGCCGCCGGTGCCGGTGGCGCCCCCTCCCCCACCGAAGTGAGCGCCAGCGCGCGGGCGCGGACGTTCCTGCATCTCCCCGATGCGGAAGGTGCGTGTTGCACAACCCGTCGGCCCCGGTGCATACCGCCCCTGGCACCCGAGGGAGACCCCAGAATGCAGAACGACACCTTTCACGCCCGGGGCACGCTGGACGTCGGCGGGGCGAGCCACGAGATCTTCCGCCTCTCCACCCTGGCCAGGGCACATCCGGCCGTGGCCCGGCTGCCCTTCTCGCTCAAGGTCCTCCTCGAGAACCTCCTCCGCCACGAGGACGGCCGGGTGGTGCGCCGGGAGCACGTGGAGAGGATGCTCGCCTGGGATCCCCGCCTTCCCCCGGAGACGGAGATCTCCTTTCACGTGGCCCGGGTCCTGCTCCAGGACTTCACCGGCGTGCCGGCGGTGGTCGACCTGGCGGCGATGCGCGAGGCGCTGGCCGCGCTCGGGGGCGACCCCAATCGCATCAACCCGCGCAACCCGGCCGACCTGGTCATCGATCACTCGGTCATCGTCGACCAGTTCGGCGCCTCGACCGCCTTCGCCGCCAACGCCGAGCTGGAGTTCGAGCGGAATCGCGAGCGCTACGCCTTCCTCCGCTGGGGTCAGGAAGCATTCCGCAACTTCCGGGTCATCCCGCCCGACACCGGCATCTGCCACCAGGTGAACCTCGAGTTCCTGGCCCAGGTGGTGTTCCGGGACGGACCGCGCCTCTTCCCCGACACCCTGGTGGGCACCGACTCGCACACCACCATGGTCAACGCGCTGGGCGTGGTGGGCTGGGGCGTGGGAGGCATCGAGGCCGAGGCGGCGCTGCTCGGTCAGCCGATCACCATGCTCATCCCTCAGGTGGTCGGCTTCCGGCTCGCCGGCTCCCTGCCGGCGGGCGCCACCGCCACCGACCTGGTCCTCACCGTCACCCAGATGCTGCGCAAGAAGGGGGTGGTCGGGAAGTTCGTGGAGTTCTTCGGACCGGGCGTCTCCGCGCTCTCGCTGCCGGACCGGGCGACGATCGCCAACATGGCCCCGGAGTACGGCGCCACCATCGGATTCTTTCCGGTCGATGCCGAGACCCTGGCCTACCTCCGCTTCACCGGGCGCTCGCCTTCCCAGGTGGCGATGGTCGAGGCCTACTGCAAGGAGCAGGGGCTGTTTCACACGCGCGAGACGCCCGAGCCCTCGTTCTCCGACGCGCTCCAGCTCGACCTGGGCACCGTCGAGCCCTCGCTCGCTGGCCCGAAGCGCCCCCAGGACCGGGTCCCGCTCCACGCCATGAAGTCCACCTTCCGGAGCTCGCTGGCGGAGATGCTGGCCACCGCCCCGGCGCAGGACGACGATGCGCCCGCCGCCGGCTCCACACCGGCGCGGCCGGCCGCCGAGCGCGCGGAAGCCAGCGCCCAGGTGACCCAGGGCGCCCTTCGCTACGACCTCGGGCACGGCGCGGTGGTCATCGCCGCCATCACCAGCTGCACCAACACCAGCAACCCCGCCGTGCTGCTCGGCGCCGGGCTCCTGGCCAAGCGGGCGGTGGAGCGGGGGCTGACCACCCGGCCGTGGGTCAAGACCTCGCTCGCTCCGGGCAGCAAGGTGGTGATGGACTACCTGCGCGCCGCCGGCCTGCTTCCCTACCTCGAGGCGCTCGGGTTCCACCTCGTCGGGTACGGCTGCACCACCTGCATCGGGAACTCCGGGCCCCTGCCGGACCGCATCGTCGAGGCGGTGGCGCGCGAGGACCTGGTGGTGGCGGCGGTGCTCTCCGGCAACCGGAACTTCGAGGGCCGCATCAACCCGGCGGTGCGGATGAACTTCCTGGCCAGCCCACCGCTGGTGGTGGCCTACGCGCTGGCCGGCAACGTCGGCATCGACCTCAGCCGCGATCCGGTCGCCGAGGACCGGAACGGCAACCCGGTCTTCCTGCGCGAGCTCTGGCCGAGCGATGCGGAGATCCGCGAGGCGGTGGCCGGCTTCGTCCGCCCGGAGCAGTTCCGCGAGCAGTACGCCCACGCCCTGGAGGGGGACCCCCGCTGGCGGTCGCTGGCGGTGACCAAGGCGGATACCTTCGCCTGGGATCCGAAGAGCACCTACGTCCGGCGTCCGCCCTTCTTCGAGAACCTCACCCGGGACCCGGCGCCGGTGGCCGACATCCGCGGTGCCCGGGTGCTGGCCCTGCTCGGCGATTCGGTGACCACCGACCACATCAGCCCGGCCGGCAACATCGCCAAGAACGGCCCGGCGGCGCGCTACCTCATGGAGCAGGGGGTGGAGCCCAAGGACTTCAACAGCTTCGGCGCCCGGCGCGGCAACCACGAGGTGATGGTGCGCGGGACGTTCGCCAACATCCGGCTCCGCAACCTCCTCCTGCCCGGCACCGAGGGAGGGGTGACCGTCCACCACCCGAGCCGCGAGAAGATGAGCATCTACGACGCGGCCATGCTCTACGCCAAGGAGCGCACGCCACTCCTGGTCATGGCCGGCGCCGAGTACGGGACGGGGAGCTCGAGGGACTGGGCGGCCAAGGGCACCCAGCTGCTCGGGGTCCGGGCGGTCATCGCCCGGAGCTTCGAGCGCATCCACCGGAGCAACCTGGTGGGGATGGGCGTCCTGCCCCTGCAGTTCGACGCCGGCCAGGACGCCGGCTCGCTCGGGCTCACCGGCCGGGAGGGCTACGACATCGCCGGGGTGGCCGATGGGCTCGCCCCGGGCAAGAAGCTCACCGTCGAGGCTGCCGGAGAGAAGGGGAAGATCCGCTTCACCGTCACCTGCCGCATCGACACTCCCAACGAGCTGGACTACTTCCGCAACGGCGGCATCCTGCCCTTCGTCCTCCGCCAGCTGGCGCGCGGCTGAGACCGCCGGACGGCCCCCCCGCCACTCGGGACTCAGCCGCCGGCGTCGTCCTTGCGCAGCCGCTTCTGCGCGTACATCCGCGCGTCCGCCTGGCGCAGGAGGACCTCCAGGGGCTCGGGCTCGGCCGGGTCGAAGGTGGACACCCCGGTGCTGAAGGCGATGGCGAAATCCCGGCGTCCGCTTCCGTTGTGCTGCTCCACCCGCGCGCCGAGCCGGGCGACGAGCTCCCCGGCCGTCACCCCGGCGGCGTCGGTGACCAGGACGACGTACTCGTCGCCGCCCAGGCGCGCCACCAGGTCACGCTCGCGGAAGGTGGCGCGGAGAAGGGCGGCGAACTCGAACAGCGCCCGGTCTCCGGCCTGATGGCCGAAGCGATCGTTGACCTGCTTCAGGCCATCGAGGTCGACGAAGATGAGCAGCATCGGCCGCTGGGCGCGCACCGCCTCGTCGAGCTGGGCCCGCGCCAGGTCGATGAAGCCGCGGCGGTTCTGGAGCCCGGTGAGCTCGTCGACGTGGCTGAGCGAGCGGGCGTCGGGGTGGTGCACCAGCGAGCGGCGCGCGCGCTCGCGCTCGGTCACGTCACGGTAGATCCACAGGTGGCCGAGCGGCTCGTCGCCGGCCGAGACCGGGACGTAGTCCCGCTCGAGGAGACGGCCGTCGGCCAGCGGGAGGAGCTCTCGGAAGGTGGCCAGCCGTGCCTCCCGGAGCTCGCCCACCCGGGCCTCGAACCGGTCCGGCTCGAGGAAGAGTCCGCGGATCTGACGGCCGGCGACGGCGCTGGAGAGCCCGACCAGCGTCGGCGCCTGAAGCATCCCGAAGAGCCCGAGGAAGGCCTTGTTGCAGTGGAGGGTGGCGTCCTCGTTGTCCACCACGAGGACCCCATCGGTCATGGCGTCGAGCAGGGTGGTGAGGTGCGTCTGCTCGGTGCGCAGCGCCCGCGCCAGCGCCTGGCAGACCGCTCCGGCCGAGCGGAGGCCGAGCGCCGGCAGCTCGAGGTTCATCTCGGCCGCCGCCGCCCGGGCGTCCAGCTCGGGCACGAGCGCCGCCGCCGAATCCTCGAGGGCCTGAAGGTCGAGCTCGGTCCAGCGGCGCGGCACGTGGTCCACGACCACCAGGGCTCCCACCACTCGGCCCCGGCCGTCGTGGAGGGGCACCCCGGCCCAGGCCCGCGCTCCGAGCGCCGTCCAGGCGGGATCCCCCGGGCGGTGAGGGTCCACCGCGGGCAGGACCACCGCCTCGCCGGCCTCGACCACGGCGCGGACTGCGGCGGCCGGCACCGGCCAGCTCGCCGGCGGGGAATCGACCAGGCTGGCGGCTCCCCGGAGCTCGGCCCGCCGCTCATCCTGGAAGACGACCAGCGCCAGGGCGCCTCGCACCGCACGCGCCGCCAGCCGCGCCACCCGGTCGAAGGCCGGATCCCGTCCGCCGTCGAGAAGGCCGAGCGAGACGACTGCCTCGGGCCGCGGTCGCTCGGCCCCGCGCCGCCCGGGGGTCAGGGAACGCGGGGAGGGGAGCGGTGCGTGCACGTCGGCGGGCGGGAAGGGTACGAACGGGGGCTGACGCTGGAACCCGAGGGGGCGGGTGGAAGGTGCGGGCGCGGGGACCGCTGCCGGGTCGGTCAACCGACCACCCGCGACCCCGCTGTGCGCGTCTCTGCGCCGCGCTCCGCCGCCGGAGGCCCGAGCGGGAGCAGCACGCCGAAGGTCGCTCCCTTCCCCGGGCCGGCGCTGGTGGCGGACACCGTCCCGCCGTGCAGCTCCACCAGGTGGCGGACGATGGACAGGCCCAGGCCGAGGCCTCCGTGGGCGCGGGTGACGGTGGTGTCCGCCTGCTGGAAGCGCTCGAAGATGTGGGGGAGGAAGCCGGGCGCGATGCCCTGGCCATCGTCTCGCACGGTGAGCTCGGCCGCCGCCTCCTCCGCCGCGCGCAGGCAGACCTCCACCCGGCCGCCCCGGGGGGTGAACTTGATGGCATTGGAGACCAGGTTCCAGGTGACCTGCTGGAGCCGGTCCGGGTCGCCGCTGAGCACCACGCCGGGGTCCACGGTCAGCTCCAGACGGATGCCCTTGGCCTCGGCCGCCGGCCGCAGCGCTTCCACCGCTGCCTCCACCACCCGGTGCAGCAGCACCGGGACACGGACCAGCTGCATCTTTCCCGAGACGATCCGGCTCACGTCGAGAAGGTCCTCCACCAGCCGCGCCAGCGAATGCGCGTTGCGGTCCAGCGTCTCCAGGGCGCGCGGCTGCTTGTCGGAGGGAAGCTGGCCGCCGCGGAGCAGCCGCGTCCAGCCGAGGAGGGCGGAGAGCGGCGTCCGCAGCTCGTGCGACACGGTGGCCAAGAACTCGTCCTTGGCCCGGTTGGCCTCCTCGGCGCGCTGGTAGAGCGCCGCGTTGTCCATGGCCAGCGCCGCCCGCCGGCAGACCTCCTCGGCCAGCGCCACGTCCATCGCTCCGTAGGTGCGCTGGCTGTGGGAGTAGAAGAAGCCAATCACCCCCAGAGGACGGCCGCGGGCCACCAGGGGAACGGCCAGGATGGACCGCGAGTGGATGCGCCCGAAGACCGCTCGGTGCACCTCGTCGCGAGCGCTCGTCTCGAGGACCTCCGGGGTGACCCGGGAGATGAGCACCGGCTCCAGCCGGCCGAGGGCCTCGGCCAGCGGTCCGCCCGGGGAGGGCTCGAGCCGCTGGAGGGACCGGGCGAGGTCGGCGTCCCCGGGGCGCGAATGTCCCACGGCCACCCGCTCCCGGGAGCCGTCCTCGCGCAGCGCATCGACGATGCACAGGTCGGCCAGCGCCGGGACGACGAGCCGGGTCAGCGCCCGCAGGGTCTCGGCGACATCCAGGGTCCCGGAGAGCTCCGCCCCGGTGCTGGAGAGCAGGCGGAGCGCGGCCTCCTCCCGGCGCTCGAGGCTGACGTCGCGGATGGTGCCCACCCACTCCCGGACGCGCCCGTCGTCCTCGAAGAGCGGAACGCCCCGGGCGATGCATTCCGCCCAGTCTCCGTCCGGCCGGCGTACGCGGAAGGTGGCCTGGACCGGCTTGCGCGTCCGGAGCGCCTCGCGCCACAGGCCGAGCATGGCGCCCGCGTCCTCGGGGTGGATGGCGGCCAGCCATCCCAGCCCTCGAATCTGGTCCGGGGTCTGCCCGGTGAGCGCCGCCCACCCTGCCCCCGGGGTCTCCACGCGCCCCTGCCAGTCGGTGATCCAGATGGCCTGGCTCGAGGTCTCGACCAGGGAGCGGAAGCGTTCCTCGCTCCGGCTCAGGTCGCGGGCCAGCGCCTCCGCCCGGAGGCGCGCCTGGCGCTCTGCCTCCAGGGCGCGGGTGCGCTCGCTCTCCAGGCGGGTGCGCTCGGTGACATCGTCGACGGTGAGCACCGCCGCGGCGACGGCGCGGTCCGGCCCGAGGATGGGCGCCACGCTCACGTCGAGGGTGATGTCCCCCCGCTGCGGGTGGCGGTAGAGCACCGCCACGTTGCGCACCGGCTGACCGGTGAGGATGGCCCGCCGAAAGGGCCGCGCCTCCTCCGGGATGCGCTCGCCGTCCGGCCAGAAGAAGGGCAGGGCATCGGGGATGAGCCGCGGCGCCTCGGCGGCCCGGTGCCCGACGAGCTCGTCCATTCGCGGGTTGGCGAAGAGGCGGGTCCCGTCGGGGGAGAGCACCGCCAGCCCCTGGGAGATGTTGGTCACCACCGCCTCGAGCCAGCGCCGCTCGCGGTCCACCTCGCCTGCCAGCTGCTCCTTCTCCCGGAGGAGCGCCTCGGTGCAGGCGCGCGCCTGGGCCTGCTCGGTGACGTCGAAGTTGAAGCCGAGCATGGCCACCGGACGTCCATCCGCCCCCGGGACCGGCTGGTAGACCACGCTGAACACCCGCTCCTCGGGGCCGTCTCCCCAGTCCATCCGCAGCGGCACCTCGGGATTGACGTAGGGCTGGCCGGTGGCCAGGACCCGGGCCACCTCCCGGGCCAGCGGATGGTTCACCAGCTGGGGGAAGACGTCCGCCGCCCGCCGTCCGAGGAGCTCCCGCCCTCGCCCGCCGGCGAGGAACCCGTCGTTGACGTACTCGAAGACGAAGTCGGGGAGGCTGAAGAGGACCACCCGGGCAGGCAGGTGCCGGAGCGCCGCCTCGAGGAGGCCGCGTCCGGCGCCGTCGGAGGAGCGCCCGGCGCTCCGACCCGGGGAGCCTGCGCCGCCCGCGGGCGCAGGGTCTTCTTCCTGGTAGGTCACGTCCGGGTCACGCTGCCCGATGCGGCTGGGCCTGTCCACCGCGCCGGGCCCGGCCCGGGAGCAGCTCACCGGCCAGGGTGCACGGCCCGCGCCGCCCGGTACGTCCCGAGGTGGGCGGCGATGGTTCGCGAGAGCGGCCGGGCATATCCACCGCCCACCGTGACCGCCAGCGGGATGCCCCCCAGGCGAGCGGTCTCGAGCACGAAGCGGTCGCGCGCCTCGAGCCCGGCCTCGGTCAACGCCAGTCGCCCGAGCGTGTCGCCCCCCAGCGGATCCACCCCGGCCTGGTAGTAGACGAGGTCCGGCCGCGCGGCGTCGAGGACGCGGGGCAGGTGCCGGACGAGCGCGTCGAGGTAGGCGCCGTCGCCGGTTCCGTCGGCGAGGGCGACGTCCAGGGTGGACCGCTGCTTGCGGAAGGGGAAGTTGTGCTCAGCGTGCATGTCGAAGACGAAGACGTCCGGGTCGCCGTCGAACACGGCGGCCGTCCCGTTGCCCTGGTGCACGTCCAGGTCGACCACCACCGCCCGGCGGATGGAGCCGGCGGCCTGGAGGGCGCGGATGCTCACCGCGATGTCGTTGAACACGCAGAAGCCCTCCCCGTGGTCGGGGAAGGCATGGTGCGTCCCTCCGGCGAGGTTTCCGGCGAAGCCGTCCTCGAGCGCGGCCCGGGCGGCGGCGCAGGTGCCGCCCACCGAGGCCAGCGAGCGGAGCACCAGGGCCCGGGACCAGGGGAACCCGAGCCGGCGGATCTCCGCCTCGCTCAGGGTGCCCTCGAGCACGGCCTCCAGCCAGCGGGAGGTGTGGACCCGGGCCAGCTCCGCGCGGTCGACCGGCTCGGCGGCGACCAGCTCCTCTTGCCCGAGCAGGGCGCTCTCGAGGAGCGCCTCGCGGAGGAGGCGGTACTTGGTCATCGGGAAGCGATGCCCGGGCGGAAGCGGGACCTCGAAGGCATCGCAGTGGTAGACGCGCACCGGTCCGGTGCATATCCCCCGCCGCGGCGTCTTTCCGCTTCAATGCGGGGGGCGGCCTGGGGTAAGCGGTGGCGTCGAGCCCATGTCCTCCCTCCGCCTCGCCTCGCTCACCCTGGCCGTGCTCGGGTTCCTGTCCGGCTGCACGCGCCAGCACGGGCCCCTGAGCGACACCCCGGACACCACCAGCCTGGCAGTGGCGGGAAGCCTGGGCGAGGGCGCGGTGAGCACCGCCTACGGCCTGGCCGCGCGGTCGCCGGACCTCCGCGGGGTGGACACCGACCGGGCGGACCGCGACACGGCGACCGCCACCCGCCCGCCTCCGCTCGTTCCGGGAACGCCGGGGAATCCCGACACCCCCCGGACGAGCAACGACCTCCAGTCCTGGAGCAGTGGTCCCAACCTCCCCGTCGAGTCGGCCAACCGGGCGCTCGAGCCGGAGGGCGAGGGTGCGCCGGCGACTCACGGTCACCCGGCAGGCCATCCTCGGTAGGCGCTCGGAGGGCGACGATGCACACGCTGCGCTCCCTGGCCGCGCTCCTTCTGCTCGGGAGCACCCCGGCGGCGGCTGCCGACCCCCCGCACGAGCACGGCGGGGACGCCGGGTCATCCATCCCGGCCAACCAGCCGCACCCGGTGGACCCGGCTCCCCCGACGCCCGCGGGCACGATGCTCACCCTCAGCCTTCCCGGCGGCACGACGGCCCAGGCCTACCTGGCCCGCCCGAAGCAGGCCCCGCGCGGCGCCGTCCTGGTGATCCACGAGTGGTGGGGGCTCAACGCCTGGGTGAAGTCCCAGGCCGATGCCCTGGCCGCCCAGGGGTACCTGGCCCTGGCCGTAGACCTCTACGGCGGGAAGGTGGCCACCACGCCGGACGAGGCCGGCAAGCTGATGCAGGGTCTCGACGGAGCCCACGCCTCCGCGGTGGAGAAGGCGGGGGTGGGCTGGCTGAAGCAGAACGCGGTGGGAAAGAAGCTGGCCACCATCGGCTGGTGCATGGGCGGGGGCCAGAGCCTGCTCGCCTCGCTGGACAACGCCACGGAGGTCTCGGCCACGGTCATCTACTACGGCCTGCCGGTGACCGACGTGGCGCGGCTCAAGACGCTGCGCGGGCCGGTCCTGGGCATCTGGGCGACGAAGGACGGGTGGATCACCCCGGACAAGGTGTCCGCCTTCGACCGCGCGCTCACCGAGGCCGGCATCCGGCACAGCTTCCACAGCTTCGACGCCGACCACGCCTTCGCCAATCCCAGCGGCGGGCGATTCAACCCGCCCGCGGCCCAGGAGGCGAACGCGCTGACGCGCAAGTTCCTCGCCGACGCGCTCTGAGGGACGCCGGGCTCCGGAGGACCGGTCAGTCGGGCGCGCCCGGCTCCGGCCGGTCGAGCCGCTCGAGGAAGGTCCCCTGCGCGCCGTAGCCGGATCGCGCCAGCCGCTGGGCTTCCACCCGGTCCGCCATCCGGGCACAGAGTGCGCCGAGCGAGCGGAACGTTTCCGCCAGGAGCCGCTCGGCCCGGTCCTGCGCCGCCCCGGCCGGGGCCAGCGCCCTGCGCGTGCGAAACAGGCGTGGCAACCGCATCGCCAAGACCATAGAGGATCCGCTCACCGGAGGCGACATGACCACGAACGAGCGACAGAGAATCGGCTTTCTGGGGATGGGCTTGATGGGCAGCCGGATGGCGCAGAACCTCCTCAGGAAGGGGTTTCCGGTCACCGTCTGGAACCGGACCCGGGCGCGGGCCGAGGCGCTGGTGGCCAGCGGTGCCCGGGTCGCCGGGACGCCGGCCGAGGTGATGGGCGAGGTGGACGTGGTGTGCACCTGCCTGTCCACGCCGGCGGTGCTCGAGGAGGCGGTCTCCGGCCGCGACGGGCTCTTCACCCGGGCGCGGAAGGGCCAGCTGTTCATCGACTTCTCCACCATCTCGCCGGACCTGGCCCGCTCGCTCGAGGTCCGGTCGCGGACGCTCGGGGTGGACTTCGTCGAGTCGCCGGTCACCGGGAGCAAGACCGGCGCGGAGAAGGGAACGCTCCTCCTCATGGTCGGCGGGACGCCCGAGGCGGTCGCCCGCTGCGCGCCGGTGTTCCAGGCGGTGGGGGAGAAGTCCATCCACTGCGGTCCGGTGGGCGCCGCCGCCCAGGTGAAGCTGGCCGGCAACGCGCTCATCGCCGCCATGCTCCAGGCGCTCGGCGAGGGGATGCTCCTGGCCGCCCGGGCCGGCGTGGATCCCGCGCGGCTCCTGGAGGTCGTCCAGGCCTCCGGCTTCCG
>DASPUU010000019.1:0-3214 GCA_035622755.1 Myxococcaceae bacterium
GAGGAATGCGCTCAAGTCTGACGGATCCACACGGATGGCATTGCTAACGCGCAGATGCCGGAGCTCGCCTCGCTCGCACAGCCCGTAGACGGTGGAAGGGTGCACGCCGAGGCGAGCGGCGACCTGGCGGATAGTGAGGAAGGCCTCAGGCGCGCAGCTGGTCGCCTTCGGCTCCGGGTGCTGAAATTTCTTTCTGGCACCCTTTCTGGCGTTTGGAGGCGAAGGGGAGGGTGGGGCGGTGGAGGGACTCGAAAACGTTTGTGCTTCCAATGACTTCCGAAGCGAGGAGTACGGGACTTGAACCCGTGACCTCCGGCGTGACAGGCCGGCGTTCTAACCAGCTGAACTAACTCCCCAATTCAAACAGCGACCACTTGGGCGGAACAGGGGTCGAACCTGTGACCCTCGCCTTGTAAGGGCGATGCTCTACCGCTGAGCTACCCGCCCGATCCGAGCTCCGCCGACAGCCTACAGCGGGCGGGGACATAGTGGCGGACTCGCGGGGGTGTCAAGGATACCCTGACGCAACGCGGGCTTCGCCCGCCTGTCGAACCCGCATGCGCACCCACGCCCCCATGCTCCTCGCCGCCACCCTCGCCGCCGTCCCGTCCGCCGCCGCCGACCGCAAGGACATCCCCGTCAAGTACACCTGGAACCTGGCCGACCTCTACCCCAGCGAGGCCGCCTGGAGCGCCGGTCGCGATGAGCTCAAGAAGTCCATCGCCGCGCTCCCCGCCTACCGCGGCCATCTGGGTGACTCCGCCGACGCCCTCTTCAAGGCCCTCGACGCCTACTTTGCCGCCCAGCTCGCCCTCGACCGGCTCGGCGTCTACGCCACCTCCCTCGCCGACCAGGACATGCGCGAGTCTCGCCCCCGCGAGCTCAGGCTCCAGGCCCAGCAGATCGCCACCGACCTCGGCGCCGCCACGGCTTACATCGCTCCGGAGATCATCGCCCTCGGCCCGGAGAAGGTCCGCGCCTTCGTCGCCGCCGACAGGCGCCTCGCCCCCTACGCCTTCTTCCTCGACTCCACCCTCCGGCTCGCCCCCCACACCCGCAACTCCCCGGAGGAGAAGATCATCGCCGAGGCGGGGAACATGGCCGACTCCGGGCAGCTGGCCTACTCCGTCCTGGCCAACGCCGACCTCCCCTGGCCCACCGTCAAGCTCACCACCGGCGACGTCCGGCTCGACTCGGCCGGCTACGCGCTCGCCCGCGCCTCGCCCAACCGCGACGACCGCACCAAGGTCTTCGCCGCCTTCTTCGGCGCCCTCAAGACCTACGAGCGCACCATGGGCTCCACCCTCGACTCCCAGGTCAAGAGCCACATCTTCAACGAGAAGGTCCGCAGCTACGGCTCCTGCCTCGAGGCCGCGCTCTTCCCCAACGCCGTCCCGACGGCCGTCTACACGCAGCTCATCGCCGACGTCCGGAAGAATCTCCCCACCTTCTTCCGCTACCTCAAGCTCAGGAAGCGGATGCTCGGCCTGGACGTCCTCCGCTACCAGGACATCTACGCGCCGCTGGTGGCCAAGGTCGACCTCAAGTACAGCCCCGACGAGGCCCGGGCCATCGTCCTCGAGGCCGTCGCCCCGCTGGGCAAGGACTACCAGGAGGTCCTCAAGAAGGGCTTCGAGAGCCGCTGGACGGACTACCTGCCCTCCACCGGGAAGCGCTCCGGCGCCTACTCCACCGGCGTCTGGGGCATCCACCCCTTCCAGCTCCTCAACTTCAACGGCAAGTACGAGGACCTCTCCACGCTGGCGCACGAGTCCGGCCACTCGATGCACACCTACCTGGCCAACACCACCCAGCCCTACGCGACGTCCGGCTACCCCATCTTCGTCGCCGAGGTCGCCTCGACCCTGAACGAGAACCTCCTCGTTCACTACCTGCTCGACAGGACGAAGGACGATTCCACCCGGCTGGCGCTGCTCGGGAACTACCTGGACAACCTCCGCGGCACGCTCTTCCGCCAGACCCAGTTCGCCGAGTTCGAGCTCACCATCCACCAGACCGCCGAGCGCGACGAGCCGCTCACCGGGGAGATGCTCTCCAAGCGCTACCTGGAGCTGGTCCGCGCCTACTACGGGCACGAGCAGGGAGTGACCCAGGTCGACGACCTGCTCGCCGTCGAGTGGGCCTACATCCCTCATTTCTATTACAACTTCTACGTCTACCAGTACGCGACGAGCATGCTCGCCGCCACCGCCCTGGCCACCGCCATCCGCGAGGATGCCGCCAAGGGGAGCACCGCGGCGCGGGACCGCTACCTCACGCTGCTCAAGTCGGGCGGCTCGAATTACCCCATCGACCTGCTCAAGGCCGCCGGCGTCGACCCGACGACGTCGAAGCCGTTCGACTCGGCGATGGTGGAGATGAACAAGGTCATGGACGAAATGGACGCCATCCTCGCCCGGCAGGACAAGGCCAAGAAGAAGTAGGGCCAGGGGAGCCCGGACCCGGGGCCCGGTGTACCGTCAGGTCGACGCCGGCACCCCGGTCGAGGGCGCCGCCGGCGGCGGGGCCGGCGGATGCTGCGGGCAGGCGGCCCGGCCGGCGGGGAGGCCGCCCGGGAAGCGGGCGAACTGCGGGAGGAGCCAGTAGTCCTGCGGGCTCACGTAGTAGTGGCGGGCCTGCGCCGAGGACACGATGGAGAACGTGCCGCCCACGATCCAGATCGGCGCTGTGAAGACGAGGTAGTAGCCGTTGGCCAGCGTCGATGCCAGGCCGAGCACCGACAGGGCGGCGTTGACGCCGGGACGCGTGTCGTAGAGCCGGATGTGCACCGAGGTGATCTGGCTCTGGTGCACCTGGATCCAGCACGGGCTCCGGACCGACGCGTTCTCCGGCGTCTCCTCGAGGATCCAGAAGTCCGTCGGGTCGACGGCGATGAGCTCTCCCTCGACGGTCGTGCCCGCGGCGTCGACGTCGACGTGCGACCCGGTCACCGGCACGTCCTCCACCGAGAGCTTCTCCACCGGTCCACCCGGAGACTCGGCGCGGTGCAGCTTGTTCCCGGCCACGCATCCGGGAGCGCCCAGGAGCAGGAGGGCGGCGGCGAGCGGGGCTCTCACCGGCCCACCTTGCTCTGCCAGAAGACCTGCTCCATCGATCCCTCCAGGCGCTTGTAGTCCGGGGCCATCCGCCGCAGCGCGAGCTGGGGATCGGTGAAGATCTCCACCACCCGCTCCGGATTCTCGTCCGGCAGCCA
>DASPUU010000020.1:0-2987 GCA_035622755.1 Myxococcaceae bacterium
CGGTCGGATTGCACCTCAACCTGGCCCGCGGGGCGCCGGTGAGCGAGCGGTTTCCGCGGTCGCTCCTCCACGAGGGCGCCTTCTCCGAGCTGCGGGCGTCCGCCCTCCCGGCGACGGTGGTGGAGGACGAGGCCCGGGCCCAGCTGGCGCTCGCCGAGAAGCTCCTCGGCGCCCGACCCACCCACCTCGACGTCCACAAGCACCTCCACCGCTTCCCGGGTGTCCTCGAGGGCGTGGCGCGGGCGGCCCACGCCGCCGGCCTTCCCGTCCGCGCTCTGGACGCTCCGATGCGCGCGGCGCTCGCCGCCCACGGCGTGCGCACACCCGACCGGTTCCTCGGCGAGGCGGGCGCCGAGGCCTACTGGACCCTTCCTCGCTTCCTGGCCGTGGTGGACGGGCTCCCGGCCGGGACCACCGAGCTCATGTGCCACCCCGGGGAGGCGCCGACCACCGTGCGGTCCGGCTACTCGGCCCAGCGCGAGGTGGAGCTCGCGACC
Source organism: Myxococcaceae bacterium (assembly GCA_035622755.1). Classification (GTDB taxonomy): domain Bacteria; phylum Myxococcota; class Myxococcia; order Myxococcales; family Myxococcaceae; genus JADGRA01. Next base: position 498 of record DASPUU010000020.1, read on the forward strand.
TTCACCGCGCCCGAGGCCCGCTCGGCGCTGGAACGGGCCGGGGTGGCGCTGGTCGATTTCCGCGCGCTGGCCTGAGCGGGACCCCCGGAGGAGTTGCCTGGCGCGCCCGCCCTGGGCGACAACACGGGGCCGACCCCATGCCCGACACACCCCCTCGAGCCCTGGAGACGTTTCCCAATCCGGCGCCGGACCGCGACTACGACATCGCCTTCGACGCGCCCGAGTTCACCTGCCTCTGCCCGCTGACCGGCCAGCCGGATTTCGCCCGGTTCAAGATCACCTACGTCCCGGACCGGAAGTGCGTCGAGCTGAAGAGCCTCAAGCTCTACCTGTGGAGCTATCGCAACGAGGGCGCCTTCCACGAGGCGGTCACCAACCGCATCGCCGACGACCTGGTGGCCGCCCTCCAGCCGCGCTCGCTGGTGGTCACCGGGGACTGGTTCGTCCGCGGCGGCATCGCCACCGTGGTCACCGTCCGCTACCCGGAGGGGCGCGCCGCTACTCGGTCTTCTTGAGCAGGTCGTCGGCCCGCTTCTGGGCGTCCCGCTCGATCTCCTTGGCCTTCGCCCGCACGTTGTCCAGCTGGCGCTTGGGCGCGGAGGCGCCCGGACCCATCGACTCCGCCGTCCGCTGCACCACGTAATAGGCCACTCCGGCGACGACCAGGAGACCGAGCAGGAGCGAGAGGAGACGACCCATCGATGCCCTCCGAAGCGAGGGGCTAGCATAGGCGCTCATGGCCACGCGACGCCTCCTCGTCCTGCTCCTGGGCGGAGCCGCCCTCGCCGCGGGCATCCTCGTGGCGGCGTCCTCGTTCCGCACCGCCGAGAGCCGACCGGATCTTCCCATCGTGGTGGAGCGCATGCGCGAGGTGGCGCGCCTGGAGACGCTGGAGGTCAACGTCTACAAGAAGGTGAGCTACGACCCGGAGCCGGTGGCCAGCGGCAGCGTGTGGCGCGACCTCTTCCTCTGGGCCAAGGCGGCGCTCGCTCCCAGCCATGGACGGGCCATCGTCTTCGGCACGGTGCGCATCGGCCTCGACCTCGCCCAGCTCGACCAGCGGTCGATCGCCGTCCAGGGTCCGCGGGTGGAGGTGGTGCTGCCGCCCCTCCAGACGCGCGCCGAGGTCCGGCCGGCCGAGACCGAGGTCATCCGCAGCAACCTCGACTCCGCGGAGACCGCCCAGCTGCTCGAGCTGGCCCGGACGGCCTTCGAGCAGGAGGCTCGCGCCGATCAGACGCTCCAGGCCCGGGCGCGGGATTCGGCGGAGCGGGCGCTGCGCGGGCTGCTCCTCTCGCTCGGCTTCAGGGAGGTCCGCTTCGTGGCCTCGCTCCCGGCCACCTGAATCGGCTTCCGGCCGGGCCCGCGGACCGATAAACCAGGGTCCTCCATGGATCCGTCCAGCCCTCGCACCGTCGTCACCGTCATCCCCGGGGATGGCATCGGCCCCGAGGTCGCCGACGCCACCGTCCGCGCCCTGGAGTCGATGGGGCTTCCCCTGGCCTTCGAGCGCGCCGACGCCGGCGCGGAGGTGGTGAACAAGTACGGTACCAACCTGCCTCAGGAGACGGTGGACGCGGTGATGCGGAGCGGCGTGGCCCTCAAGGGGCCCACCGGAACGCTGGTCGGCACCGGGCTGGCCTCGGCCAACGTCGCGATCCGGAAGGCCCTCGACCTCTACGCCTCGGTGCGCCCGGTGCGCTCCGTGCCCGGGGTGAAGACCCGCTACGAGGGCGTCGACCTGGTGGTGATGCGGGAAAACACCGAGGACCTCTATGCCGGCCTGGAGCACATCGTCGTCCCCGGCGTGGTGGAGAGCCTGAAGATCATCACCGAGAAGGCGAGCACCCGCATCGCCCGCCACGCCTTCGACTACGCCCGCTCGCACGGCCGGAGGAAGGTCTCCGCCGTGCACAAGGCGAACATCATGAAGCTGTCCGACGGGCTGTTCCTCGACTGCTGCCGGAGGGTGGCCCGGGAGTACGATGGCATCGCCTACGAGGAGGTCATCGTCGACAACATGTGCATGCAGCTGGTGCGGGACCCCCAGCGCTACGACATCCTGCTCATGGAGAACCTCTACGGGGACATCATCTCCGACCTCTGCGCCGGCCTGGTCGGGGGCCTGGGAGTGGTGCCCGGGGCGAACTTCGGCGAGCGGGTGGCCGTCTTCGAGGCGGTGCACGGCACGGCTCCGGACATCGCCGGCAAGGGGCTGGCCAACCCCACCGCCCTGATGATGTCCGCGGTGCTCATGCTCCGCTGGATGACGCTGGACGCGCCGGCGGACCGGTTCGAGCGGGCGCTGCTGCGCGTCTTCGCCGACGGCAAGGTGCGGACGCGGGACCTCGGCGGGACGGCGACATGCCGCGAGTTCACCGACGCGGTCATCGACGCTCTCTAGCTCAGCCCACCGAGACCCGGGCCACGCCCCGGGCGTGCAGCCAGGCTTCCACCCGGCGGCGGTGGTCCCCCTGGAGCACGAGCGCG
>DASPUU010000021.1:0-29318 GCA_035622755.1 Myxococcaceae bacterium
GTTGTCCTGCCGGCACCGGCGCTCGGCGATCCGCCGCCACCGCTCACCGTGGAGCAGGTGGTCTCACGGGCGCCGGCGCTCTTCGGCACGCCACCCTCGGCCCCCGCCTGGTCACCGGACAGCAAGCTGCTCGCCTTTCTCTGGAACGACACGGCCATGCCGGCGCGAGAGGTCTGGCTCGTCGACCGCGACGGGTCCCTTCCCCGCCGGCTGACCCACCTCACCGACGGTGGGGCGCCGGCGGTGAGCGAGCTGGTCTGGGCCGACGCGAGCAGGCTCCTCGTGCTGGCCGGCGGGGAGGTGTATCGCATCCGGCTCTCCGGGGGCGCTCCGGAGCCGCTCACCCGCGGCCGCGCCGAGCGCTCCGGGCTCACCGTCTCACCCGACGGCCGCACCGCCGCCTACCTCCAGGAAGGCGACCTGTGGCTCCTGCCGCTGGCCGGTGGAGCGCCGGTGCAGGCGACCCACGTCGCCGTCCCGCCCATCGGCCGGGTCGAGCAGGGCACGTACTTCCACTTCGACGTGGAGATCGGCAGCCCCGTCTGGGGCCGGACCACGGCCTACGCCTGGTCGCCCGACGGACGACGCATCGCCGTTCACCACGTGGATCGCCGCCAGGTGCGTCGGTTTCCGATTCCCCACTATCTGACCGCGGACGCCATCCTCAACGAGGTCCGGCGCGGGGCTCCCGGCGACGTCAACGAGCGGCGGACGGTGGGCCTCCTCGACGTGTCGACGCGGGCGCTCCGGCTGCTCGACCTCCCCGAACCGGAGCGCTGGCAGATCCTCGGCTTCGAGTGGTCCAGCCGGGGCTCGCTCCTCATCGACCGCGCCACCGACGACGACGTCGACCGCACCGTCACCGTGGCCGATGCCGACGCCGGAGCGCTGCGCGAGGTGTGGCGGGACCACGGGGCGTCGCGCATCTACACCCAGGTGGCGGCGGTCTGGCATCCCGACGGCCGGCGCATCCTGCTCACCGGCGACCTGGACGATCGCTACCGCCTCTACCTGCTCAACCCCGGCGAGCGCTCGCCCCGGATGCTCACCCCCGGGCCCTACGACGTCGAGGGAGCGGCCCTCTCCCGCCCGGGATGGCCGGCCGTCTACTACGTCTCCTCCGAGCCCCGGCCCGAGGAGCGGAACGTGTGGCGCATCCCGGCGGACGGCGGAGAGCGGCTCCGGGTGAGCCCGCTTCCCGGCGCCAACGCCCCCTTCCCGGCGGCCGATGGACGGACGGTGGCCTTCCTGCACAGCGACGACGGGATGCCGACCGAGCTTTTCCTCGGCGATCGCCGAATCACGCACTCGCCTCCCCCGGAGTTCGCACGCACCACCTGGGCGCACGTGCGCTACGTCATTTTTCCCGGGAGCACGGCCGGCATCGACCTCCACGCGCGGATCCTCGAGCCGCCCGTCCCCGAGCCGGGCCGCCGGTACCCGGTCATCTTCGGTCCGGTCTACATCGACACCGTCCGCAACCGCTGGGACGGCCGGTTCTCCGGGCTGATGCAGCTCCTCGTCCAGCGGGGCTACATCCTGGTGCAGGTCGATTCGCGCGGGAGCACCGGGTACGGCCGCGCCTTCCGGGAGAAGTTCCTCTTCCAGTGGGGGAGCTCGGACCTCGACGACTACCAGGATGCAGCGGCGTTCATGAGGTCGCTGCCCTACGTGGACCCGGCGCGCATGGGCATCTTCGGGACGAGCTACGGCGGGCTGATCACCCTCTTCGCCCTGTTCAAGAAGCCCGGCCTCTTCGCCGCCGGCGTGGCCGCCGCCCCGGCCTCCGACCCGCGCTACTTCGGAAGCGACGACGTGGCCGTGGCCCGCACGCCTGCCTCCCACCCGGAGGTCTTCGAGGCCGGGCGTGCCGCCCTCTACGCCAGGAACCTGCGCGATCCGCTGCTCATCATCCACGGCATGGCCGACGACGTCGTGCCCTTCCAGACCTCGGTGATGCTCGCCGAGGAATTGGTGCGCCAGCACAAGGACTTCGACTTCGCCTTCACTGCCGGCGCCACCCACCGCTGGGCGGCGCGCCCGGACGACGCCCTGTACTTCTACCGGAGGCTCATCGCCCACTTCGACCGCTGGCTCGGCCCGGCGCCGCGGCCTCCGGCTCCCGGGCGATAGAGTTCCGGCCGCCCTCGGCTCGGGGATGCGGGCTGGCCGGCGTTCCGGGTCTCGACCGGAGCCAGGTCCGGAGTCCGCCGGCGACCGGGCAGTCAGCGACCCGGCGCGGCGAGATCGATCTCCACCCGCTTCCAGAAGTCGGGGTTGCTTCCCTCGCCCTGGTAGCCCATCGGGTTGGCGTAGACCCGCGTCCCGTCCACCCGGTAGTCCATCGGGCTGTGGGTGTGACCGTGGACCCAGAGCGCCGGCCGGACGGCGCGAATCAGCTCCTCCAGGTCGGTGGTGAAGAAGCAGTTGACGAGGCTCCCGGCGTACTCCTCGGGCACCGAGCGCAGGCTGGGGCCGTGATGGGTGATGACCACGTCACCCGGTCGCACGCGCTCCCGGAGAGCCGCCACCAGCAGCTCGTGCTCCCGCGGGGCGTCCTCGATGTCCTCGATGAGCCGGAAGTCCGAGAGGAACAGCCTCCGCCACGGCGCCCGCGTCTCGTCGTTGGCCGGGAACCAGAGCACTCCCCCGTGCACCTCCCGCCCCTCAAGGACCAGCGCCGGCCGCCCCGGCCCGGGCGAGAGGAGGAGCACGTTGCTCAGGCCGGCGTTGCGCACGACGTGCTCCTCGAGCTGCTCCCGGGACGATTCGAGACTGGACCCGTAGGGCTCGTGGTTCCCCGGGACGTAGACCACGTGCCGGTAGCGGCGGGCGAAGACCTCCAGGGGCGCGACCAGGGATTGCTGGATGCGGCCGGGTACCGTCGAGCCGATGTCCCCCGCCAGGATGGCCACCTCGGCCCGGCCCTCGAGCGCCCGCCACTCCGCGGAGGCGAAGAACCGCTCCGCCACCGAGCGATGCATCTCGAAGTGGAGATCCGAGAAGACGTGGAGCTTCATCGACGAGAGCACCCGGGCCCGCCGCCCGCGCCGGGTCAGTGCTCGATGGCGGCCGGAGCCGCGACCAGCCCGCCGGCCGGCTCTTCCTCGGGGAGGCGGGCATCGGCGCGGTGATCGCGCGCGACCAGCATGTAGATGGCCGGAACGAAGAAGAGGGTGAACACCGTGCCCACCGCCATGCCGGTGACCAGCACCCGCCCGATGCTGTTCCGGGCGGCCGCGCCCGGACCGGTGACGAAGGTGAGCGGGAAGTGGCCGGCGATGGTGGCCACGCTGGTCATGAGGATCGGCCGGAGACGGGTCATCGCCGCTTCCTTGACCGCCTCCAGCTTCGCCTTCCCCGACTCCTGGAGCTTGTTGGCGAACTCGACGATGAGGATGCCGTTCTTGGAGATCAGGCCCACCAGGGTCACCAGGCCCACCTGGGAGTAGATGTTGAAGGTGGTGGTGAAGCGGTCGGTGAAGAAGGGGATCTGCGGATTGGGCATCTTCAAGAACACCGGGATCATCGCCCCGAAGAAGGCCAGCGGGACCGAGCCGAAGAGGATGATCAGCGGGTCGCGGAAGCTGTTGAACTGGGCCGCCAGCACCAGGAAGATCAGCACCAGCGCCAGGACCATGGCCGGGAGGAACTTGCTTCCCTCCACGCGCAGCTGCCGGGATTCGCCGGTGTAGTCGATCTTGTAGCCCTTGGGGAGGATCTTGGCCGCCTCGTCCTCCAGGAAGCGGAGTCCCTCGTCCACCGAGGTCGCCACCCCGCTGATCTTCACCGCGTTGAGCTGCTGGAAGCGGTTCAGGGAACGAGGGGTGACGGTGTCCTTGACCGTGGCGATGGAGGAGAGCTTCACCAGCTGCCCGTTCGGCCCGGTGACGTAGATGTCCTCCAGCTGCTCCGGGTTGAGGCGTTCCACCCGCAAGAGCTGGGGGATGACCTTGTAGCTTCGCCCGGAGATGCTGAACCGGTTGACGAAGTTGCCGCCTGCCGCCGCGCTCAGATCCTGGCCCACCTGCTGGAGATTGAGCCCGAGCTGCGCCACCTTTTCCCGGTCGATCTGGATCTCCGACTGCGGCTGGTCGATCTTCACGTCCAGCTGCGGCGGGAAGTAGAACTTGCCGCTCTTGGCCGCCTTTTCTTGCAGTTGCTTGGCGAACTCGAGGATCTCCCCCTCCTCGGCGGTGGAGGCGATGACCATCTCGACCGGGAAGGTTCCGCCGCCGGGCAGCGCCGGGAGATTGAAGGGGAAGGTCTGGATGCCGGGAATCACCGACACCCGTCGCAGCACGTCGGGGATGGTCTGGTCCACCGTGCGCTTCCGCTGATCCCAGGGCTTGAGGCCCACGCCCCAGAACCCATTGGCCGGGAAGGTGATCTGGAAGGTGAACCTCGACTCCGGGACCTCCATCACCGTCCGGTTCACCTCACGGGTGGAGACCATGAGCTGGTCCAGGGTCGAGTTGGCGGGCGTGTACACCACGCCGAAGATCACGCCCTGGTCCTCGGCCGGGGCGAGCTCGTTGACCCGCAAGAGGAACATGGCCACCAGGAGCAGCGCGAAGGCGCCCCAGAGGAAGTAGACCAGCCCCCGGTACTTGAGGGCGGTGTCCAGCCAGCCCCCGTAGGCCTTCCGGAGGCGGTCGAACTGGCGGTTGATGTGGCCGGCGAACCCGGTGTGCGTCCCGCCCGAGCGGAGGAGGTAGCGCGACATCACCGGGGAGAGCGTCAGCGCCACCACGCCGGAGATGGTCACCGCACCGGCCAGGGTGAGCGCGAACTCGCGGAAGAGCGAGCCGGTCAGACCGCCCTGAAAGGCGATGGGGGTGTAGACCGCCGCCAGGGTGATGGTCATGGCGATGATCGGTCCCACCAGCTCGCGCGCCCCGACCAGCGCCGCCTGGTACTTCGACAGCCCTTCGCTCAGGTGCCGCTCGACGTTCTCCACCACCACGATGGCGTCGTCGACCACCAGACCGACGGAGAGGACGATGGCCAGCAGGGTGAGGAGGTTCACCGTGAACCCGAAGGCCTGCATCAGGAACACGCCGCCGATGAGCGAGACGGGGATGGCCACCACCGGAACGAGCACCGACCGGAACGAGCCGAGGAACAGGAAGATCACCACCACCACGATGATCAGCGTGTCGCGCAGCGTGCGAGTCACCTCGTGGATGGCGCTGTCGATGTACTCCGTCCCGTCGTAGGCGATGGTGGCGGTGATCTGCTGGGGGAGCTCCTTCTGGATGGCGGCCAGCTCCACCCGAACCCGCTTGATGACGTCGAGCGAGTTGGCGTTGGGGAGCGCCCAGATCCCGACGAACACCGCCGTCTGACCGGTGAAGTTGACCGCGGCATCGTAGTCCTCGGCGCCGAGCACGACGTCAGCCACGTCCGAGAGGCGCACCAGCGCTCCACCGCTCTGCCGGATGATCAGCTTCTTGAACTCCTCCACCGAGCGCAGGTCGGTGTTGGCGGTGAGGTTGACCTGGACCAGCGAGCCCTTGGTGGTGCCCACCGCGGCCAGGTAGTTGTTCGCCGCCAGCGCCTGGCGCACCTGCGCCGGGCTGACGTTGAGCGCCGCCATCCGGTCCGGCTTGAGCCAGATGCGCATGGCGAAGGTGCGGCCGCCGAGGATGTCCGCGCGCTGCACGCCCTCGACCGCCGAGAGCCGCGGCTGGACCACCCGGACCAGGTAGTCGGTGATCTCGTTCTGCTTCAGGAACTCGGACGAGAAGCTGAGGTAGGCGGAGGCGAACTGGCTGTCCGCCGACTCGATGTTCAGCACCGGGACCTGGGCCTCGGGGGGGAGGTCGCCCCGCACCTGGTCCACCTTGGAGCTGATCTCGGCCAGGGCCTTGGTGGAATCGTAGTTCAGCCGCAGGCGCGCCCGGATGGTGGACACGCCCTGCGCGCTGGTGGACTCGAGGTAGTCGATGCCGTCGGCGGCGGCGATGACCCGCTCCAGGGGCGTGGTGATGAAGCCACGCACCAGCTCGGCGTTGGCGCCCACGTAGACGGTGGTCACGGTGATGGCCGCGTTCTCGCTGCGCGGGTACTGGCGCACGTTGAGCGAGCGGATGGCCTGGATGCCGGCGATGACGATGACCAGGTTGACGACGATGGCGATGACCGGTCGCCGGACGAAGAGATCGGTGAATTTCATCTCGGGGCGGGCTCCCTAGCGATCGACCGGAGCCGGAGCGAGCTGGGCCGGGGGCGCCAGCGCATTGTGCAGCTGGACCGCCATCCCGTTGCGCAGCTTGAAGGCGCCGTTGCTGGCCACCGTCTCGCCGGGTTTGAGGCCGGAGACGATGGCCACGAAGTCACCCCGCCGCTCGCCGGTGCGCACGAAGCGCTGGTGGGCGACCAGCTTCTCGCTCGTCCCGTCCGCGCTCTTCTCCGTCTCGAGGACGTAGACCGAATCGCCGAAGGGCGCGAAGAGAATGCTCGTCGCCGGGATGAGGAGCACCCTCTCCTGCTGCTCGGAGAGCACCTCCACGCTGGCGAACATCCCCGGGGTGAGGCGGCCGTCCGGGTTGGGCACCGTGGCCCGCATCCGGACGTTGCGCGTGCCGGGATCGACCTCGGGATTGATGGTGGTCACCGTGCCCTCCCAGGAGGCCCCCGGGAACACGTCCACCTTGAGCTGGACCTGCTGGCCGAGCTTGACGTCGGCCAGCGCCTGCTGGGGGAGCTGGAACTCGGCGTAGATCGGCGTCACCGTCTGCAGCGAGACGATGGGCGAGCCGGGGGACACCACCTGGCCGAGCTCCACCTGCCGGATGCCCACCCGCCCGTCGAAGGGAGCGCGGATCACCTTCTTGGCGATGATGGCGCGGAGGTTGGCCACCGCCGCGTTGGTCTGGGCGGCGCGGGCCTCGGCGGCCTCCAGCTCGGCCTGGGTGTTGACCACGTCCTTGCGCAGGGTCCGGGCGCGCTCCAGGGTGAGGCGCGCCAGCTCGGCGTCGGCCAGCGCTCCCTCGAGCTGTGCCTGTTCCGACGAGGTGTCGAGCCGGACCAGGAGCTGGCCCTGCTTGACCTGGCCGCCGTTCTCGAAGGCGATCTCCCGGACGGTCCCGGTGACCTCGGCGCTCAGGGTGACGCCCCGGACGGCGACCAGCGTGCCCACTGCCGCGCGCACCGGGCGCCAGTCGGCGAGCTCGGCCTTGGCCGAGGTGACCGACTCCGGCGGCGGGACCATCGCCTTGCCCGCCTTGATCATGGTCGAGATCTGGAAGAACTTGGTCCCGCCGAGGAACAGGACCAGGAGCACGAGGGCGCCGATGGCGATGAGCCAGAGACGGCGCCGCTTGGTGCTGTCGGCGGACGAGGGCTCCTCGCTGATGAGCGGTTCGCGGGTCTCGATCTGGGCAGGGCGGAGCATGCGTACGGGTCCCCGTAAGGAAAGGAGGCGAGCGGAGATACCCGGGTCCGGGGCGGATGGCTCGCGAATGTGCAGCCGGAGGATGTGAAGTTTTGTGCCCCCCCGATGGACCTCGGGCTCCCCGAGCGGCGGTCCATACCAGAACGGAATGATTTCGGATAGTTAGGAAAAGCCGCTCCGCCCGGTGCGCCGAGCGTCCTGCGGTCGACGATGGCCGCTGGCGTCAGACGTCCGCGCGCCGAACCCAGGTGTTGCCGCGCTTCTCGTAGCGCTGCTTCACCGCCGCCCAGGCGACCCGAAAGGCGGCCCCCTCGTCATGCGCGTACTGGTCCCAGGCATGGTTGAAGGCCTCGCGGAAGATGTCCTGGGCGTGAGGCGGCAGCCGCTCGCGCAGCGGCAGCGGCAAGAGGTCGTTGGAAGCGTAGGGCATGTCGGTCACGGCGGTGGCTGGCGGTGCTCGAGGCGGCCGGCGAAGAGGCCCCAGCCCGCCAGCGCCGACAGGAGCAGGTACATGAAGAAGCCATAGACGCATGCCGGGTAGCCGAAGACCGTTCCCGGTGCGCCCGGAGCCGGACAGGCGGCCGCGGTCGAGGCTGCGAAGAGCTCCTGGTAGGAGAGCACCCCGGAGAAGCACACGCCGAAGAGGCTGACTCCGAGGATGATCCAGAGGGCGCGCCGCATGGTCATGCCTCGGACGGCTGCAATGCCCGTTCCCGGGTACGCTTCGCCGGGGCCGCCCGGTGGGCGCGCGAAAGGCCCAGCTCGGGGCCGGGCTCGCCGCGCAAAGACTGCGGACTTCTGTCTGCCGAGGTCGGCTCAGGGTCGACGAGGAGCCCGGAGCCTCGCGCCACCCGCGCAGCAGGTCAGCGCGGCCGGCCGGCGACCCCGGCGCCCAGAGCGGCCGAGAGAGCGGCGGTGGCGGCGGAGTGGACCGGCGTCGGCACCCCGGCTTCGGCGCCCATCCGGGCGATGGCACCCATGAGGGCGTCGAGCTCGGTCGGGCCGCCCCGCTCGAGGTCGAGCAGGAAGCTGGGGCGCATGGCGTCCGGAAGGCCCTCGATGGTGGCCGTCACCCGGGGTGCCACCTCGTCGGAGAGAGCTACTCCCCGCGAGCGGCCCACCGCCACCGCCTCGCGGACGGCGGCGGCGATGAACGCCCGGCCCTGCGGCGCCGAACGCACGGGTCCGATGGCGGTGCGGGCGAGCCCGCACACGGTGGCCATCGAGGCGATGAACACCAGCTTTTCCCAGAGCTCGACCCGGATGGTCGCCGACTCGCGGCTCTCGATGCCTGCGGTCCGGAGAGCCTCGACGATGCGCGCCGCACGCTCGCTCGTCCCGCCCGCGAGCTCCCCGAGCACGATGCGCTGGAAGGCGCTCAGGCGGCGCACCTCGCCCGGAGCCGTTCGCTCGGCGCTGATCATGGTCAGCCCGCCGAGCAGCGCCCCGGAGGGCACTCCGAGCGCGGCCAGCCGGTCGGACGCCTCGACCCCGTTGAGGAGGGGGAGCACCGCCGCGCCGCCCTCGGCCAGACGCCGGGCCACGGGAGCGACGTCCTCCAGCGAGTAGGTCTTCACCGCCACGATGGCCAGCGCCACGCCGGCCAGGTCCTCCGCCCGGTCGCTCGCCTGGACGCGGACGGTGAAGGTCTCCTCGGGTGTGCGGACGGTGAGGCCGCGGCTCCGGAGCGCCGCGAGATGGTCTCCCCGCGCCCAGAGCCGCACCGAGTGGCCGGCGCGGGCGAGGAAGCCTCCGTACACCCCTCCCACACCGCCGCTTCCGAGGATGGCCACGTCCATCGTCGAGCTCCGTTCGATGCGCCGCTGCCCGTGATAATCAGCAACGCCCCGCGATGCAGTCCACTCCCCCGCGCCAGCTCGTCAAGGGGCTACTCAGCCCGGTGGAACGGTACTCGGAAGTGCTCTTCGGGGTGCTCATGGCCCTCACCATCACCGGGGCGCTCCGGGTGGGCGGGGCCGGCGCCCAGGACAGCCGGTCGGCGTTCTTCAGTGCGCTGGGCTGCAACGTCGCCTGGGGCATCGTGGATGCCGTGATGTACGGGCTGAACGCGCTCTTCGAGCGAGGGCGGCGCATCCTTCTCTTTCACCACGTCCGGAGGGGCTCGCCGGCGGCCGGACGCCGCGTCGTGGCCGAGGCGATGCCCGACGCGCTGGGCGAGGCGCTGAACGAGGCGGAGATCGAGGCCCTCCGACACCGGATCGCCGGATGGCGCGGCATCCCGGCACAGCCCCGCATCCTCTGGGAGGATGTGCTCGCCGCTGCCGGGGTGTTCCTGCTGGTGGTGGTGAGCACCTTCCCGGTCGCCCTGCCCTTCCTGCTCGTGTCCGACGTGAAGGTCGCCATGCGCATCTCGCGGGGCCTGTCGCTGGCCCTGCTCTTCCTCTGTGGCTACGGGGTCGGGCGCTACTCCGGCCTTCGCCCGGTCCGGCTCGGTCTGGGCATGCTGGCCATCGGCGTGGTCCTGGTCGTGCTCCTCGAGGCCCTGGGCGGATGACGGCCGGGCGCCGGCCCGCGTCGGCGGCCGCGCTGGCTCTGCTCCTCCCGGCGGTGGCAGGTGCCCGGCCCGGCACCGAGGCGGTGGAGAAGCCTGGGCGTGAGCTTCTAGGGCGGAGGAGTCCACGCCGGCGGCGGGGGGGGCGGCGTGAGGTCGAAGTCCTCGGTCGGCGGGGGAGGCGGCGCGGGCGCGCGGCCCGAGGGCGGCGGCGAGGAAGCCGGGCGGGAAGGAGCCGAGGACACGACGCTGAGCTCGGCGGTGACCGGGCGCGCCTGCTTGCGCAGGGCGGGGGGAATGTCGCTCAGGTGCCCGAACTGGAGGCTCCCGTCCTCGGAGGGCCACTCGTAGAGGGTCTCCGGGTCGGCCGCCGGGCGCGGCGGCGCGGCCGTCGGCACGGCCTTCGGGCTCGGAGGCGGCGGCGGAGGGGGTGGCTCGGCCGGGGCCGGGGCCTCCTCGAGCCGTCCGGGCTGCGGGGGCGGAGGCACGACCTTCACCTGGTACACCCGGCGCTGCCCGTACCCGTAGTCCAGCGAGCAGAAGGTCGTCCCCACCCCGTGCGCCTCGAGCTCACCAGAGTTGGCGGTGACGGTGGCCACCCTCGGGTCGTCGCAGATGGGAGAATGGCATCCGAAGCTCGGGCAGAGCGGCGCCCGCTGGCCGACGACGAGCCGGATCCGCTCCCCATCGAAGGCGGGCTTGCCGGTTCCCTGGGCGTCCGCCGCGCCGGCGGCGAGCACCGCTCCGGCGAGGAGGGCGCGAACGCGACCGGCGAGGCGGGAGCGGCTGGCTTCCCCGGGCACCACCCGTCCTACTCCTCGCGGTCGGGCTCGCTCGGGTCGACGACGACGCCCCGGGCGTTGAAGATCCTCGAGGCGGACACCGTCCGGGCGCGGAAGGTCTGGACCCGGGTGGGGTCCAGGACGTACGAGCCTTCCTCGCCGCTGCGCTCGTTCTCGAAGGGAGTGGTCCGGAAGATGGGCGAGGGCCTGCCCGCAGCCTTCACCGCCGGAGCCTTCCTCGTCGCGCGTGAACGGTCACGCATGGCTTCGACGAACTATCCCACTTTTCAGCGCTTCGGGCCACCCGGGCCGGCCGACTGCCAGCCGCCGCCGGCGGTGACCGCCACCTTGATCTCGAGGCCCATCCGCACCCCGGTGAGCGCGAGCTCCTGGATGAACGCCCGTTGCAGGCGCGTGCTCTCCACCACCGCCGCGCAGAGCCGGCAACGCACCTCCGCTCCGCTCCCCCGCTGGGCGGTCTGGAGGGCGGCGTTGGCGTGCGCCTGGAACGCCTGCTCGACCAGATGCATGGGCGTGTTGGGGGCGAGCCGGAGCGGCGCCGGAGGCTGCAGGAACTCGGCGGCCGCCTTGTCGGCACGCAGGAGGTCCAGGGGGTTGAACGGGTCGCGCAGCTCCATGGCCGACTCCAGGGCCAGGAATGCCGCCCACATCGCCGCCTCCAGCTCCGGGTCGGGGTCGATCACCGCCAGGCCCAGCTCGCGCGCCCGGGTCCTGGACACGGCATCTCCGTGGGCGAAGAAGGCCTTGTTCAGGCGCTCGGCGATGGACCGGGCGTCGTCCCGGGCGGGAGCGCCCCGGGACTCGTGGAGCTTGAGGAGGCGCTCGCCGACGTCGGTCGACAGCTCGCTGGCCCGCTGCGCATAGCCGACCTTGAGCGGATCGAGCGTGCTGAACAGCTTGTCGACGATCTCCGCCAGCGAGCCCTGATCGGAGAGGCCGACCTCGCTCTTCAGAAAGCGGAGGAAGGCGCCCACGTCCTCGTAGGAGAAGTGGAGCTCCTCCCGGTCCTTCCCGAAGACGGTGATCTGCGGGTCGATGGGACCGAGCGAAGCGTGCGGGTGCATGAGGATCTCGTCCGCCCCGAGGGAAAACAGGGTGGCCGCGCTGAAGGCCATGTACGGCACCAGCACCGCGACGCTGGCGAAGCGCTCGCGCAGGACGGACATCAGCTTCCAGGCGGCGAGCGGATCTCCCCCCGAGCTGTGGAGGAGCACGTCGACCGCCCTCTCCCCGCGGGGGATGAGGTCCATCTGGTCGATGAACTCCCGCACCGCGTCGCCGCCCATCGCCGCCCGGACATTGGGACGCGTGCTGGTGGCGTAGACGATGAGTGGACGCTTCCGGAGATTCTCGATGGCCTGATAGGTCGCCAGTCGATCCATGGACGCCCCCGCTTCGGCGGCGACGCCGCCGCCGATGCCGAGCACCCGGCGGAGGGCGCCGCCCAGCCCGGTTCCCGCGCCCTCTGCGGTCGGCATGGAGCACCCCCTCCGGTGAACCCGAGAGGACCTACCGTAGCGCTCCGGGCTCCGGATTCGCCAGGGTCAGCAGCCGCTCCCCTGGAGCGGCCCGAGCGTGGCGGTGCAGCTCTGGAAGCTCGAGGTCCAGCTCTGCAGCGTCGCCGGCGCACAGGCGGGAAGCGCCTCGATGCAGCTGGTGAAGCTGGAGATCCGCTGCTGGTCGGAATCCGAGCAGTTCGAGAGCGAGGAGCGGCAGACCGCGGTGCTGAAGCCCAGCGACGGGACGGTGCTGAAGCACGGAGCGGCCTTGGCGGCGAAATCCGTCGTCGCCGTGGCCAGGTTGTCGCAGAGCGTCGGGCTGGCCGACGAGCCACCACCACAGGCCCCGGCCAGGAGCGGGAGAGCGACCAGCAGAGATGACCGGCTCATGTTGCCTCCGGGAACGCCGACGGGGGAACACCTGTTGCCCGTGCGAGACACGTGCCAGGAGGTGCGCCCGCCGTCGGCCGTGAGCCCGGACCTCGGCGAGGGAAACCTTGCGGAGCGCTCGGCGCCGCGGCGCAAGCGTTGCGACTCCCTGAGGGCGGAGCCTCAGCGAGGAAGCCGCTCGAGCACGGCGAACACCACCCGGTCGCAGCGCGAGGCGTGGAACGGGAAGGACTGCTCCCCGAGGCGCTCGGCGGAGGCGTAGAGCCGCTCCCGGAGGAGGAGCCGCGCGCGGCGCAGCCGGGTCTTGACCACGTCCTCGCTCACGCCCAGCACCTCCGCCGTCTCCCCGGTGCTCAGCCCCTCGACCTGACGGAGCATGACCACGGTGCGATAGGTCTGGGAAACTCCGTCGAGCACGTGCTCGAGCAGACGCCCGAGCTCGCGCGCGCCGGCGCGATCCTCGGGAGAGGGATGGTTGCTCGGGAGCCGGTCCACGGGGTCTTCCTCGTCGAGCCCGGCATCGTCGGGGACCCGGGAGAGGCGCGATGCTCGCCGCCGCGCCGCCAGGGCCTCGTTCAGGCCGATGCGGACGAGCCAGGTCGAGAAGCGCGAGGTGTGCTCGAAGCTGCCCAGCGCTCCGAAGGCTGCCAGGTAGGTCTGCTGCATCACGTCCTCGACCGCAGCCTCGTTGCGGATCACCGAGCGAACCGCCCGGTAGAGGCGCTGGTTGTTGCGGCGCATGAGGACCTCGAAGAGCGCCGGCTCGCCGAGGAGCACACGGCGGACGATCTCCTCGTCCGACGGAATGCGGCTCTGCGACCAGCTGGCCACCAGGGCGGGCAGCGTCATCTCGACTCCATTCTCATCGCCTTGGACGCACGGGCCACGGAAAAGGTGACAGCCCATGTCACCTGGCCAGGGGCGCTCGACTCCAATGGGGAGCCATTCGCTCCTGGGAGGTGCCTGACCGTGCTCGATCCAAGACTGAACTCCTCGTTCTGGGTGCTTCGCCTGGCCTACGGGCTGGTTCCCATCGTCGCTGGACTGGACAAGTTCACCAATCTGATGACCCGGTGGACGGACTACCTGAGCCCCTGGGCCACGCGCCTCTCACCCGTCTCCGCCTCGTCCTTCATGCATCTGGTGGGGGTGATCGAGATCGCCGCCGGCGTGCTCGTCCTCACCCGCTTCACCCGCCAGGCAGCCTGGGTGGTGGCCGCCTGGCTCCTGCTCATCGCCCTCAACCTCCTCACCACCGGACACTACCTCGACGTCGCCGCACGCGACGTGGTCATGGCGCTGGGAGCCTACGTGCTCGCGCGCCTGACCGAGGTGCGGCAGAGCGCTCGCGAGCCCGCCTCCGGCCCGGTCACCGCCCCGGCCCACAGCCACGCCTAGGAAGCCCTTTCCCGACGTGCTCCCTCCACGGCTCGGCCTGGCGCTCTGGGCGCTGCGGACCTCGTTCGGCACGCTCGCCATCGCCTCTGGCCTCGGCCGGGCTCACCTCGCGTCGACGCCCGACCGGCTGGCCGCCTGCCTCGAGCTCGGCGCCGGGGTGCTCGTGTTCACCCCCTTCACCGCGGCGGCGGCGAGCTTCCTGACCGGCTGGCTCCTGTTGCTCGCGCTCGTTTCTCTCCTCGCCGGAGGACCGGGCGACCGGGCGGCGAGCGATCTGGTCCTCGCCGCGGGAGCGTTCACCCTCGCGCGGTTGACGCGCGTCAACGAGTCGTCCCTGGCCGGGTGATGCACGGTCCTACCTGGCAGCACAGGTCGGGTGCCCTCGCCGGTGCGGCGCGGTCCACGGTTCGACGCCCGGATGTTGCGCCGCCGGCAACGCCGAGGGAGGGCGACGCGTCGAAGCGCCCGAATTCCATCGAGCGGAACGGCGGCACCGGCGCTGCACCTCCGGGAAGGCAACGGTCGCCCGCAGTGGGCGCCGGCCAAGGAGGAAGCAACATGGACTACATGCCTTTCGAGGGACGCGCGAAGGTTCCGGGGAACGAGACGCACCGCTCCGCCCTGACGGTGGTGCTCGGCACGGTGGTGCTCCTGGGCGCCTCGGTGCTGGCTCGCCCGGTCACGGCCGGCGACCACGGCCGCCTCGGCGAGGCGCGCCCGGCGGTGAGCGCCAGCGCGGTCGCCGACGGCGAGAACGGGGACGCGGATCCGGGACCCGGCGTGGGCGAGGCCCAGCTGGCCATCCTGCCCGAGGCCCGCTAGGGACGGTTGCTCACACGGTGGCCCGGCGGAGGCGCGCCCTCCGCCGGGTCGTCGTGTCTCAACCTGCCGGTGCGCCGGTCAGGCCGGCGCCGTGGCGACGTCCCGGCGGGCGGCGAGCCAGGCACGACCCGCGGAGGGATCGACGCCGAACTGCTCCAGCCCGGGAAAGACCACGCCCTCGAGCGTGGAGATGAAGATGCTCCGCTTCTGCGCCTGGGGGAGAACACCGTGGCGCAGGAGCTCCTCCGAGTCGTGCTCCGCCCCGGGCGCGGAGAAGAGGCCCTCGTCGACGGTCCCGTCGAGCATCGTCGGGATCCAGCGCCCGAGGAACGAGACATCGGTCTGACCCCCCTCGCGCGCCAGGTGCGCCCAGCCCATCCGGCCATGCACCACCTCGTCCCGGGCAATCTCGTGCAGGATCTCGCGCACCCGGGTCTCGGACGGCCCGGCGAGGAGCGTGGTCAGCGTGGCCACGCTCTCCGTCTCGGTGATGCAGCAGGCGGCGACCACCTCGTAGAGCACCCCGGCACGCGGCCCGAGCTCCGCCGGGACGATGTCCGGGAGCGGGCCGCCCTCCGCCGCTGGTTCCCCGTAGGCGGCGGCCAGCTCGGCGCAGAGCCCGGCATGGCGCCGCTCGTCCTCGGCGGCGCGGCCCATGAGCGCGATGACCGGGGAACCCGGATCGAAGCTGGAGATGGAGGCCGCGAGGCGGGTGAAGCGGAGCGCCGCGTCCTGCTCGACGCGCGTCCGGAAGGCCCAGGCTTCGCCGACCAGTCGGCGAAGGCCCTCGTTCACCAGCCCTTCACTCCTCCGCCGGAGGAAGCCGACCCGGCGTCCGCCGCCGCCCCGCCGTCGCGCGCCCCGGCCTTGGTCTGGGCGTCGGCGCGCGTCGAGCAACCCGACGCGGTCCCGATGACGGCTCCTCCCAGCACCAGCATCTGAAACAGCTTCCTGACCAGCATGTGCTCCTCCCTGGCGACGCTCCCTGCGCGCGAGGGCGCGAGCATCCACCAGCGGACGGGAGAAGAGCAACCGAGGGACCGGGCACCGAGGCGCGCACCACTCCCTGGCACCGTTTCTGCACCGAGGACCCGGCAGGAGCCCCCACGATGCTGGGTCGGCGGCCGCCGGCGCGGCAAGATGCCCCGGGGCCCGGAGGGACCGATGAGCACCGAATCGGAGCTGAAGGCGGAGCTGGAGCGGCTCAAGGCCGAGAACGAGGCGCTCCGGTCGCGGGGAGGAAAGGGCGTCTCCATGAAGGTGAGCGAGAAGGGCGGAGTCTCCGTCTACGGCCTCGGTCGCTTCCCGGTGACGCTCTACCAGGAGCAGTGGCTCAAGCTGCTCGACCTGGCGGACGACATCCGCGCCTTCATCCAGGAGCACGAGAGAGAGCTCAAGAAGAAGCCCTGAGCCCCAGGGAGAGTCGCGCGGCCCTTACCGGCGGCCGGCGTCGACCAGCGCCTCGATGCGGGCCATCGCCTCGTCGAGGATGCCGCGCAGCTTCTTCATCATCGCCGGGGTCAGCTCGCCCCGCCGCGCCGCACGCCGGAGCGCCTTGAAGAGCCGCCCACCCTGCTTGACCAGGTCGGCCACCTCCTCGGCGTACTCCTCCCAGCTCTCCGCCCCGGAGCGCTCGTAGAAGTCCTGGACCTCCTCGCGGTGCTGCTCCAGGTCGCGCTTCCCGTCGGCGGTGATGGCGTAGACCTTGCGGCCGTCCCGCTCCTCGGCTCGCGCGTGGCCCACCTCCTCGAGCAGCTGGAGGGTGGGGTAGATGACGCCCGGGCTCGGCCGGTAGGCGCCCCCGCTCCGCTCCTCGATGGCCTGCATGATCTCGTATCCGTGGCGGGGCTGCTTCTCGATGGCATCGAGGACCAGGTAGCGGACCTCGCCCCGCTCGGCGCGCGGCGGCGGGCCGCCAAAGCTGTCCCAGAAGTCCCCCCGCCGGCCAGGCCCGCGCCGTCCGAACGGGTGACGCCCCATGAAGTGCCGCTCCTCCCAGAATCCGTGTCCGCCGCGCATGTGCCAGCCTCCCGGAGTCTCGACGCATCGAGACGCCATGTCTGTACGATATATCTCAAGATAGCTCTCGGCGCTGCTCCGGTCAAGGCGATGCCCAGGGAGGCGACGCCCGGGCCCACCACCGTCGGGGCAAGGACGCGGGGAGGCCCTTGGCTCAGCCCGGGAGACCGCTCAGGTGCGCGACACGTCCCGGAGCAGGGTGTCCGCGTCGCTGACCTCGAACTTGCCCGGGGCCTCGAGGTGGAATGCCTTCACCACCCCGTTCTCCACCAGCATCGAAAAGCGCCGGGAGCGGACGCCCATCCCCTTCGCCGTCAGGTCGAGCTCGAGACCGAGCGCCCTGGTCCACAGCGCGCTGCCGTCGCCGAGCATCCGGACCTTGCCGGCGGTCTTCTGGTCCTTGCCCCAGGCTCCCATGACGTAGGCGTCGTTCACCGCGACGCACCAGATCTCGTCCACGCCGGCCGCCCGCAGCGCCTCGGCGCGCGCGACGTACCCCGGGACGTGCTTGGCCGAGCAGGTGGGCGTGAAGGCCCCGGGGAGGCCGAAGATGGCCAGCCGCTTCCCGGCGACCATGTCCTTCACCCGGAAGTCGTTGGGTCCAAGGCTGCAGCCCGGCGTCTCCACGTCGACCAGCTCGGTCAGCGTGCCGTCGGGAAGACGATCTCCCACAGCGATGGTCATGGCCGCTCCTCCACGGTCTGCACGTCCGGGCTCAGCCTCTTAGCAGACTGCCACCGGAGCGGTCAGCGCCCGGCGGAGGGCGGCGGGGGCCGCTCGAGCCCCAGCTCCTTCATCCGTGCATAGAGCTGCGGCCGGGCGATGCCGAGGAGGCGCGCGGCCTCGGCACGGTTTCCCCCCGAGCGCTCCAGGGCCCGCTGGATGTACTCCCGCTCGAGCCGGGCCAGCGCCGGACGGAGGGCGAGGTCGCCCGGCCCCCGGTCCTCGGGCTCCGGGCCCGGGGGGCCGAGCTCGAAATCGTCGGCGTCGAGGACCTCCGAGCGGGAGAGGACGGCGGCGCGCTCGATGGCGTGTCGCAGCTCGCGCACGTTCCCCGGCCAGGGGTGGGCCTGGAGCCGCGCCAGCGCGGCCTCGGAGACCGCTCGCCGCGGACCCTCGAGCGCATCGAGGAAGCCCTGCACCAGGAGCGGGATGTCCCCCCGGCGATGGCGCAGGGGCGGGACGTCGATGACCACCACGGCCAGCCGGTAGTAGAGGTCGGGCCGGAGCGAGCTCTCCGGCTGGTCGGGGCGGACCGGCCGGGAGGTGGCGGCCAGCACCCGCGCCCGGGACCGCAGCTCGGCGCCGCCGCCGACGCGCCGGAAGGCGCCGTCCTGGAGGACGCGGAGGAGCTTGGTCTGCAATGACTGGTCGAGATCTCCGATCTCGTCCAGGAGGAGCGTCCCTTCGCCGGCCGCCTCGAAGTGGCCGGCGTGCTGGGAGGTGGCGCCGGTGAAGGCTCCCTTCTCGTGGCCGAAGAGCTCGCTCTCGAGCAGGGTGGCCGGGACGGCGGACAGGTTCACGGCCACGAAGGTGGCCTCTCGCCGGCGGCTGTGGGCGTGGATGGCGCGGGCCACCTGCTCCTTCCCCACCCCGGTCTCGCCGGTGATGAGCACCGGCACGTCGGTCCGGGCCGCCCGCCCGATGGCCTTCCACACCTCGAGCATCGCCGGGCTGGACCCGATGAGGCCGCTCGGCGCCTCGACGGGGCGCATGCGAGCGGGCGCCGGGGCCCGGGCGGCCCGGAGCAGGGTGGTGGTCAGGAGCCCCAGGTCGAAGGGCTTGGTCAGGTAGTCGAACGCTCCGCCCTGGATGGCGGCGATGGTCCGCGCGCTGTCGCCGTAGGCGGTGGCCATGATCACCGGGACCTCGGGATGCGCTTCCTGGAGCTCGCGGAGAAACTCCAGCCCGTCCCCGTCCTTGAGGCGGATGTCGAGCAGGATGCAGCTCGGGAGCCGTCCCCGGAGGCTCTCCCGGGCGGCGGCGATGCCCTCGGCCGGCTGCGCGTCGAGCCCCGCCGAGTGTACCGCCCGCACCAGCGTCTCGCGCAGGCCGGCCTCGTCCTCGACGATGAGCACCGTCGGGCTCACGCGCGGGCCCTCGCCAGCTGGACCCGCAGCTCGGTTCCCCGGGCATCGTGGAGGTACTCGATGGAGCCTCCCTGCGCCTCGACCAGCGACCTGCTCAGCCACAGCCCGAGCCCCGTCCCCCCGCTGCGGGTGGTGAAGAAGGGCTCGAAGAGCTCCTCGGCGTGCTCGGCGGGCGCCCCGGGCCCCTGGTCGCGCACGCCCAGGGTGGCTGCTTCCCCGGACTCGGCCAGCGCGACGGTGACCGTGGACCCCGGCGGCGCCGCTTCCACCGCGTTGCGCACCAGGTTCTCGAGGACGCGCTCCAGGGCATCGGGGTCCGCCAGCGCGGAGGCCTCGCCCTGGCGCACCAGGCGCACCGAGCGCTCCTCCGCCATCGCGCTCAGGCGGCCGAGCCGTGCATCGACCCACGGACCCAGCTGGAGCTGCTGCGGCTGGACGGCATTGCTCCGCGCCACGGTGAGCAGCGAGCGGACCACACCGTCCACGCGGTCGACGTCCTCGATGGCCGCCAGCACCTCCGGGTGGGGGCCGCCCGGCGCGCTGGCGCCGTCCAGGAGCTGCAGCCGCAGCTTGAGGGTGGCCAGGGGATTGCGCACCTCGTGAGCGATGCCGGCGGTGATGCGGCCGAGGGCGGAGAGCCGGCGGTCCGACTCCATCCGTCGCTCGAGAAGACGCTCGCGCTGGCGCGCCTCGGCCAGGTGCCGCGCGAGGTCGACGATGCCCTGGCCGACCGTGGTCAGCTCGGTGCCGCGGGGGAGGTCGACCTGCGCCCCGAGGTCGGCCTCCAGGCTGTGGAGCGAGGCCTGGAGCTGCCGGATGCCGCGCTGGAGGGCCCAGAGCGCGCTGAGGCAGACGACGATGAGCGCACCGGTGGCAGTGGCCAGGACGACCACCGGCAGGCGCCACTCCAGCGCCTCCTCCGGAGCCCGAGCGACGGCCGCCACCGCCCAGGCGAGCACCGGCTGGCGCGAGCTCCGGACGACGGTCAGGGCGCCCGGCATGCCGGCGATGTCCATCTCCCGCTCGGCCTGATCGCGGGAGCCGAGCGCGGCGCAGGTCTCGAGGATGACCCGGCGCGCCTCCGGCGGAGGCTGGCGGCGCAGGAGCGTGCCGCCGGCGCCGATCCCCACGCTCCCGAGGAGACGGCCGGCGTCGGTGCACAGCCCGGCGTCCCCCATTCCCAGGCTCCGCACGGCCGGCGGGAGCGCGGAGGGCACGAGGGGGGCCTCGCCTCCGTGAGGCGGCGGTCCCTCGCCGCGCGGAGGCGGCGCGGGTGGGGGCCCGCGCGGGGGAGGCGGAGGAGCACCGAGCGGGGGCGGCTCAGCCCCCGGACCGGCGACGAGCAGGCTCTCCGGAACCTCGCGCGCCAGCTCGGCGGCGGCGGCCCGGCTGCGCGCCCAGGCGGCGTCCGCCCGCGCACGGGCGGTGGTCGCCAGGACCCGGGCGATGGCCAGCGCCGAGGCGCCGAGGGCCACCGCGGCGAGGACGGCCACCACGGCGATCCGAGCACGCAGCGACATGGTCCGGTTTCTACCAGGGCCATGCTACCCGGCGCTCACCGTCCCCACCTGGATTCCCAGGGTGGCCGTCCCGGCGTACCCGGCGGTGGCCGTCCCCTGGAGGGAGAGCAGGAGCTGGCTCCGACCGGCATAGATTCCGTCCGCGGCGTTGCGCGTGTCGCGCGCCCCGCGGGTGTCGTAGGGGGCGTTGGCGGCGAAGACGGCGTCGCTGACCGAATCGTCGAAGAAGACCTGCGTTGTCGCCTCGGTGGTGGTGTTGCTCGAAGCGTCGAAGAGCCGCACCTTGACGTGGATGTGGACGGCGCGGCCGGAGTACCAGCCCGGATAGATGGTGGTGAAGCCGACGATGCCGTTGAGGTCGGTGACCTGGTAGCCGCGCAGGAAGTTCTGTCCCAGCGTGCTCGTCCCGCCCAGGTTGGCCACGTCCGAGTAGAGCCCGCTCCCGTCGCAGTGCCAGATGTCGACCTGGGCCCCGGGGAGCGGCGTGCAGCCGCCGGCGGAGTAGGCATGGACCGCGAACTGGAGGGCGAGCGGGAGGCCCGGCCGGGGATCGGGCGAGGCGAGGCCGTGGGTGTCGGAGCGGATGTCGGAGCGGTCGAGGCGCTCGTCGATCCAGTAGGGCCCCTTGGTCAGGTTGGGATCCAGGATGCAGGAGGACGGGCCTCCATCGGTCGCTCCCGGTCCACCGTCCGTTCCCGTCAGCCCCGAGCCGCCGTCGGTGCTGGCCAGCACCGTCTCCTCCCCGCAACCGAGGAACAGGGCGATGCCGGCGGCACCGAGGACGCCGATGGCCTCGCGGCGGCCGGGGTCCATCCCTCTCGGGCCTGTCCTGGGCGCGGCCCCTCTCCCCTTTCCACCGGTCATCATCCGACCTCCGATGTCATACGAGAACTCCCGGGCGGCCGCTCGAGCCTCGGCGCTCGTCGAGCCCGAGCGGCCATCCCGGGCCCGCTCACTCCCGCTTTCCGGCAGAGGCGAGGGGCTGAAGGGCGCGAACCGTTCCGTCCGGCAGCGTCATTCGCTCGAGGCGCAGCGCGGCCGCTCCGGCCGGCGCGGTCCCGGAGATCTGCAGGCTCGTTCCGCGGGTCAATCCGGAGACGTCGATGGACTGGTGCGGGCCGCCCATGGCCACCGTCCCGTCGGCGAAGACGAGGCCGTTGACGCGGCCGTCGGGCGCGGCGAGGAAGGCCTCGAGCGTCCCGCTGCGGGTGGTCTCCGTCTCCGCAACCGGGTCACCGGGCGGCGGGCCGTCCGGAGGGGCGCCCGGCGGGCGGCCCTCCCCCGGCTGCGGCGCCGAGATGAGCAGCACGCCGGCGCGGGTGAGCCGGACGCGGTGGTAGACGAAGTTGAGCGGGGTCTGCACCGCGTCGCCCTCCACCTGCACCCGCTGACCCGGCTCGAAGCCGAGGTCCGAGGCCAGATGCGGCGGCAGCACGACCACCGAGCCCTCGGCGAGGAGCAGGGCGAAGACCTCGCCCCGCGGGCCGACGAGCACCTTGTCGATGCTCGCCGAGCGCTGCATGCGCACGGCGCCGACCGCGGGGGGGTCGGCGGAGGCCGCCAGGCGAAGCGTGGAGAGGAGAACGACGGACGCGAGGAACGGCGATTTCATGCGAGGAACCTCCAGGGACGATTTCGACGGGTCGGCGCCTACGCAGCTCCCGTGCCACCCCGGCCTCGACCGGGAGCCGGGCACTTGGCGGGCAAGGCCCCGTCACCGCCGGCGACAGGTGTCAGCGAGGGCGACGGCCGACCACCCTCGTGCGCGGCTGGCGAAGCGCCGCCCGGACGTGCTTAGAGGGGCGGCTCCCATGGCGCACCGATCCCTCCTGCTCCTGGTCGCCCTCGCGGTCCCTCGCCCGTCGCTCGGCGAGGAGGGGATGTGGCTCCTCAACGACTTCCCGGTCCAGGCGATGGAGCAGGCACACCACTTCCATCCGGAGCAGGCCTGGCTGGACCGGGTGCGGCTGGGCGCCATCCGCCTGGCCAACGGCTGCTCCGCCAGCCTGGTCTCCGAGCACGGCCTGGTGATGACCAACCATCACTGCGTCCGCGAGTGCGTGCAGGACCTCTCCAGCCCCAAGGAGGACTTGCTCGAGGCCGGCTTCCTCGCCCCGAGCGAGCGCGAGGAGCGGCGGTGCGCCGCCCTCGAGGCCAACCAGCTGGTGGCCATCACCGACGTCACCGAGCAGATCCAGGCCGCCACGCGGGGGCTGGAGGGACCCGCCTACGCCAAGGCGCGGCGCGCGGAGATGACCCGCATCGAGGGCGCCTGTGCGCAGGGGCCGGCCGTGCGCTGCGACGTGGTGACGCTCTTCCACGGCGGCCGCTACCAGCTCTACACCTACCGCCGCTACCAGGACGTCCGCCTCGTCTTCGCCCCGGAGTTCCCGATGGCCGCCTTCGGCGGCTACCCGGACAACTTCAACTTCCCGCGCTACGGCTTCGACGTCGCCTTCCTCCGCGTCTACGACGGCGGCTCCCCGGCGGCGACGCCGGACGCGCTGTCCTGGGCGCGGGCTCCGGTCAAGGAGGACGACCTGGTGTTCGTGGCCGGGCATCCGGGCGGCACGGAACGGGTCCAGACGGTCGAGCAGCTCGCCTTCCAGCGAGACGTGGCGCTTCCCTGGACGCTCCTCCGCCTGGCCGAGCTCCGGGGCGTTCTTCTCGAGTTTGCCCGCGGGAACCCGGAGCTGTACCGCATCACGCGGGCCCGCATCCGCACGGTGGAGAACTCGCTCAAGGCACTGCGCGGACGCCACGCCTTCCTGGCCGACCCCGGCGCCTTCGAGCGGAAGCGCGCCGAGGACGTGGCCCTCCGGGCTGCCGTGCAAGCCGACCCGGCCAGGACGGCGAGATACGGAGGAGCCTGGGACGCCATCTCCCAGGCGGTGGCCGCCGAACGGCGCCTGTGGGCCACCTACCGCCTCCTCGAGGCCGGCGAGGCCTACGGCTCCGAGCTCTTCGACATCGCCCGCCTCCTGGTCCGCGCCGCCGACGAGCTTCCCCGGCCGTCGGAGGAACGCCTTCGCGAGTTCACCGAGGCCCGGCTCCCGAGCCTGAAGCAGCGGCTCCTCCGCCCGGTCCCCATCCACCGGGAGCTGGAGCGCGTCACCCTGGCCTTCGGCCTGCGGCGGCTCCGGGACACTCTGGGCGCGGACGATCCGCTCGTGCAGCGAGCGCTGGGCAAGGAGGCGCCGGAGGACCTCGCCCGGCGGCTGGTCGACGGGACCCGGCTCGACGACGTGGCCCTCCGCGAGGCGCTCCTCGCCGGCGGCCGGGCGGCCATCCAGAGCTCCCAGGATCCGATGATCCGGTTCGCCCTCCAGGTCGACGCCGAGGCCCGAGCGGCGCGGCGCGCATTCGAGGACCAGGTGGAGGCCGCCCTGGCGAAGAACGGCGAGCTGCTCCACCAGGCCCACGTCGCGGTGAACGGGACCTCCGGCTATCCCGACGCCACCTTCACCCTCCGCCTCTCCTACGGGACGGTCGCCGGCTGGCGGGAGAACGGGCGGGCCGTCCCGGCGATGACCGACTTCGCCGGGCTGTTCGGCCGGGACACCGGACGCTTTCCCTTCGCCGTCGCCCCGAGCTGGCTCCGGGCGAGGAGCTCGCTGGACCCGAAGACCCCGATGAACCTGGTCACCACCAACGACATCATCGGCGGGAACTCCGGGTCGCCCCTCCTCGATCGGAACGCCGAGGTGGTCGGCCTCGTCTTCGACGGCAACCTCGCCTCGCTCGGCGGCGACTACGGGTACGAGCCGGCCACCAACCGCGCGGTGGCGCTCCACGGCTCGGCCATCCTCGAGGCGCTGGAGAAGGTGTACGGCGCGGGCCGGGTGGTGGCCGAGCTCCGGCGGACGGCCCCCGGGGCCAGCCGCTGAGGACGCCGGCCCGCGCGCCGCAACTCAGGTGACGACGGCCAGCTGGTAGAGGTAGTCGACGAAGGACCTCACCGCGCCGTCCAGCCCGAGCACCTTCGGGTCCTTGGAGTCGACGAGGAAGTACTCGTCCGGCGCATGGGCTCCGTCGCCGTGGCCGAGCCCGAAGTGCCCCGCCGGAAGTCTCAGCGGCTCGCCGGTGAAGACGTATCCCGGCCACGACCCCGGGCTCCTCGGCCACAGGACCGGAGTGATGCCGTCGGCACGGTAGACGTCGATCTGTGCCCGGATGACGGGCGAGTCCGCGGAGGTGGTGGTGGGATCGTAGCCACCGGTCATCCGGACCTCGATGTCGCCGAAGCCGCGCTTGGCCAGGTGCGCCTGGAGCGCGGCCAGCGCCTGGGCCGCGGTCATGTCCGGGACGAGGCGCAGGTCCAGCTTGGCCACGGCGCGGTGAGGGAGCACCGTCTTGCCGCCCGGCCCGGTGTAGCCGCCGACGATTCCCTCGATGTTCACCGTGGGCGAGGAGGCGAGGAGCTCGAGCGACTCGAGATAACCCACGTCCCGGATCCACCGGTCGACGGTGAGCTGCTTCTTGTCGACGGCCTCGCTCATCCGTTTCGCGGCGTCGGCGATCATCGCCTTCTCGGCGGCCGTCAGGGGGCGGACGGGCGCGGTCAGCCCCTCGATGGCCGGGGTGTTCCCGTCCGCCGCCACCAGGGTGGCCAGGGCCTGGACCAGGTGCCAGGCCGGGCTGTCCACCCGGGCCCGCTGGCCGGAATGGATGTCGTGCTTCGGTCCCCGCCCCCACGCCTCGCCGCTGGACACGAGCTCGAGCTCGATGACCCCCTTGCCGCCCAGGGTGATGGTGACCACACCGTTCAGCTCCTGGTCGGCGGAGGGCATGAACACGCCCAGACAGCGGCCGAGCGCGGCCTGGACGTCCGGACGCCGGACCACCTGTGGGAAGTGGGGCGAGCCGATCTCCTCCTCCCCCTCGGCCACCAGGACGAGGTTGACCGGGAGCTTCCGCCCCGCGGCGCGGATGGCATGCAGGGCGGAGAGGAAGGCCGACTCCGGGCCCTTCTGGTTGACCGCGCCCCGCCCCACCACCACCGTCCCCAGGCCGGGCCGGTTCACCAGGTCGGCGGCCCAGGGCGGCGAGGACCACTCGGCCGGAACCACCTGCTTCACGTCGTACATGAAGTAGAGGCCCACCGTGCGGGGGGCACCGGCGTCGAGGGTGGCGAAGATGCCCGGTTGCCCGTCGGTGGGCACGCGCTCGGCGCGCTGGAAGCCCGCATCCCGGAGGAGCCGCAGGGTGAGGTCGCAGCCCTCGATCATCCCCACGTTCTCCGCGGCGATGGAGGGCTGGCGGATCCATTCCTGGAGGAGCCGCACCGAGTCGCCGTGGCGCTTCTCCACCTGCGTGTGGACGGGCTTCAGGTCCACGCCCGCGGCGTCGGCCCACCGGGGAAGGGCGAGGGCGGCGGCCGAGGCGACCGATGCTTCGAGGAAGGTCCGGCGGTCCATGGGGTCCTGGACCCTAGCAGGAGGCGCCGCTCCCGCTCACCCGGGCAAATCATGGCTGGACCCGCGACCCCGGGGTCTGAGAACCTTCCGCGCCGTGCTTCGGTACCGCGCCGACCGCCGGACGCTGGGCATCCTGACCAGCTACGGCGTGCTCTTCATCGGCGGATGGATGCTCTCGCCGTCGGGGCCGCTCCTCTGGGCGTGGGTGGCGGTGCTGAGCGGGAACGCCTGGCTCTGCGCAGTCGTCGCCCACAACACCGTGCACTGCCCGGTCTTCACCCGGCGCTGGGCGAACCGCGCCTTCCAGGTCTGGGTGAGCCTGTCCTACGGCTTTCCCATCAGCGAATACATCCCCGGCCACAACCTCTCCCACCACCGGTACACCCAGGCGCGCGAGGACGTGATGCGCACGAGCAAGGTCCGCTTCCGGTGGAACCTGCTCAACTTCCTCTGCTTCTTCCCGGCGGTGACGCCGGCCATCCTGCGCGGCAACGCCCGCTTCCGGAAGCTGCGCGGGGAGAAGGCCGCCGCCTGGCGGCGCCAGCTCCTCCTCGAGGCGACGGCGGTGTGGGGTGTGAAGGTGGCCCTCCTCCTCGTCGACTGGAGGAAGGCGCTGCTCCTGCTCGTCATCCCGCACCTGGTGGCCAACTACGGCATCGTCACCATCAACCTGCTCTGGCACGACGGCTGCGATGCGGAACATCCCTTCAACCACTCCCGCAACTTCGTCGGCCCGCTGCTCAACTTCCTGACGGTGAACAACGGCTACCATGGCATTCATCACCTGGAGCCCGGGCTGCACTGGAGCCTCTTGCCCGCGGCGCACGCCGAGCGCGTCCGGCCGGGCCTGCACCCGGCGCTCGAGGAGCGCTCGCTTCCCGCCTACTTCTTCCGCACCTTCATCTACCCGGGGAAGCGGCTGCGCTACGACGGGACGCCGCTGGTGGTGACCGACCCCGGGCCGGACCGGGACTGGGTCCTCCCCGGCGACGCGGGATTCATCGCCGGGCTCGAGTCGGCCGCCCCGGCGCGCGTCTAGCGAAGGCTGTCCGCGCCGGCCAGCGCCGTGCCGGCGGCGTCCAGGTGGCCGGTCAGCTGGTCCAGGTCCACCGGCTTCTCGAGGCGGGCCACCACCAGATGGTTCTCCAGGGCCACCCGGGTCACCACCTCGTGGGCCGAGACGAGAACGAAGCGGAGCTGGTGCGCGTCCTGACGGCGGGAGAGGGTCTGCAAGAGCTCGGGCCCGCTCGTCCCGGGGAGCATCAGGTCGAGCAGCACCACCAGCGGCGGCCCGAGCTGCTCGACCAGCGCCGCCGCCTCGTCCGCTTCCTGGGCGGTGACCACCGTGTACCCGCGCCGGGCCAGCTCGGTGCGCATCTGGGCGCGGAAGAAGGGCTGGTCGTCCACCACCAGGACCAGCGGGCGATGGAGCGTGAAGGTGGCCTCGGCGTGCACGGAGGAGCTCACCTATGCCATCGGCCCGGGCGGGTGGGGAAGTGGGTGAGCGTCGACCCCGAGCCGGGGGCTCACTCCAGACCCAGGTCCTTTCGTGGATTTCCCACCATCCGCTCCGGAACGACGACGCGGTCGAAGTCGGCCGGGCTCACCCCGCTGGCGATGGCCGCCTCGCGCAAGGTGACATTCTCGTGAAGCGCGCGGTGGGCGATGGCCGCCGCCCGGTCGTAGCCGATGACCGGGGAGAGGGCGGTGACCAGCATCAGGGACTCGCGCACCAGCTGGGCGATGCGCGGGCGGTCCAGCTCGATGCCCTCCACGCTGTACCGCCGCCACTTCTCGCAGGCGTCGCCGAGCAGCCGGGCCGAATGGAGGAGGTTGGAGATGATGACCGGGCGCAGGGTGTTGAGCTCGAGGTTGCCCGCCGACCCGGCGAAGGTCACCGCGGCGTCGTTGCCCATCACCTGGCAGCAGACCATGACCAGGGCCTCCTCCTGGGTGGGGTTCACCTTGCCGGGCATGATCGACGAGCCGGGCTCGTTCTCCGGAAGCTTGAGCTCGTGGAACCCGGCCCGCGGGCCGCAGCCCAGCCACCGGATGTCGTTGGCGATCTTCATCAGCGCCGCGGCCAGGGTGCGCAGGGCGGCGCTGGCGTGGACCAGGGCATCGGCCGAGCCCTGGGCGGCGAACTTGTTCGGCGCGGTGACGAAGGGGTGGCCGGTGAGCTCGGCCAGGCGGCGGGCGATGCCCTCGGCGTACCCAGCGGGCGCGTTCAGCCCGGTGCCCACCGCCGTCCCGCCGGCGGCCAGGGCATGGAGCCCCTCCAGGGAGGCCCGGATCCGCTTCGCTCCGTCCCGGAGCTGGGTCGCCCACCCCGACCACTCCTGGCCGACGGTGAGCGGCGTCGCATCCTGGAGGTGGGTCCGGCCGATCTTCACCACGTCCACGAAGGCCACCGCCTTCTTCCACAGGGCGTCGGCCACCGCCTCGACCTCCGGGAGCAGGTGCCCGGCGATCTCCAGCACCGCCGCCACGTGCATGGCGGTGGGGAAGGTGTCGTTGGTCGACTGGGACCGGTTGACGTCGTCGTTGGGATGGATGGGGGTCTTGGTGCCCAGCCGCCCACCGGCCAGCTGGATGGCCCGGTTGGAGATGACCTCGTTGACGTTCATGTTCGACTGCGTGCCGGAGCCGGTCTGCCAGACCCGGAGCGGGAACTCGGCATCGAGCTTTCCGGCGATGACCTCGTCGGCGGCGCGGACGATGAGGTCGGCCTTCTCGCGCGGCAGCACCCCGAGCTCGGCGTTGACCTGGGCGGCGGCCTTCTTCACCAGCCCGAAGGCCCGGCAGACGCCGAGGGGCATGCGGTCCTCGCCGATGGCGAAGTGCAGGAGGGATCGCTGGGTCTGCGCACCCCAGAGCCGGTCGGCCGGGACGAGGATCGCCCCCATGGAATCGGTCTCCACGCGGAAGCGGCCGCCCTGAACCACGGTGCCGGCCGGCTCGCGCGGAACGTCGCTTTCGGAGCTCATCGATGCTTCCCTGCCCTTCCGACTTCGTGGTCAGCTGGCGGCCGAATGATCCAAGCACGGTGGGCGGCCGCCGTCGCCTGTTTGCTCGCCGGGGCGGCGCGCTCCCAGACGCCGGACGTCGGCTCGGCTCCGCCGGCTCCGCCGCTCGAGCCGAGGATGCAGGCCGCCCTGGACGCCGAGAGGCTGGCCGGCATCCTCGCCACCACCGCGGCCGACACCGAGCGGTCGCGGATGGCGGGAGGAATCGCCATGCTCACCCTGGGGGCAGCCGCCATCCCGGTGGGGGTGGTTGCCCAGTCGTCGTGGAACCAGGAGGTGGGCATCGCCCTGTGGTTCAACGGCATCGTCTTCGTCGCCACCGGGCTGACCACCGTGCTCGTCCCCAACGACCTCGAGCTCCTGGCCCGGACGCTCCTCGCCCAGCGTCAGGTGCCCGAGCTCTGGCTCCCCCGCGCCGAGCGC
>DASPUU010000022.1:0-18500 GCA_035622755.1 Myxococcaceae bacterium
CCGAGGCGATGATCGAGAAGATCCTCACCGGGAAGATGGAGAAGTTCTACGAGCAGGCGTGTCTGCTCGACCAGGTCTGGGTCAAGGACGAGAAGGCGAAGAAGCGCGTCCTGGAGATGGTGACCGAGGCCATCGCCAGGATCGGCGAGAACATCTCCGTGCGCCGCTTCGCCCGCTTCGTCGTCGGCGAGGGCATGGAGAAGAAGAAGGAAGACCTGGCCGCCGAGGTGGCCAAGACCATCGCCGCCAGCGGCGGTCACTAGTCCCCGGGCCCTCGTCCAGGCTGCGCTCGACCCGCCCTTCCATCACCCGGTCTTCGTGCTCACCCACCACGCCCGGCCACCGCTCGCCCTCGACGGCGGGACGACGTTCACCTTCGCCACCGCCGGCATCGAGGCGGCGCTCGAGCAGGCCCGGCAGGCCGGGACGTGTCGCTGGCGGGCGGGGCGAGCGCGGCCCGGCAGTACGTCGTCGGCGGCCTTGTGGACGAGATGGAGATCAGCCTCGTGCCGACCCTGCTCGGGAGCGGAGAGCGGCTGTTCGACGGCGTCGGCGACGACCTGCACGGCCTGGAGCTGGTCCGGACGGTGGCCGCGCCGGGGGTGACCCATCTGAAATTCGTGCGCCGCTGACGGCCCCCGGGGGACTCGCGGGGTGCTCGGTCGGCCCCGACGGGAGACGGACGGACGGGCCCAGGGCACGTCATCGTTGATCCACCCCTCGGCCAGGGGTTACAAGCAGTGGCTCGTGCCCGCCTCGCTCCGCTACCGGCGCATCCTGCTCAAGCTGTCCGGGGAGGCGTTGATGGCGGACGGCAAGTACGGCATCCACCCGCCCACCCTGCAACGCATCGCCGGGGAGATCCGCGACGTCGTCGCCGCCGGGGTGCAGATCGCCGTGGTCATCGGCGGCGGGAACATCTTCCGCGGCGTGGCCGCCAGCACCGACGGGATGGAGCGGGCCAGCGCCGACTACATGGGCATGCTGGCCACGGTGATCAACGCCCTGGCCCTCCAGGATGCTCTGGAGAAGCAGGGCACCTACACCCGGGTCCTCTCGGCCATCAAGATGGAGCAGATCGCCGAGCCCTACATCCGCCGGCGCGCCGTCCGCCACCTGGAAAAGGACCGGGTGGTCATCTTCGCCGCCGGCACCGGCAACCCGTTCTTCACCACCGACACCGCCGCCTCTCTCCGGGCGATGGAGATCGGCGCCGAGGTCATCCTCAAGGCCACCAAGGTGGACGGCGTCTACAGCGCCGATCCGAAGAAGGACTCCCGGGCCCGCCGCTACCGGACGCTGACCTACATGGACGTGCTCCAGAACAACCTGAACGTGATGGACTCCACCGCCATCAGCCTGTGCATGGACAACAAGCTCCCCATCGTGGTCTTCGACCTCACCCAGCAGGGCAACATCCTCAGGGCGGTGACCGGCACGGCCGAGCTCGGGACCCTGGTCGGAGCGAGCGAGACCACCTGGGCCTGATCGAGGAGGCACGAGGGCGATGGCAGTGACCGACGACGTGGTGAAGGACCTCAAGACGCGCATCGAGCGCACGGTCGAGGATCTCAAGAAGGAGCTGGCGAAGATCCGGACCGGCCGCGCCTCGCTCAGCGTCCTGGAGGGGGTTCGCGTCAACTACTACGGCACGTTGACCCCTCTCACCGGGGTGGCCAGCCTGGCCGTCCCCGAACCGCGGCTGATCACCATCAAGCCCTGGGAGAAGGGGCTGCTCAAGGACATCGAGAAGGCGCTGAGCGAGGCCAACCTCGGGCTGACCCCGATGAACGACGGGGAGATCATCCGCCTGCCCATCCCGCCGCTCACCGAGGAGCGGCGCAAGGAGATCGCCAAGCAGGTCCGCACCAAGGGCGAGGATCACCGGGTGGCCGTCCGCAACGAGCGGCGCGACGCCAACGAGCGCCTCAAGTCCTTGCTCAAGGACAAGAAGATCAGCGAGGACGAGTCGAAGCGCACCGAGACGCGCATCCAGAAGGAGACCGACGCCGGCATCGGCCAGGTGGACCAGATCATCCAGAAGAAGGAAAAGGAGGTCATGGAGGTGTGACCGCCGCGCGCGTCCTCGTCGCCGAGCCGTCCGCCCCGGTGGCCAACGCCCTGCGCGGCTTCCTCGCCGGCCGGTACGAGGTGCGCGTGGTGCGGACCGAGGACGAGGCCCTCGCCCACCTCGACCGGGAGGGGGCGGACCTGGTGCTGGCCAGCCAGTCGCCGCTCTTCGACGGCGAGGGCCTGTGCGCCGCCATCAGCTCGCGCGAGAACGCGCCGGCGGTGATCCTGGTCTACCCGCCCGACGAGGCCGACGCCGAGGCGCGATCGGCCTCCTCCGGCGCCGAGGCCTGCCTGGTGGGGCCGCTCAAGCCCGGCTCGGTGCTCTCCTGCGTGAAGACCGTCCTGCGGCTGCGCGAGCTGGAGCGGGCGAGCGCGCCTCCACCTCCGGTGGAGGAGCCGGGCGACGGCCTCGAGCCGGAGCTCACCGCACAGGCCACCCCCGATTTCCAGACCTTTCGCGGGCTCCTCCTGCGCGAGGTCCGCCGCTCGCGCCGGTTCCGCTACCCGGTGTCCCTGGTCATCGTCGGGCTGGACGGCTTCGGGAGCTCGGTGGCGGCGGAGGACGCCGCTCGCCTGGAGGCGCTGGCCGACACCGCGCTGGACCGGCTGGTGCGCGCGCTCCGCGAGGTGGACCTGGTCGCCCCCTACCGGGTGGCGAGCTGGGTGGCCTTCCTCCCCCATACGCCGGTCACCGGAGCCCAGGAGGTGGCGGCCCGGCTCCAGGAGGCCCTGGCCGGGCTGGGCGAGACCTTCGTCACCGTCTCTGTGGGCGTCTCCAGCCACGACCCCGGGGAGACGACCTCGCCACTGAGCTTCGGCGCGCTGGTCGACGCCGCCGAGGCGGCGCTGATCACCGCCCGGGCCGAGGGAGGCAACCGCATCGTCGTCGCCGGCGCAGCCGGGGATGCCCGCCGGCGAAAGAGCCGCATCTCCATCGCTTGACGTCAGCCCGCGAATTCCAGCCGGACGCCGGCGGCGGCCTCCACCGCATCGGCGACGAAGGCGAACAGCTCCAGGCCCTTCCCCTTGTCATCGAGCCAGCGCCCGTCGTCCTGGTAGGAGAAGTGCACGCCCAGCCCCTTGCCCGCCACCCAGATCTGCCGGGCGGCGCGCTGGGTGTTGACCACCACCTTCTGTCCCGAGGCGGAGGTGATGGTCACCATCTCGCCGGTGCTGTCGGCGTCGAGCAGATCCGGATCCACCCGGTCCAGGGCGAGCAGGAGCCGCTGGAAGGCGGCGGCGACGAGCTGGTTGTAGCGTGCCTCGTCCATCGCTGCCGCCGCTCACATCCCGAGCGAGGCGGCCACCGGCTGGCCGGGCGGGGCGAAGAAGAGCAGGCGCATCCGCTCCTCGCCGTCTCCCCGCTCGAGGCCGATGACCGTGCCCGGCGGAACGGTCCGCGGAAAGGCGTGCAACGCGAGCAGGTGGGCGGCCATGGCCGGCATGGACGGGTTGTGGCCGACGAGGACGAGGGCGCCGTCCGGGTGCTGGGCGAGCACGCCGTCCAGGCTTCCCACCGGCATGTCCGGCAGGAGGCTCCGGTCCGCCCGGAGCGGCACCTCGAGCTCCTGGGCCAGGGCCAGGATCTGTGCGGTCTGCACCGCGCGCATCAGCGGGCTGGTGAGGATGAGCCCCACGCCTTGCATCGGCGCCTTCAGGGCGGCGAAGTGCGCGTGCGCCGTTCCCCGCGCCCGGGCGGTGAGGGAACGGGCCGCGTCGTCCAGGCCCTCGGGCACCTCGGCGTCCGCGTCGGCGTGCCGCACCAGAAAGACCTTCACCCGCTCCTCCCGCCCGGCACCCGACCCGGGCCGACGGTCGTACACGAGCGCAGCGTCCGGGGTCAAAGGTTCGCCGGCGGGCTCGCCGGCGCGGCGCTGCTCACCCTCCTCGCCGTCAGCTGCCGAACACGTCCAGCGCCCTCGGCCGCGCCGGCGGAGGCCGACGCCCCGGCGGTCACGGCGGACGGCGAGGTCGACGCGGGGCTCTACCGGCTCACCGCGGCCAAGCTCGACGCCTTCCTCGTCTACAAGCGAGCGGTCCTCGACGCCGGGGAGCCGTCGCTGGCGCAGCTCCGCGCGCTCCTCCGCGCGGTGGACGCGGGCGAGCCGGGCGCGGTGGACCGTGCCTGGGCGGTGCTCCGCGCCCAGGGCGTCCGCGAGGCGGCGGCCCGCGCGCGGGCCGGGCTCTCCGCCGCCGAGGTGCGGGTCATCGAGCCGATGGCGGCCGACGTGGCCGCGGCCCGGGTCTTCGCCCGGCCGCTCGGCCTGGGGAAGCTCTCCGAGGACCTGGCCGCGGCTCGCAACAGCATCCCGGCCGACCGCCGCGCCGCGGTGGACAGCACGCTGGAGACGCTGCGCCAGGACGAGGCCCGCCTGGAGCGGCTCGCCGACGAGCGCGAGGCCTGGGGCGATGCCAACGTCGACCTGCTCCTCAGCCGGGAGAGGGACCTGGTCCGCCTCTACGAGGCCCAGCTCCGGGGCACGCTGCGCGCGGGCGGCTCTCCCGATGCAGGGCGCTAGCGAGCGCCCGCCCGGGCCCGTCGTTCGCACGGGGTCGCCGGGGTGTGGGACGGTCTGCTCGAGCCGCGCCCTTCGAGGCGTTCGAATTCGACCTCGGCGCCCTCTGGCGGGGCCGAGGCTCAGCCCGGGCGGTCTCCCCAGCGGTGGTACCAGGTCTGCCTCCGGACGATGTGGAACCCGGCGCGCCGGTAGAGCTCGAGCGCAGCGGCGTTCCTTCCCTGGGTCACCACCTGCACCCGGGTGCAACCTCGGTCCCGGAGCCATTCGACGACGGCGAGGACGAGCGCCCGGCCGCGCCCCCGGCCGCGGGCGCGCGCCGCCACCCCGACCAGGCCGATCTCTCCGAGCCCGCCGGGGCGCAGGTGGGCGGTGGCGTACCCGGCCGGATCCGAGCCATCCCCGGCCACCAGCACCGCGTCGGCGCCCCCATGCAGGCTGTTCCGGATCCAGGTGCGGTAGAGCTCGACCGAGCGCTGGCGCGGAAAGCGGGCGTCGGCGAAGAAGCGCGTGTCCCGGTGCGCCTCGCCGGCGATGTCCTCGAGCGCGGACTCGTCGCCCGGGGCGGCCGGTCTCACTCCCGGGTGGGGGGCGGCGGCCGGGGAGAGAGGCCGGAGCTCCAGCGTGACGCGCTCGTCCACCGCCTGGAAACCGGCGGCCGCGGCGCGCTCCGGCGCCACCTCCTCACCGGCGAGGAAGTACACGCAGTCGAGGCCCTGGGCGCGGACGGCGTCCTCCAGCGCGTGCACGTCCTCCGGGGCGAGCTCGGTCTCCTCCAGCCGCGCGATGCGCAGCCCGAAGAAGTCGCTGTCCCAGGAGAGCGCCCGGAGCCTCACGGGCGCTGGCCGGCGTCGGAGGGCGACTGGGAGCGCACCCAGTCCAGCCCGCGCGCGTTCTGGGCGATGTACATCCGGCCCAGGTAGGTGCTGATGATGCCGAGGAAGGCGAAGAGGAGGCTGAAGAGGAAGGTCACCGCGCAGAACAGCGACAGCCAGCCGGGGGGAGCCCGGCGCTCGGAGAGCACCCGGAGGAGCTCGAAGAGCCCGACGCCGAAGCCCAAGACCGAGGCGGCGAAGCTTCCCGCCGTGGCCACCCGCAGCGGGAGCGCGGTGAGGGTGGTGACGTGCGACAGCCAGAGCCGGAGCAGCGTCCGCAGCGTGTAGGTGGAGCGTCCGGCGCCCCGCGGACGATGCCCGACCGGCACCTGACCGATGCGGCGCGTGGCCCGGAAGAGGAGCGCGTCGATGTAGGGGTAGGCGGAGCGGTTGGCGCCCAGCGCCCGCGCCAGGTCGCCCCGCAGGGCGCGCACGTTGGTCACCGAGACCCCGGCGCGGTTCCCGAGCGTGTAGCCGGACAGCCACCGGTTGAGGCGCGAGGCCACCACCCGGAAGAGCGTCTGCTCGGTGGACTCGAAGCGCCCGTAGACCACGTCCAGGTCGCCGGCGCAGAGGGCGTCGAGGACCGCCAGTCCCGCCTCGGGAGGATTCTGTCCGTCGTCGTCGAGCGTGACCACCCAGTCCCCCCGCGCCAGCGCGAAGCCGCGCAGCGTGGCGGCGTGCTGCCCGCCGTTGGTCCCGAGCTCGAGGTAGCGCACGCGGGGGTCCGAGGCGGCGAGCCGCTCGATGACCTGCTGCACCCCGTCCGGCGAGCCGTCGTTGACCAGCACCACCTCCACCGGGCCGCGGGCGGAGAAGAAGGCCAGGAGCTCGTCCACCGTCCCCCGGAGGTATCCCTCGGAGCGGTACACCGGCACGACCACCGAGAGGAGGCCGGCCCTAGAGGCCACCGAGGAACTCCAGGGTCCGGCCGATGACCGTGTCCACCTCGGCGTCGGTGATGTTGAAGAAGAGGGGCAGGCGGACCAGGCAGTGGGTCAGCCGCTCCGACTCGGGCAGCGGCCGGCCGTCGTGGTACCGCTGGCCCATGGGTGAGAGGTGCAGGGCCACGTAGTGGAAGGGCGTGAGGATGCCGTGACCGCGCATGTGGGCGATGTAGGCCGTCCGTTGCTCGGGGCGACGGAAGACCAGGGCGAAGAGGTGGAAGTTGCCCTCGCCGCGCGGATGGTGGCCCACCACCGACACGCCGGCCCGGGCGGCGGGGCCCTCGAGCGCGGCGCGGTAGGCGGTGAAGACCGCCCGGCGGCGTCCCTGGACGCGGGGGAAGGCCTCCAGCTGGGGGAGGAGGTAGGCGGCGTTCAGCTCGGAGAGGACGTAGGAGGAGCCGATGTCCACCCAGGTGTACTTGTCCACCAGCCCCTGGTGGAACCGGCGGCGGTTGGTGCCCTTCTCCCGGATGTACTCGGCGCGCTCGACGAGCCGGGAGTCGGAGAGGATGAGCGCTCCGCCCTCGCCGCATCCGACGTTCTTGGTCTCGTGGAAGCTGAGCGTCCCGGCCGCGCCGAAGGTCCCGAGCGGCCGGCCCTGGAAGGTCGCCCCGAGCGCCTGCGCCGCATCCTCGACGATGGGAAGCCCGGAGGCGGCGCGGGCGAGCGCGTCGAGGTCGCAGGAGTTCCCGGCGTAGTGCACGACGCACACCGCGCGCGTCCTCGGCGTGCGCAGCCGCTCCACGTCGCGGACGTCCAGGTTGCCGGTGGAGTCGACGTCGGCGAACACCGGGCGGGCTCCGCGGAGGACGAAGGCGTTGGCGGTGGAGACGAAGGTGAAGGAGGGAAGGATGACCTCGTCCCCCGGGGCGAGGTCGAGGAGGAGCGCGGCCACCTCCAGGGCATGGCTGCAGGAGGTGACCAGCAGGGCGCGCGCCCCGAGCATCTTCTCGAGCGCCGCCTCGCATCTCTCGCCCAGCGGCCCGCAGCCGGCGGTGTTCCCGCCGTCGAAGGCGCGGGCGATGGCCGACAGCTCGTCGCCGAGCCGGACCGGTTTGTTGAAGGGAATCACGTTCAGCCCCGGGTCGGCTAGCACCGCTCGCCGGTGGAATCCAGCCGGATGGCCGGGATGGCGAGCGCGGCGGCGCCGAGGACGAGGAACCAGTAGTTGCAGAAGGACTGCTTGTTGAAGGCGAAGAAGACGCCGAGCACGACCATGGCCCCGGTGGCGAAGCCCTGCGGGGTCCTCGGGGCTCGCCAGAGCACGAGGCCGGTGGCCAGCGCGGTGAGCACGAGCAGGGTGGGGACGATGGGCGGCGGGGCGGCGCCCAGGGCCGCCAGGGCGGAGGGGAAGGAGAGGGCGTCGGCGCGGAAGGGCTGGACCGTCTGCAGCCACACCACCGACCGCCAGAAAGCCCCGGCGTTCCAGGCGAGAAAGGGGAGGGCGGCGGCGACGGCCACCGCCAGCGCGGGAAGCACGAGGCGCGCCAGGGCCCTCCACGAGAAGGGGCGTGGCACGAGGAGCGCGGTGAGCGGGAGGAGGACCACCGCGTACTGCTTCCAGGCGAGGAGGGCGCCGAGCGCGAGCCAGAGCCAGCGCCGCGCGTGCAGGGCGGCGAGGAGGACGAGCCCGAGCAGGGCCACGCCGAAGGGCTCGGTCCAGCCCTGCTCGAGGACGAACAGCCCGCGGGGGGTGAGGAGGAAGGTCGCCGCGGTGAGGGCCCCGAGCCGGTCCGGCCGGAGCGCGAGGAGGCAGGCCGCACCGGCGGCGAAGGCGACGAGCTGGGCGGTGCGGTGGTCTCCCGCCGTCAGGTAGCCGAGCGCGGCCAGGACGAGCGAGAAGGGCGGGTAGGGAAAGCCGAAGAAGAGCGTCCGCCCGTCGGTGAGCTCCGGCCCGTAGAAGGGGGAGTGGCCGTAGATGTTGGGGAAGGTGATGGCGTACGGGTTCTGCCCGCGGAGGAGGGCGGCGCTCGACTGCTGCTGGAAGACGAAGACGTCGATGACCGGCCGGGGAGAGGCGTGGAGCACCCAGACTCCGGCGGCGAGGAAGAAGAGGGCGACCAGGGCGGTTCCGAGCCGGGCCCAGCGCGGCCCGGCGAAGGCGAGGCTCCCGGCCAGGACGGCGGCGGCGGCCACGGGGAAGAGGAAGCCGGACCAGCCGGCGGTGGGACGGAGGTACATGCCCGGCGGACGGGTGAGCACCTGGCCGAGCTGGAGGACGAGGCCGGCGAGGAGGATGCCCGCCGGGAGGCAGGGGCCGAGCCGCTCGAGGAGCCGGTGGGGAGGGACGGCGAGGGCCACGGCGCCGAGCACGGCGGCGAAGGCGAGCCAGCGGATGGCCTCGGGGGTGTAGTGCCCGTCGCTGGAGAGGAGCAGCTGACCGAGGACGACGAGGAGGAGGGCGAGCAGGGTCGTCCGCGTCCAGGAGTCGGTTCTCGCGCCGGAGCCCGAAGAGGTCATCGGCCGGAGGGCGCCTGGAGGCCGGGGCGTGGCGAGCCGGGGGTGGCCGCGGCGGCAGCGGCGGGGCGGCCGGCGAGGGAGTCGGCCAGGACGAACGAGACGTCCGGGGTGGTCTCGGCCTCGACGTAGATCTGGTAGGCGAAGAGCGACCGGCTCAGGGCGATGAGCGCCCGGTTGAGCCAGAGGGCGGCGCGGGCGAGCGCATTGTCGCCGAGCGCCTTGGGGAAGGGGGCGGGGACGCCGCGGACGCGCCGGATGCGGAAGCCGGCGTCGCGGAGCGCCCGGGTGAAGCTCCGGAAGGTGAAGAGCCGGGTGTGGGTCCGGTCGAGGATGCCGGCCTTGCCGTAGTTGAACTGGCCGAGGAGGAGCATGAGCCGCTGGACGACGAAGGCGATGTTGGGCGTGGTGAGGACGACGGTGCGGGTGCGGTAGTCGAAATGGCGGCGCAGGGTGGCGAGGAAGCGCTCCGGGTCACGCAGGTGCTCGACGACGTCGAGGAGCAGGATGACGTCGATGCCGGCAAGGTCGAGGTCGAGCGGGTCCCGGTCGAGGTCCCGGACGAGGACGGTGGTGCCGGGCGGAGCGCCGGGTGAGGGGGCCCGGTCCACCAGGGTGACGGTGCAGCCCTTCTCCACCAGGCGCTCGGCGAGGGGCCCCGGCCCGGCGCCGAGGTCGAGCACCCGGGCCCGGGAGGGAACGGCCTCCAGCGCGTAGGTGTGGCTGGACGGGTAGTCGAGCTTGGCCGAGTAGTGGGAGGTGTCGCCGGGCGGGGCGACATCGAAGCGGCGCTGGTAGAGGACGCCGGTGCGGTGGGCGACGTTCTCCAGGGTGGCCACGACCACGTTCCAGGCGTAGGCCAGCCCGTTCACCCGGGAGATCTCGGTGCCGTAGTAGGTGGGGATGGGGAGCTCGACGATGCGGGCCCCGGCGTTGAGGAGCTGGAGGATGATCTCGGTGTCGAAGTGGAAGTCGTCCGAGTTGAGGGGGAAGGGCAGGGTCCCGAGCGTGGCCACGCGGTAGAGGCGGTAGCCGGAGTGGAACTCCGAGAGGCGGGTGCCGAGGAGGGCGTTCTGGAGCGTGGTCAGGATGCGGTTCCCGACGAACTTGTAGAGGGGCATCCCTCCGCGGAGCGCGCTCGAGGGAGGCATCATCCGGCTTCCGAAGACGGCGTCGGCGGTCCCGGCGGCGAGGGGCTCGAGGAGCCGGGGGAGCTGCTCGGGGGCGTACTGGCCGTCCCCGTGGACCATGGCCACCACGTCGAAGCCCCGGGCGATGGCGTAGGCATAGCCGACCTTCTGGTTTCCGCCGTAGCCCTGGTTGTAGGCGTTGCGGAGGACGGTGAGCGGGAGGCCGGGATGGGCCTCCTGGTAGGCGCGGCCGATGGCGTAGGTCCGGTCGGCGGAGGCGTCGTCGACGACGAGGATCTCGGTGTCCCAGGCGTCGAAGACCGAGCGCGGGATGCGCTCGAGCACGGCGGTCAGCGTCGACTCCGCCTGGTAGGCGATGACGAAGACGAGGAGGCGGGGGCGGCGAGCTTGCGGCACGGGCCCCTGCACTCTAGTGCCTCCGATGGCGGTGGCCGAGAAGGTTGCCGGGTTCAGCGGACCTCCTGCTGCTGACCCAAGGTGACGGAGACCCAGGTGAATTCGACGTCGCGCTTCCACCACCCGCCGCCCCCGGCCCGGATGCGCACGGCCCGCGGCGCCGGCGATGTCACAGCCTCATCGAACAGACTCCTGAGCTCGCCCACGGACGTCACCACCGGCGAAACGAGGATGCCGGTGCGTGCGGTCTCGGTCACCAGCCGGAACGAGGACTGCCTGCCATCGGCCCAGGACACGTCGAGGACCACCGGCCCCTCACGGAACAACGTCCTCCGGAGAGTCCCGAGCACGGTCGAGCGGACGTCGATGCGCAGCCGCGCCCGCCCACCCAGGGGGGGCGCTGGGCTCCAATCTCCAAGGCGGGCACGGGTCCGACCGAGCACCATTTCCGAGATGGAGAGGACCGCGGGCCGTCGTCCAAGCAAGAGCCGACCCGGTTGCCGGGCAGCGTCGACGACCTCCCAGCCGCGGATCAGGGCAAGCCACGTCTCTGGGCAATCCCAGACCATGTTCCGCCCATCGATGTCCGCGACCTCGGCGATGACGAAATCAGGCGAACGCGCGGCAATGCGGTCCGCCGACCAACGGTCGAGTGTTGCGGTGTAGGTCGAGTACATCTGCAGAGTCGGGTACGGAACGCATGTCAACGCGTTCGCCGGACAGAGAGCGATTTCCCAGGGCACGACCAGAACGGAGCTTGGCCCGATCCGGTTGACCAGGCCCGCGGGGAGAGTGTCTCGCGTCGAGAGAGCGGCGCGAGAGGCCTCCTCGAGACGGGTCAGCGTCCCGGACCAGTGGAGAAGCGCCTCGATGTTCGTCCGCGCTCGCTCCCCACCGATGACGGCAACCAGCGCATCGCGCCGCACCCCGACTGCCTTCGGATCCGCGGTGCAGGCGAAGGTCACCGCCGTCGCCACCCCGACGAGCCCGAGCCATCGACGGTCGCTCGAGGTGCCAGCGAAGGGGAGCCCGAACACGGACGCGGCCAGCGCGAGTCCGAACACGGCCGGCTCGTGTCCCCAATCCTGGCGGACGAAGGAGTGCTTGAACGCGATGAGCATCGGCAAGGCAAGGAGCTGGAGCACCGTGCCGGCGCCCACGCGACGTCGCGTGAGGAGCGCGCCCACTCCCAGAAAGCCACACAAGACGCCGAGCCCACCGTAAACGGCCACGGGTGGCCCGTCGGTTGACATCGCGGCGTTGAAGCCTCGGGTGATCTGAAGCGAGAGGCCGAGGTAGGCGAGAAGTCCCTGATACGAGCCAAAGAAAGGCCGGGCGGTGCACACGAACGTGGCCAGATACGCGCCAA
The DNA here is from genome assembly GCA_035622755.1 of Myxococcaceae bacterium. Classification (GTDB taxonomy): domain Bacteria; phylum Myxococcota; class Myxococcia; order Myxococcales; family Myxococcaceae; genus JADGRA01. The sequence continues at coordinate 11,785 of DASPUU010000022.1, forward strand.
GAAGCGCCACCGGGCCGCGCATGGTGCGCCATCTCCAGGCCCAGAGAACACCGGCGGTGAGGACCATGGCGAAGGCGGCCACCCCGTTGCCGAACTTCATGTAGGCCAGCAAGGCGCACGGCACGGCAGCGATGCCGACGATGATGCTGGAGCGCAGCTCGATGGCAACCGCCAGAGCGAAGGCCGCCGCGACGAGCAGGGAGTAGTCGAACTCGGGAGCGAAGACGGCCAGTCCCAGGAATCCGACGAGGAACATGGCCGCGCCGGAGCGGCTCGGCCTCCGACGGACCAACACCAGGAGGCAGATGAAGATCGCCGCATGCACGCCCAGGCGGACGGCATTGCCCAGCGCGAGGTTCTCACCGACCGCAAGAGGCCGCACCAAGTAGCCGAGCGGGCCGTAGGTGAAGATGAGATCCCGGCCGAACCGGATGCCGGAGCGAGAAAACGCATTCAGGCCCCAGATCCACGACGGATCGAGACCTGATTCGCCCGCCCGGTATTCTCCGGGGAAGGTGACAACGGCGACGGCGATGGTCGCCACGCTGAACGCCACACGATCCAGCCAGCGGTCAGTGTTGATCACGGGGGGCGAACTAGGGCAGACCACGCCGAGTGGTCAACAACTCCCGATCGGAAACGCGGTCACCGGCCGTGGCTACCGACAACGACCTGGCCGGTGCGCGTCCGGGGCCATCGCATCATGTCGCTGTCCCACTGACGGTCAGACCACTGGCCAGCGTGGAACCGGGGGCAGGACGAAGGGCATCGGTCGAACGATTCTCCCTCGGGATGGCGGGCGGCACTCTTTTCCCGCACGGAGACGTCGAGCTGGTCGTCGAACTGGGCCCCACCGACCAGGCCGCTCTGGCCACGGTGGCAACGGTGACTGCCTCCGGCGCCGACGAGGCGTCACGCATCGTGCTCCCGCCGGGCGGGTCCCGGAGGAGTCTGATCTATCTCCCTCGCGGCATACTGGAGCTGCAGCTCGATCTGGCCGGCGGGAGCAGGGAGCCGGGCACGGTTCGTGCCCAGCTGCGGCGGTTGGGCACGGTCCAGTCGGCAGTTGTGAGAGCACTGCCGGCCCTGCGCCGACTCGTCCGCGAGCCGGAGCGGTTCGGTGCAGTCGCCCGGCGCGCCTGGAAGCTCCTCCGGGAGGACGGCCCACGTGGGATTCTCCATGCGTTACGCACCGGAGAGCGGGTCCACCGTGGCCGGCGCTACGAGGACTGGGTCCTGCTCTATGACTCGCTCGGAGAAGAGGAGCGAGCTCGGATTCGGGCCGCGGTCGACGCGCTTCCCTTTCGACCCACCTTTTCCGTCGTCATGCCGGTGTGGAACACGCCGGAGCGCCTGCTCCGACGGGCAATCGGATCGGTCCAGCGTCAGCTCTATCCGCACTGGGAGCTCTGCATCGCCGATGACCATTCCGACCAACCCGAGGTGCGCCGGACGCTGGAGGAGCTCGCGTCCGTCGAGCCGCGCATCCGGGTCCAGTACCGGACGACCACCGGACACATCTCGGCCGCATCCAACACTGCACTCGAGCTGGCCCGCGGCGAATTCGTGACCTTCCTCGATCACGATGACGAGCTCCCCGAGCATGCGCTCTTCGCCGTGGCCGAACGGATCTGCGCCCATCCCGATGCCGACATCCTCTACAGCGACGAGGACAAGATCGACGATGCCGGGCGCCGGCACACGCCGGCCTTCAAGCCGGATTGGAGCCCGGAGCTTCTCCGCTCCCAGAACTACGTTTGCCACCTGGCGGTCTATCGCACCGACCTGGTGCGGCGGGTGGGTGGCCTGCGCGCCGGGTTCGAGGGAAGCCAGGATCACGACCTGGCCCTCCGCTGCAGCGCGCGGACGGACGCCGCCCGGATCCACCACCTCCCGGCCATCCTCTACCACTGGCGGATGCGACCCGGGTCGACGGCCGCCGGCGTGGAGGAGAAGCCCTACGCCTGGATCGCCGGACAGCGCGCGGTGCAGGACGCCGTCGATGCGGCCGGCGTGCGGGCCCGCGTCGAGCTCGGTCCCGGAACCGGCACCTACCACGTTCGCTACGCGCTCCCCGTGCCCGCCCCCCTGACCTCGATCATCATTCCCACCCGGGATCGCCTGAGGCTGCTCGAGCAGTGCATCACCAGCGTGCGCGAGCGGACCCGCAGCGCGCCCTACGAGCTCCTGTTGGTGGACAACGACAGCCGGGAGGCAGGCACGCTGCGTTACCTGAACCGGCTCGAGCGAACCTGTGCGGCACGCGTGCTCCGCCATCCGGGCGCGTTCAACTTCTCGGCCATCTGCAACGCCGCGGTGCAGGCGACACGTGGAGAGCTGGTCTGCCTCCTCAACAACGACGTAATGGTCATCTCCCCGGAGTGGCTCGTGGAGATGGCCGGGCTCGCGCTCCAGGGAGGCGTCGGGGCAGTCGGGGCGAAGCTCTACTACCCCAACGACACGGTCCAGCACGCCGGCGTGGTGGGAGGCCTGTTCGGGACCGTCGGCCACCACTTCCGGCTCAGTCCACGCGGGAGCGGCGGCTATCTGGAGCGCCTGCGCATCGTTCGCGAGGTCCTGGCCGTCACCGCCGCCTGTCTCGTGATCCGGCGCAAGCTCTACCTCGAACTGGGTGGGCTCAACGAGACGGAGCTCCAGGTCGCCTACAACGACGTGGACCTCTGCCTTCGTCTCTGGGCTCGCGGCTACCGGAACCTGTGGACCCCGCACGCCGAGCTCTACCACCACGAGTCGATGTCTCGCGGTTCGGACGAGGACCCCGCGAACCGGGAGCGCTTCGCAGGCGAGATGGCCCATCTGCGCTCCACCTGGGGCCAGGTGCTGGAGCAGGACCCCTACTACAACCCGAACCTCTCCGTGCGGGCCGACATCCCGGAGCCGGCATGGCCCCCCCGGGTCGTCCACACCTGGTCGAGACTGGGATGAGCCGGCAAGGCCAGGGCCCGATCAGGGCGCCGGCAGAGGGACGGCGTCGGTGTCTCGTTCGGCGAGCTGGACGCGCCAGTCCGGAAAGACGTCGATGTTCGCACGCCATCCGGCGGCCCGCCGCGTGGCGAGCCAGGTCACGTCCACCAGCGCGCAGCCCTGGCGCCGCAGGCGAATGGCGAGCATCTGCTCGTTGAGCAGGGCCAGCACCTTGGCGCGGAAGTAGGGAAGCGTCTCGCGCGAAAGCGCGAACCGCGAATGCCAGGTGACCCCCTGTCCCGTACCCGGGCCGGTCAGCCAGTCGAGGATGTAGCGGCGGAGGTTTCCGGAGAGGGGAGCGTTCGCGTGAAAGGGCTGGGCCGGATCCTCGGAAAAGAACAAGCCGGGATCCGGGACTCCGACCAGGGAACCGAGCGTCGCCAGCTCGGCGGGAGGCAGATAGAAGAAGGCACTCCGCAGCCAGGCCTGGGTGCTGCACCCCAGCAGCTCCACCGGGTCGTTGTAGCGGTCGATGTGACCCAGGGCGGCGCCCCGGCCGGCGACCTGCTCGAGCAGCCGGTGGTCCAGCCGGTCGATGTAGCGCGTATAGAGGGTACCGAAGGCCGAGGTCACCAGGTGGACCAGGTCGTAGTCCCACAGCCGGTGGCCCACGCGGGCCAGCCCCTCGTCCCAGGCCGAGAACTCCCAGAGGCGATTCGAGCCGGCCATCACCTCGACGCCCGACTCCGGCTGCAAGGGCGCCTCCCCGTTGTCGATCACCAGGAGATGGTGATCGACGGTGGGCAACTGCGAGCCCTGGAAGCGGCGCAGCTCGGGCAGTGCCTCCGGGTACCTCGACGTACCGTGCCGGACGAAGAGGGTCAGAATGCGCATGGCGTCAGGTCCGCGCCAAGCTCAGGGCGCGATCACGCGCGTACCACCGCTCCGGGCTCGCGCCACTGACCATCCGTTCCACCAGGTCCACCAGGCGACGAGCGCAGTCTCGCCACCCGGGCGGCGGCGCTTCGCCGGCCAGGCCTCCTCCGAAGGGCAGGGCGTCCACCGGCTCGCCGGCCAGGAGCTTCCCCACCGCCTCGACGAGCTCGTGGGGTGCGCTGAACTGGACGAGCCGCCCGGGCATCCGCATCAACCCGGCGATCTCGGGCCAGAGCGAGCAGGCGCGGACCACCACGCTGCGGCCATAGGCCAGGGACCTGACCACCGGGAGCCCGAATCCTTCGTAGTGCGAGGGGAAGACGACGACCCGCGCCGAGGCCACCAGGCGATCGATCTCCTGGCTGGAGAGGTGGCCGCTCTGAAGAACCGTCACGTTGTGCCGTTCCTCATCCGGAGCGCCAAAGGCCTTGATCCGCTGGAAAGGAAAGGCCCGGTTGAGCAGGTCCACCGTGGGCGCCACCGCCTTGTGGTCGTACTGGTTGCCGAACACCAGCAGGAAGTCCTCTTCCGGAGCGTCGGCCAGCGCGGGGTCTCGGTAATCGGCCACGTCCAGGCTGAGGTGGGTCACCGTCTCGAGAACGGACGGCGCGAGCGGGAAACGAAACCGGAAACGCCGGCGAGTGAACTCGGAGATGTAGGCGAGCCCGTCGCCGTGGGTGGCGACGAAGTGCCAGGCCTTGGCCATCTCGGGATTGCCCAGGTAGACGACGTCCCAGGCAATCGTGTCCAGCATGTTGAAGCCGATGGTCAGTCCACGGCGGTGCAATTCAGCCACCGTGGAGACGTGCCAAGGCTGATTGAGGCAAACGGCGGACGCGTAGGCTCGCTCCGGGATCCCGTGCTCGACCTTCATCTCCGGGTAACGCTCTGCGATGCGGTGAAAGCGCGCGGCATCGGCGTTGAAAGCGAGGTCGATGACCCAGCTCGGGCCGATGCCCCGAATGCCGTCGAGCAGGCCGATCGCCGCTTCCGAGGTCCCGTTGTGGAACGCGGGGACTCCACGGCAGTCGAGCAGGACGGGCAGGTTGGACGCCGGCCGTGCCCGCCTGGCGGTTGCGGCCAGCACCTCCCGCCGCTGGTGCGGCAGCTCATCGAACCACTCCTCGCCGGCATTGGCATCGGGCCAGCGCGCGTACAGCTCGTCGCTCGAAGCGCGGTCGAGAACCGGATAGAGCCGGTCCCAGGCATCGGGCGCAGGCACGACCACGTGGTTCAGCACCAGCATCCGGTGCCCCCGGCGACGGGCCGCGAGCGTGGCCTCGAGCACTGCTGCGGGGAGGCTCTCCAGGCTCCCCTCCGAAGCGGCGATCTCCGCTGCGACCTCGCGTCGGATGATCAGGCACGCAGCGAGGCGTTCGGTGGTGAAGTAGTGAGGGGGCAACAGGGAGAGGCACTGCCTGGGCAGCGACCGGGCGGCCCCGGGCGCGGCACCGGGGAGGAACCAGACGCGGTCGCCCCGTTCGTCGGCGAACCTCGGCGCGACGAAGCCCACCATCTCGTCGAGCCCGAAGGCATCGAGCAGGCCTCCGAGGACAGCGGAGTCGGTCAAGAGCGGGGTGAGGAGCACCCCGAGATGGCCTCGACTCGCTGCCGACTCGGCGGCGCGGGCGAGGACGCGAGCCCCCGGCCCACCCCGGAGCAGGCGGGTGTTCGCCGGAACGTCATCCTCCGGTCCCGTCCATCGCACGTCGACCGGGAGCTCCGGGCCGACCCGGTTGCGCAGCTGGGCGAGGTAGCGGCGCGCCGCGGGCCCGGGCGTGGTCCCGAGGTCGATGAGCAGGCCCCCCAGCCGCTCCGCTGGACCGCGTACCGGCGAGCTCATTCCAGGTGCACTTCCCGCGCGGCTGCGCGCCGGAGCCCTTCCGCGATGGCCTTGCCAAGGGAGGCATACACGACCTGGGGCGAAAGCTGGCGGCTGATCTCGGCGCGATGCGTGGTGAGCTCGATCTGCTCGACCCTCAGCTGGCGAATGACACGGCGCGCGAAATCGTACCAATTGCTGGCCACGTCACAGAACCGAGCGATGTCCGGCGACAGGCCGTCGATCCCGCACGGCCAGAGCACGATCGGCCGCAGGTGGGCGAGCGACTCGACGGTCTTGACCTTGAGCCCCGTTCCGGCCACGGCCAGGTTGACGACCACGCGGGCCTCTGCGTACAGGTCGTCGAGGCGGTCGACCTGCCCGAGAAGCTCGACGCCGGGAACCTGCCCATCGACGACCTCGCAGATCGGCCCGGCCACGAGCAGCCGCGCGCGTGGAACGTCGCGTCGGATGAGCGGCCAGGCAAAGGCGAGGAAATCCCGGATGCCCTTCACGTTCAGGGCGTTCTTCGACGCGACGTAGAGCACGGCCGGGTCGCCGGAGGGCGCACCGTGTCCGTCGACGAGCGGGAAGTCGACGCCGGCCGTGACCACCGGCCGGTCCGGTGCGAGCGCGCGGAGGTCTTCCTCCTCGGAGGGCTGGATGGCGACGAGGAGGTCTGCTCGCCTCAGCAGGGTCGCTTCCTCCTCGCGCGTCAGGGCCAGATCGTCAGCGACTCCGAACTGCACCACCTTCTCCGTCTTGGTGGAGAACACATCAATGGTGTCGAGGACCCGGAGCACGCCCCTGGCGAGCAGCGGCAGGCAGCGGCTCATGAACACGTAGGTAGCCACGACCATCTCCGGGCGCACCGTCCGCTCGAGACGGAGGAGGAGGTCGAGCAGATGGTCAGGGCAAAAGGCAAGCTCGATGGATGTGATCCGCTCTCTCCTCCCTGCCTGCTCCTTGATGGGTGGAAAGGAACGCGGCCGCATCCCGGCGAGGCCGTCGAGCATGGAGTCCACGTCCGGCC
>DASPUU010000023.1:0-6140 GCA_035622755.1 Myxococcaceae bacterium
GAGAGGTAGCGCGCTCCGCGGGAAGGAACCTCGCTCATCGAATCCTGGGAGATCTCCTGGGCCAGCACACGGTGAAAGAGCTGTCGAACGTACTCGCGGAAGCCGTGCTCCTGCCTTCCCATGACCTTGAAGGTGTAGGCGGCGGGGTACTCGATGAGCGCTCGGACGTCCCCTGGCATGGCCAGCTCGCTGGGGCGACTAGAGCAAATTCGCCGCCAGCTCCGCCAGGGTGCTGCGCTCTCCCTTGGTCATGGTGATGTGCCCGGCGATGCGCTCCTTCTGGAAACGATTGACCACGTGGACCAGGCCGTTGCTGGTGGCGTCGACGTACGGGTTGTCGATCTGGAAGGGATCCCCGGTCAGGACGATCTTCGTCCCGTCTCCGACGCGGGTGATGATGGTCTTCACCTCGTGGGGGGTGAGGTTCTGGGCTTCGTCGACGATGATGAACTGGTTGGGGATGCTGCGCCCGCGGATGTAGGTGAGGGGCTCGATCTCCAGGATCCCCAGGTCGAGGAGCTCGTGGTAGCCGCGGCCGGCCTTCTTGTCGGCGCGGCTGAGGTTCATCAGGAACTCGACGTTGTCGAAGATGGGCTGCATCCAGGGGTTGAGCTTCTGCTCCACGTCCCCGGGCAGGTACCCGAGGTCACGCCCGAGCGGGAAGATGGGTCGGCTGACGAGGAGCTTCTGGAAAGCCGCCTCCTCGGTGGTCTTGTGCAGTCCGGCGGCGATGGCCAGCAGCGTCTTTCCCGTCCCCGCCTTCCCGACGATGGTCACCAGCTTGACCTCGTCGTTGAGGAGCAGGTCGAGGGTATAGCTCTGCTCCATGTTCCGGGGACGGATGCCCCACACCCCGTCCTTCACCACCCGGAGGAGGGGGACCAGGCGGTTCTTGGCCGGGCTCATCCGCGCCATGGCCGTATGAGAGGGGTTGGTCTCGTCCTTGAGGAGGACGAACTCGTTGGGCGAGAGCGCATCCCCTTCCGGGGGGGTCACCTCCGCGCCCGCGCGGTACATCTGGTCCACCAGTTCCTTGGAGACGAGCAGCTCGCGGTGCCCGGTGTAGAGCTCGCTGATCTCCACCCGCTGGGCGTCGTAGTCCTGGGCCTCCAGCCCGATGGCGTCGGCCCGGATGCGGAGCGAGGTGTCCTTGGTGATGAACACCGCCTTGAGGTCGGGCTCGCGCTCCTTGATGTCCAGCGCCACCGAGAGGATGCGGTTGTCCATCAGCTGGGCGTCGCCGATGTGAGGTGGAAGATCCCGGTGGCTGACCACCACCCGGAGATTCCCCCCGCCGGGAAGCGGGACTCCCTCGGCCAGCGAGCCCTCCGCCCGCAGCGCATCGAGGTAGCGAGCGACCAGGCGGGCGTTGCGCCCCAGCTCGCTCAGGTCCCGCTTGAACTTGTCGACCTCCTCGATGACGTAGATCGGGATGACGACGTTGTTGTCCTCGAAGGTGAACAGCGAGCGCGGATCGTGGAGGAGGACATTGGTGTCGAGGACGAAGTTCTTTTTCATCGTGGGGTGCCAGGAACCTCTGTGGACGGCGGGTGCGACGGACCACGCTGCGCCAGGACGGGGCGCCTCACATCCCCCTTCTATCCGCCCCGACTATAGTCGTGGCCTCCGACTCGGGGCCCGGCCGCCCCCCGCGTCCCCCGGGGCGGGCGGAGGAGCGCCCGGATGGATGCCGGCGGCTCTCCCCGGGGCATGCTCTCCCAGGGGAACCTGGCTCTCAGGCAGGCCAGGTCGAGCGCGTGGCGGTCGGAGCGTCCGCGGCTGCGCATCCTCAGCCACCGCGGACGGGCGAAGTGCGCGGCGACCCTCCGGCTCAGGGGAGCCGCCATGGGGTCCGGGGAAAAGCCGACGCGCTCGCCGTTGCGACGGACACAGTCGAGCTCCAGCGCCCAGGAGAGCACCCACAGCGGGCGGAGGCGCGGGTCGGAGCGCAGAGATTCGAAGCGGCCCTGGGCCCGGCCATCGACGAATCGGAAATAGCGCGCATAGACCCAGGCGGCGTGAAAGCTCGAGGGCCGCAGCGCGAGCGCCTCCGAGCCCACCCGCTTGGCGAGGAGCAGGAGCAGCTGGAGAATCTCCTGCGACAGCGACAGCCCTGGAAACTGCTGTTCGGGCAAGCGCGGCCGCGACCAGTCGAACCGGCCGCCAGGGTGCTGGAGAAGGAGCGACTCGACGTAGAGCATGGGGGCACGCGCCAGCGCCTCGGTGAAGCCCACCTCGGCGCCGGAGGTCTGCCGCACCTCCACCTCCACGCAGGGACGCCCGGGGAAGGCGCGTCCCTCGAGCCGGATGCGGGGGCGAAAGGGATCGGCCAGTTCGAGCTGGACGTCGATCCGTCCCAGGCCGCGCGCCTCGAGCTTTCCCAGCGTCCCGTACTGGCGGAGCGCGTACTCCAGACCGGCGCGGCTGTAGACCCCGAGGGCCAGAGCGGTCCGCCCCTGCAGCCGCCCGAGCCCGAGGTCCGCGCCGACGGCGGGGTCCTCGGCGGTCAGCCGCCCGGGGTCGAGCCGCCGGTAGGTGCGCCACAGCCGTGTCTGCACGCGGATGGTGTCGGGCATGGTCCCCGGGTCATTCGTACCGGATCTCGACGATGGACACCTCCACTTCGCCGCGCGGTCGAATCACCGTCACCCAGGCTCCCAGGGCCTTCCCCAGCAGAGCTCGACCGAGGGGCGAGTCGACGCTGATGCGCCCGCCCCGGGCATCGGTCTCATCCGGGCCGACCAGCTGGTACGTGCTCCGCCGGCCCTCCTCGTCCTCGAGCACCAGGGTGGCGCCGAAGTAGACGTTCCTCCTGTCGGTCTGCTCGCGCGGGTCCACCACCGTGGAGGTGTCGAGGCGACGCTGGAGGAAGTGGATGCGGCGGTCGATCTCCCGGAGGCGCTTCTTTCCGTAGATGTACTCGGCGTTCTCGCTCCGGTCGCCCTGTGCCGCCGCCGCGCTCACCTCCGCCGTGACGCGCGGCCGCTCCGACTTGAGAAGCCGGAGGAGCTCGGCGTGGAGCCGCTCGGCGCCGGCCCGGGTGATGTAGCGGCGTGCGGGCGCCGGGGCCTCCTCGCCCTCGTCCTGCTCGGGCTCGTCCTCGGGTCCCACCCTCGAGCGCCTCCCGTCCTCCGCCTTCGGGTCCCTCCCGCCAGCCCCGGTCGCGCCGGCCGGCCTTCGGACTTGCAGCCCTGCCGGAGTTGGGACATGACCGGCACGAGTCGCTAGCTCAGCTGGTAGAGCACCGGCCTTTTAAGCCGAGGGTCGGGGGTTCGATCCCCCCGCGACTCATCGTCGAGCAGGTGGGTCCCCGTCGTCTAGAGGCCCAGGACGCTGGCCTTTCAAGCCGGTAACACGGGTTCGAATCCCGTCGGGGACACTCCTTCCTGCGCGAGACGGCGGAGAGGATCGCTTCTGCGCTCGCGGCGCGGCGACCGTCGGAGCTCGCCGGCGCGCATCGGCAACTTCTCGGTCCGCGAAGCAGACGTGTGCGCGTCTCCGCAGCTGTTTCGCGCACAGCGTCATGCGACCGCAACCGGTGCGGTGAGGCCCGGTTCCTCTCCCAGTCGCTCCAGCCGCTTCGGTCCGTGGAATGGGGAATGCACATGCCAGGCCATGGCGGGCATCCCGCCCGCCGGAGGAAAAGTCGATGAACCTTCCCATTCAGAAGACGGTGTCCCCCGCCCCGCTCGTTCCGACGAGCTGGGAGCCGCTCCGGCAGCTGCGCAACATGCTCGGCTGGGATCCCTTCGCCGAGATGTCGCCCTACCTGCTCGAGCCGGTGCCGATGACGTTCACCCCGGCCTTCGAGGTCAAGGAGACGGGTGACGCGTTCATCTTCCGCGCCGACGTTCCGGGGCTGAAGGAGAACGACCTGGAGATCAAGCTCCTCGGCGACCGCATCAGCATCAGCGGCAAGAGGGAAAGCGAGAAGAGGGACGTCAACGAGACCTACTACGCCTACGAGCGTTCCTACGGCACCTTCCACAGGACGTTCACGCTGCCCGCCGAGGTCGAGGTGAATGCCACCCGTGCCGAGCTGACCGCCGGAGTGCTCACCATCACCCTGCCCAAGAAGCCGGAGGCGCAGGCGAAGCACATCGTGGTCAAGGCCGAGCGCGAGACCAAGGTCAAGGCGTGAGGCCAGTCGTTTGAAGCGTTGTTGAAGTCCACGCGGTCCGTCACGGCGACCCCTTCGAGGACGGCAGCACGCCGGCTCGGGGGTCGCCCCGCGTGCCCCACCCGTCCCGGTCGTCTCCGAGAGCCGCGTCAGCGGGCCCGGCTAGATTCGCCCGCCCTGCCGGCCCGGAGACCGCTTGACGAGACGCATCCCCCGCGCCGCCGTCCTCGCCGCCGTCCTCGCCGCCGTGCCCGGCCGCGCCCAGGAGGCCGGGGGGTACACCGCCGGTCCCGGGCTCCAGCCGGCGCCCTACCGGACGGAGGTCACCGCCGAGCGGCCCTCCCCCCCCGACACCCAGGTCCGCGAGTTCACCGTCAGCCGCTTCTGGCGCCTCGACCCGGGTCGCTACGCCGCCGAGCTCTGGCTCCAGACCGACTTCATGAAGCACGGGGCGGGCGAGGAGACCACGCTCAAGGCAGAGGTGGAGATGGGCCTCTCCTCGCACGTCCAGCTCGACCTGTACCTGAACTTCGGCTGGGCCACCGGGGCGCCCTTCGACTACCAGGGCGTATCGCTGGAGATGCGCTACGCGATCGCGCCCGTCTACAACGCCATCTCCTGGAACCCGGTCCTCTACTTCGAGCTCACCACCAACAAGAACGCGCAGGACCGGGCCGAGTTCCGGCTGCTGGCCGGAGGGGACCTGCCCGGGGAGGGCCTGTGGGCCTCCAACTTCTTCATCGAGGGGAACATCGACTACTTCAACGAGCCCTACTCGGACGGAGCGGACATGGAGATCGGGGTCACCGCCTCGTTCAACTTCCCTGTCGCCCGGGACTGGCTCCGGCTGGGGGCCGAGCTCCGCACCGGCGTCGACCAGCACGGAACGCCGACCTTCTACGGGGTCTTCCAGATCGGCCCCGAGCTGCTGCTCACCTACCGGCCGGCCAACCTCAAGCTCACGGCCAGCGCCCTGTTCGGCATCTGTCCGGAGGATCCGCTCGTCCGCCTCTACCTCATCGCCGGATGGCAGTGGTAGACGGGCGATGCCCGAAGCGCGCCTGGGGCCAATGGTCACCGCTCCCACAGCTCCCCGAGACCCGTCCTCGGACCCGGTCGACGAGACTTCCCAGGAGTCCTTCCCGGCGAGCGATCCTCCCGCCTGGACCGGCGCCACCTCCGCCAATCACGAGCCGGTGGCGTCCGAGCCCCGAGCGCCCCGCCGGCGCACGTCGACGAGGCCCCGGGCAGCGGCTGTGCGGTCAGGTGGGCGCCGGCGACCGAGGCGGCGTTGACCGGCGGACACCCCTCGAGTCGAGGGGCCGGGGGCCGGCGGGTTCCTTGGGCTGTCGCGGGACGGCGGTAGACTCCCCGGCTGCCATGAAATTCACCCCGCTCGACATCCGCCAGAAGCGCTTCGAGGCCGCCTTCCGGGGCTTCGCCCGCCGGGACGTCCAGGCCTTCCTCGAGCTCCTGGCCGGGGAGTTCGAGGAGGTGGTGAAGGAGAACATCGCCCTCAAGGAAGAGCTGAAGCGGATCCAGGGCCAGCTCGAGCACCACCTGGAGCGCGAGCGCACGCTGCAGCAGACGATGGTCACCGCGCAGAAGGTCTCCGACGACCTGAAGGGGGTGGCCAAGAAGGAAGCGGACATCATCCTCGCCGAGGCCGAGCACCAGGCGGAGAAGATCGTCCACGCCGCCCATCAGCGGCTGGTCCAGGTCATCGAGGACATCAACGAGCTCCGCCGGCAGAGGACCCAGTTCGAGGCTCACCTCAAGGCGATCATCGACGCCCACCACAAGCTCCTCGAAGCCTTCCAGGGCCCGGGCTTCTCCGCCGACGAGCCGCGCATCGAGGACAACATCAGCTTCCTCGCTCCGAAGAAGGCCGGGGGCTCGGACGGCTGACCGAGCTCGGTCGGCCTAGGCCGCCAGCCCCACCGGGACCCGGAACTCGAAGCGGGTCCCGCGGCCGGGCGCGCTCTCGCAGCGCACCGTGCCGCCGTGCTCGTCGGCGATG